>JAYSQC010000685.1:0-9706 GCA_043721755.1 Schlesneria sp.
GCTCCACACAACACACCCCAGTTTCACTACCGAGACCACAAACCCGTCGCCGCAGCCTGAACCTACAAAACAAGACAAAACTTTTCGGATAGCCTCTCACTACAAATTCACGGGGCATGCCGATACGCTCAGGCCATCCCATTCGTTCGAGTCAACCATCTGGAGCAAGGCAATGAGAGTTTCTTCCGCATTGCAATTCCCAATGCCGACCCAGCCGGAGCTTCGGAGAATGGCGAAACTGGTCGGACAGTCGCTCCTGTGGGGCATGCTGATCGGAGCGGCAATGGCCCTTTGCGTCCCTGCGGCGAATGCGGGACTTGTTTATTCCACGGCCGGATCAACCTACTCACAGAACTTTAATACGCTGGCAACAACAGGGGCCGGGCTTACGTGGGCAAATGATTCCACTCTTGCCAGTTGGTCATTGTTCCGTCAACCGGCACCAGGAACGGCTATCACTACCTACTCGACCGGCACGGGCAGCTCAGCCACTGGGAGCTTCTACAGTTTCGGATCAGCCAGCAACACTGACCGCGCCCTCGGAGGGGTTGGTGCTAACGCAGCATACTTTGGTACGCCAGGAACGGCGAATCCTGTGGGATGGATTGCCTTCAGCCTCACGAATGGCACTGGTCAATCTTTGACTTCTCTGAATGTCACATACGACGGTGAACAATGGCGCAACGGCGGCAATACCGCTATTCAGTCCATGGTCATGGAATATGGATTCGGCGCGAATTTCGGTTCGGTGGCCTCATGGATTGCACCCGGAAGCGCGTTCGACTTTGCCAGTCCGATTCACACCGGTACGGCGGGCGCGCTAAACGGAAATATTGCGGCGAATCGGACACCCGGTTTGGGAGGGACGATCGCGGCCACATGGAATCCCAGCAACAACCTGTGGATCCGATTTGCAGAAACTAACGACCCCTCAAACGATCACGGCTTGGCACTCGACAACTTCGCATTCTCCGCGACCGGAGTTGCGGCCGTTCCCGAGCCATCGACATTCCTGCTGGGACTTGTCGGCTTGAGCGTCTTCGGAGCCAGACAATGGCATCGGCGGATTTCTGTTCCGCAATGACGCAATCCTGCGCCGGTTGTATTGGCGTCCTGCCAGCGGTCGTGTGGCACACCCTGAGTCCTCGCAGGGCGTAGTTGCCCGCTGTCTCGCGGCCCACGCCGCGTGATCGAAGCCACGACTCCACACTGCACGATCAGCAGACTCGTGGTGTCGAACTCACCGGTAAGGAATTGGTCATCAATTACTTCCCGACTTCAATCGGATTGAGGTACGGCGCGGTAGTTCCATTTTGGCCGGTGGTCATCGAAGAGGATTTTCAGGTTCTGCGGGAAGTCGTCGGCGTATTTGCGGCCGATGGCGTAGACCTTGTTCAGCAGGCCAACGGTCACTCGCAGTCCGGTGCTGGTCTGCGCGTGTTCGAGGAACGGTTGGGCGATCTCCACGGTGTGGAAGAGGACGCCTTGGCAGGCGCGGGTGATGTGGGGGAAGACCTGATGTTCGAGCGGATTGTGCTTCGAGCAGTCGGGCGGATCGTGGGCGAGGTGCCGTGCGATCTTCAGGCGGTTCGCCAATCGTTGCAGGTCTTCCTGGAACAGGTCGTGTGTGGCGCTGTTGCTTCCGCCGCCCTCGCACAGGATCAGCAGGCTCGTCGCGGCGGGGTGAGCCGCGCGGCCGTGCTGCTCTCACCACAGAGCGAGGCTGTCGCCGCAGAGTTCGCCGGTGTCGTGGCGGGTGTTCAGGTTGAGGTGGGCGTGCGGGCGCGTCAGATCGGAGATGCCGTGCGGAATCCGTTTGCCGTGTCCCGCGCTGGGGACATCGTGGTCGAAGGTTTCGACGGTCTGTTCGGTGAAGGTCTGGCCGGCGCGGTGAAAGTTCCCCAACACGTCGGCCCTCAAGGCCGAGCAAAAAGCAGCGTCTGCTTTTTCGTGTCGATGCGGAGGATCGGTTGGCCCGCGTCTGGGAACTCGCGCCGCAGTCGGGCGATGTTCTCAAACTGAGCGTTGCGGTCGGGATGGTGTCCCCTCGTGTTCTTCTGCCGCGCCGTGCGGCGTCCGATCTGGAGCTGTCGCAACAAACGACGAATCACGCGGCGACTGGCCGGAGTTCCCAGGTCGATCCACCGGCGCGGCAATTCTCGCAGCGACAGGTTCGTCCACAACACGCCGACGCGCAGCGGATCGCCCGCCGTGAATTCCTGAAGCCGTGGTCTCCGATTCGCCTCCCGCGTCGGTCGCGACTCGATCAGCCCTCGTCGGCCACCCTTTTTTTTCAAACCCGGCCCACGGCCGGATCCGCAGGGTCTTCCAATTCCTTCATCTCTTGGCGGATCGCCTTGGAGTCGCATCTCCAGACACGCGAAATGGACTCCACACGGCCGTGCCCCAACGTGGCCATTTCCACGGCCGCAGACCGGCGGCGATCCTTCTCCGACAACCCGTCGTACAACCGCTTCCTCTTCCGCTCGACTTCAACCGAATAGGCTGCCATGCCCCACTCCCGAGAACTCGACTCCTGTCCAAGGGAGTGTTACCTCGTTTCACAAAAGTCGGGAAGTTGTTTTGACCAATTCCTAAGCTAAGGTTCTTGAATCCGGCGAGTTCCTTCAGCCCGCGTCCGTCACCTTCGTGCGGTGCAGGTAGATTGAGGTGAGGTTCTTGAGTCCGGCTAGTTCCTTTAACCGGGCGTCCGTAACGTCATTCCAAGACAGAAATACGTCAATCACCGGTTTACCAAGGAGCTTCTGATCGCGGGTAACTTTTCCTCCCAGTTTCTCCACGAACTTGACGGACTTTTCCTCGGCGTTGTCGGCCTGAACTGGTACGCACGAACACAGGATCACGCACGACACGAGAACGCACAGCATCAACCGCGACATGATTGCCTCCAAGTTCCGCGACCCCGACGTTCCTCAGAGAACGCCTCTGGGAACAACGAACCGACTTCGAGGGTATCTACGATCAGTCAGAATACTGCGAAATTCTACTACTGATACGCTCGACAACGCTCCCACAATCCATTGCCGTCGAAGAATGGCGATAGCGTAAATCCATGCCTTTGGGCCATCATCCAGATTTCTTCGATACGTTCGGGCACGATTTGACCGCGGCCCTGCGAGAACGGCTCGTATCTCCCTTCCAAAGCCAGCAATGCTCCCTCCAGCATGCAGCCGTTCACAATGTTAGGCAGCGGGAATTCGTTGAATACAGTACGCAGGTCCGGTTGGAACTCAAGTTGCCCCCTAACGCATCCCAAGCCTCCCAAAAACAGGCGATGGTCCGGATGAATTCTGGCAGCATCGATAAAGTTATGCGGATAACCTGCGTCGCAGATCAACGCATCCGGCTTGCAGAGTGACAATGATAATGATGGACGGGGAAAACTCGCAGTGCATACAACAACGTCGGCTGCGGAGAGAAACGTGTCGAGGTTTGTTGAAGATTCGACGAGGGCGCATCCGGACTGCAATTCCGACGCTTGGTCGTGGAGACGCTGGGGATTGCGGGCGTTGAGGAGCAATCGCTTAGAAATCCTCGACAGGTATCGCGCGCAGCCGCTGCCCACGTCTCCGGTTGAGCCAATGATCAGCACATTGGACCGGTTGAGCTGTCTGCCAGTGTGCTGGACGGCTGCTTCCACTCCCTTGACAATGTAGGCGGCCGTCAAGGTGTTGCCGGTGGTGAAAACCGTCGGTGAACTAGGGAGACTGACCTTGCGGCTCTCCACTGCAATGGACGTAAAGCCGCCCAGCGCAGCGATTCGGGCACCAGCCCGATTGGCGTGCTCGGCAGCGTATCGCACTTTCTCCACCACCGGTTTGAAGTTGCCGGCTTCAAGCTGATCGGGTGTGATGAAGGTTTCAATGTAAATGCCTCGCGCAACCTTCCCCGATGGGTGCGAATGAACGTTCAACCGCATGGCTGTTCGTGGCGGAATCCAAGGCACAATACTCCTCAGCTCACTCTCCGCCACCTCTCCGCGGTGTGTGTCCCGGAGTTCGCGGAGGATCTTGAACAGCTTGTCCCAGCGATCGACGTGGCCGATGAGGGCGAAGTCTATACCGGCAGATTGGCTACCCATTTCAACGTCTTCTCACCAGGGAGCCCCAAGCGGTCCAACACTTTCAAGTAGTGGTTCAATGCCCGTCCGCGAAGAGTTCCGATCTCCAGGTTGACATGCCGTAATGACTTCTTTGCGCACTCGGTCCGGCACAAGCCGCAATGCCCACGCGGATCCTCTCGTGCGACCATTTCCGCCAGCACGGTCATGACATCCTCGTGAACCTGCTCGACTTTGCGCTCGAATTCGTCCGGAGCGTGCAAGTACTCCCCCCGAAGAAACTCAAGTGCATGCTCCAAATGCTCTTGCTCCTCCGTGGCAATGGCGCGGAACGTCTTCGCCAACGAGGCATGAGCGACATCGGCGACGGTCTCATAGGTCGAGACAGCGAATGATTCCAGCATGATTTCCTGAATCAGCAAACAGGCCGTCAAGTCCCCCTGTTCCACCCGGTCCAGGAACGTCATGCGGATGCGCTTCCAATAAGGTGCGTCCACATCGACGATCAGATCGACCCCCAGATCGACCGCCGCCTGGCGAAACGCCAGTGCATGGCATTTTTCGTTCTCGGCATGTTCCACCGCCTCGATCTTTTCATCGACCGAATCGACCATGCCGACCATCGATGCGAAATTCTGCATTCCGATCAATTCGCCGGTCACCGCCTGCGAGAGAATATCCGCGAACACACTGCGGTATTCAGCGGTGAGTTCGAATGCTGACGAGTCTAAGGCTGACATGTGGACCCTTTGTCTTGAACTTGAGAGATGGTTCTGGGAACGACGGACGTATTAGCGGTTGAGCGTAAAGTGCGTGTAATGAAATCCCGAATCATTCATGACCCCATATCCTCCCGCAGGCGTCAAGTACTGCTTCACCGCTTCGTAATCCGGCAATTGACTGCCATCCAGGGCTTCCACCAAGCCGCCGAAGACCTTGATCAGTTCAGTGCCTTCATTGATGAATCCGGGCAGTCGTCCGGTCTTCAATGCTTGGAACAGCAATCGATTCTGATCCGGCGATTGATAGGCGATCAGACTGCATTCCTTGGGGAAATGTGCGGCCACGCGGAGGTAGTCGGGGCTGTCGGCTAGCCCAGGCCCTTGATGATTCAATATCTTCTCCAGCAACTCGACGTGAGTTGTCAGCATCACGTGCGTCTCGGTCACCACCAGCGCGACTTTCCCGAGCGGCACTGGTTTGTCGTCGCTAATCGACTGCTCGAACTGCCGACCATAGTCTAAAATGTAAATGGTTTGTCCGTCTTTGGACTTGAGATTAACAATGTCTGGTCCGTCTATGGTCGAGATCTTTACCTCCAGGAAACGTCGGATTGAATTTGCGTTTCCCGGGGCATTCTTGAGATCCCAAGCGACGAGTACACGAGGCACGAGAAATCCACGACTTTCTGTGAAATCAGTCACAAGTGTAAGCCGATCACCAAGCCCCTGCAATGCGCCATGTTGACTGCCTAGTAATGGTAAAAAAGAATCCAGATTCGTGTGGTCAAACGTAAAGGAATAATAACCAGTCATGTCCTCCGGAACCCACGACTCTGGTTTCAGTGACTGTGGCGGCATTTTCAGCAATTGGAAGAGTTGCGGCCGACCGTTGGTGATGACCAGCAAATGGCACAGCGTATCGAATTGACCTTGGGCGATCGAAAAAGAGAGACCAGCGGACTCGAACTGACTGACGCCCAAATAGCCTGCCACCGCTGACTGATACGGCTCCAAAGAGAAGAGGAGGTTGGGAAGAATACGCTTCAGATCCACAAACATTTCAAAGTCACCCGTGCCACCTGCCCTGTCTCGAAACTCCGTGAGCCGATGATTGAAGGCAAAGGAATCGGTCGGCTTGTTGCCCAGACGTGCGACAACCTGCTCGGCGGAAGTGGAATCCACTGCGCCAATCAGAACATCGTCGTCCGTAACGGAAATGAATCCGTTGCCGACATTGCCGATTCGACGCATTTCGTCCAGCATCGCTTGGATGCTGCCGCGGCTCCCCGGCACGTCGGACAGAAAATAGCTGGAGCCGGGCTTCGATGGTGTTCCGGGGGGCGCCTCCACCACCTTCTTCGCCGGAACCTTTTTCGTGGCCTTGGTAGCCTTCGTGCCCTTTGTGCCCGGCGTCCCTTGAATTTCGGGAGCCCACGCCAAAACAATCTGCCCAGTATGCGCCGCGCACAGATTCACGACGTCGATGCCGGTTTGCTCCCGAATTTGACCGACCGACTGTTCGCTCTTGCCAAGAAACCGAGACACGAACGGTTGCATCACGGGAGACTGGCAGAGTTGCACACCCCGAAGTTCATTCAGCCGCCGCTTGAACGATCCATAGTTGCTGACGTTGACGAAGACGACCATGTCTTCGGGCAGGGCATATTCAAACGGAGGAGCCAGCGGCGACATGTCGAGTCGCACTGCGGACCGTTCGCCACCGATGGGCGTCAACAGCCGGGCAATCTCTTTGAAGCCGGGACGTACTGCAGACAGCTTGACCCACCGCTTGCCGTCCGGCCGGGGGACCAGCATCCACTCTCTGCCATCCGGGTGGCGTAGGATGTGCCCCTCCCCCTGAATGATGAGCGTCGTATCCGCAGAGCCGCCTTCAATCTCATACATCGCCCACTCAACCGGCGGCCCCGCCACACGATCAAAAGGTGGAAGCCCAAGGGTGGACAGCACCGTCTCCCCAGCGGTAACGGTGACCTCGGCGGCTTTGCCTTCCTCGATCCCTGGAATGACAACCCAATGACAGCCGTTGTTGTCCCTGGCCGCGCCGGCTGTCGCTGTCGCCTTCAGGCCGATTCCCAATGGCAATCGACCCACCTTGTAGACCGCAACCTGGGGAGGGACGGCGATTCGAATCGTTTCACCCGGAAAGTTGGGTGGCAGTTTGCGGTCAACGAACGAAATCCCGGCTGCTGTGATCTGCAGCCGATGGCCATTGATATTCGACGCTTCGATCAATCGCGTATCGCCAACCGGAAGTTCGATACCGTCATACTGAACCGCAAACGGAACCCCCAGTTGAGGAAAGTCGAACAGCAACTGCACCGGGAATTTGATGTCTAGGCTTTCGGTCTTGCCCGGCACCGGCCGCACAGTGCGCACGACATCGGCAAAGTTGTCCAGTTTGGCGACCAATGTGAACGTCCGCTCGCTGTTCGGCTCAGCGACGGTGAGCGTTCGCCGCTGTCCATTCCCTGCCAGCGTGGCTCCCGGTTCCTGAACACTCAGTGCCACGTGTGGAGGCTGGACGTTGAGCGTGTATGTCAGTGGCAGCGGCACCAATGCCAACTTCACGGAGGACAGTCGACGAGCCGAGTCGAGGAAAATCTTATGCGTTTCGTAACCGTCAAGTTGCAACGTCAATTTGGTGCGAGCACGCGTCAGTTTCAGCTCGAGGGGTGTCGTGCCGATCACTCGCGACTCGTTTAGCACCCGTGCTCCCGGGGGTGTGGTGACAATCATGACAGTCCAGCTGCGGGGCCAGAGGATCCACAGGGCTGCCGCGACGAAGAGCAAAGACGCACCGCCCACAATTGAGAGACGCCAGCGTCGCGTCCAAGACTTGCATTTAGCAGTCATCATGGGCTCCATCGGGTGCGAGGGGCGATTTGCAAGATGTCTGGAGACGTTTCGTCGGGCAGCAGGAAGACCGTCTGGAGGACAAGCCGATTTCAATCCTGTAGGATTTCAGTTGGAGTTTCAAACAAGATTGGTTTCTGCATGCAGGCGGCCGCTGACCACCAGGTGACATCGTACCGCAATCGTGTCACCGTCCAAAGGACGATGGAGATCACATTCAATGCCGTCATTACGTCTTGTCTCGCTGCTGCTGGTTGCGATCACCATCGGTTCCTTGTTGTGGTCCAGTCTCTGGTACTTTCGACAAGTGAAGTGTGATCGGTGGAAGCTCATTTACAAGATTTCCATCTATCTCTGCATGGGCATTCATGGCTGGGCAATTGCTGTTTCCACCGATCCACCGCTCTGGAGTCAGATTGGCGGAATTGTGCTGCTGCTACTGATCCTCGGGATCTTTTGGAGTGCTGTCGCCGCACATGGGCAGACGCGGCCAGCGTTCGCCTTCGACCAGCACCAAGTCACACGGATCGTTCAAACCGGCCCGTATCGGTTTGTAAGGCATCCGTTCTACACGTCGTTTCTGCTCTCACAGGCTGCGACCGCGATGATAGCGGGGCAGCCCGCACTCCTGCTGACGATCCCTTGGTTCGCTTTCTTTTATATTCGTGCGGCTAGAGCGGAAGAATCGTTCCTGCTGTCGAACAACCTCGCGGATGAGTATCGCGTTTATTGCGCACGCACAGGCAGGTTTCTTCCGCGACTTGTGAGTACCCGGCGGGCGACCGAAAACGACCCTTCTGTTCCGTAGCCCATCCTCGCTTTCCCAACGCTGAAGAACGCGGTGTCACAGACTTTGGCTGAGTGTGGACCGGCATGTTAGACCGCGATCGCTCAGGAGGGGTCTCTTTTGCGACCGCTTCGCCTCCGCTCGGAGCCATACCTGCACCTCGTCCCTCTTGGATGGCGTGAGTCAATAATCGGATGGATGGCCAAGGTTGGAGCGTTTCGCGAAACCCCGGGGCTTCGTCCAAAGCGACTTCCGTCCCAGCCACGCCGCAGCAGGACGCCTTCGAGCGAGGGCGATGTGTCTTGTTCATTGGCTGCCGGTTGCGGTGTTAGTTCCTGCGTATCAACTCCTCAATGGTTCGACTCATGAATGGTTGTGGGGCCTTGAGCAGCGGCAAAATTGTGCTGACAAAGATGACTTTGCCTTTGCCGATTGTCACGGTGCCCATCACGAGCTGATTCTTGTCCAAGTAAGCGATTGGCACCTTCGACTTGGGCGATTTCGTAACGACGCTGCCAATGGTGTAGGGCAACAGATCGAGGTCCTTGGTCAATGGATGCTGCGCCCATCGTGTGATGGTTTGGGTGCGCACGGTTTTGGAAAACACGATGCCAAACTCCTTGGCAACCTTGTCGCGATTGTCTTCGCCGTCGCGCACGAAGCCTCGAAGTAAAAGTACGTTTCCCCCGGCCGCGACATACTCACGATACGCGAGTACTTCGGACGGCTTGTATTCACCATGAAAATTAGCGCGAATCACAATGTCAGCGCCATTAAGCCGCGCTGTGACGTCTTCACCTCTGGCAATCTCTTCCACTTCCCAACCGCTAGATTTCAGATCGTCTGCAAGCCGCTTTCCTTGGTGGTCTTTGGTGGGATCGAAGCCGTCCTTTCCTTGCGGGAACCACCACACTCCGCCGCACTTGCTCGCATCCACGACGATCCTGCCGGCGGCCTTGGCGTCGTCAGCCGCCAAGGTGGTGTGAGAAACGGCCAACACAACGAATAAGGCAAACAGTCGCATCATCTTGAGTCTCCTATTGAAAAGCCTGACGAACAGATTGGGCCCTAAATTCTCTGCGGTCGCGAACAATCCGGCTTCGCGATGCGCGATCTCGGCTTCGATCGCCACGTCGGTGACGCCAGGGCCAGCGCACACTCAGTCCGTTGTGCGTTGAGAACTTCGAGGAGGACGTCGCAGTTCCAGCCGCAGCGTCGGCGTTGCAGGGCGAGGCGGTGGCC
>JAYSQC010000686.1:0-5608 GCA_043721755.1 Schlesneria sp.
ATGGCACATTTCACACTAACCCGAAGCGTAAGCGAGGACGTGCTTTGCATCCTCGCTTACGCTTCGGGTTAGTGTCAGCTTCTCCCGCGAGCGGTATATCTGGCATCGGGAGCGGATGTCGTGTTCGGCGGCGGCAAGGAATACAGAACCCCCGCCTAAATCCAGAACACAAGAGCGCCACTTCAAAACGCGCCAGCGCGGGCTTCGTAAGCAGCGTGAGCGACGACACCAGAAACTCCTGTTCGGAATCACCCTCGTCCTCGCTCACGCTGCGGGTTGGTGTGTTCGTCGGCGTTTGCGTTCCTCTTCATCTGCAGCCTCCATCGGCAGAGACCGCACCGGTGGTCGAGTTCGTTGTCGAACCGAACGATCTTAGGGGCGAGGCCGCAGCAACTCCTTGACCCTGCTCTTTGGCGACTCTTATCATCCCGCCACACATGAGTGGTGCCGATGACGAGTCATCTCTGTTGCAACCTCGCGGGGGTATGAGTCGCCGCTCCTTGCTCACGCTGCGGGTTGGTGTGGTCGTGACGGTTGTGTCGGTTGCCCGTCACGCTGGCGACTCGGAGAGATGGAATCTTCGGCGGGCGATGAAGATGTTGAGCGGGCCGAGGGGGGAATGACCTGTCGCCGGTAACGGCCTCGGGTCGATATACCGCTCACGGATGAGAAGGGCATATTCACACCAACCCGAAGCGTCAGCGAGGGCGCGTGTGTGGCATCCTCGCTGACGCTTCGGGTGAGTGTCAGCGTCTGCCGTGCGAGGTACGGAAGCGGCGGTGGTTTCGGGTCTCGGGATGACGAGGGCCTTGCAATGCATACGATGGGAAAAGTCGGTGTCTGGTTGGTGGTCGTGGCCGCAGTGGCGTCAACGATGCTGACCTCCAAGCTCATTCAGGTCCGCAACGGCTGGACCAAAAAGGCGTCCGTCGCTCGTGAGGAGTACCGCGCCCTCGTGCCAAAATTGGCCGAGTTGCAGGAACAACTCGAGGCCCTCGAAGGAGACCGCTTCCGCGCGATTGAGTTGTGGGGCAACTCGTCTCCGCCGGTTCAGACGACGGTTCAGGCTCAAGGAGCACTCGTCGTGGACCTCGGCACCAACAGTGGGATCACGGATAAGAAAGTGATCTACGGTTTTGAAGTTCTGCCCGACAACAGTGTCGTCTATCGCGGTGACTTCACCGTCGCGACCGCGCGCAATGTGCAGTCGCAGTTGACGCCGAACTGGAAGGTGCGGAATCAAGACGGCGCGACGTGGCAAAGTTCCAAGTGGCGTTGGCGAAATCAACTGCCGTCGGCTTATCAGCAGAACTTCGACAAGCAGATCCTGTTGCTCGCTCAGCGCGAAGACGATCTCGCCGTCTGGCGTCGGTCACAGGATGTGCAGACGAAACTGGTGGCTCAAGCTGAAGAGCAACTCAAGCTGCGCGAGGCCGAGTTGGTCGGGGGCGAACAGCTCTCGAAGAATGCCGCCGATGCGGTGGAACATCGCGAAGGTTTGGTCGCGGCGGTCGAGCAAGTGGAAGAGGTTCGCAACCAAGTCCTGACCAAAGTGGATGATCTGCGCCGCCGGTTGAGAACGGTGCAAACGGAAGTCGATCGACTCAAGGTATTAAACGTCGAGTTGACCGACAAGCTGCCACAACCCGAGAAGGTTCAGGCGACCATCAGCCAGTGATGAGTGCTCGGCGACACCAACCCGAAGCGTGAGCGAGGAGTGGCTGTTTGGCATCCTCGCTCACGCTTCGGGTTGGTGTGGTTGGCTCAAGTCCCGACGACCCATTTCCGCCGCGCGACACTGAGCTTCGACTCACCGCGCGGCGGCGGCATTCAACCCCGCCAACCCATTTGAAGTCCGGCTTTTCCGAAAGCCGGACTTCTTTCTGCCGCGTGTTTCCCGGAAGGAAGTCCGGCTAACAAAGCTAAGCCGGACTTCAACGTCGGAGACGGCATTTTCGGTGAGAGCGCGAGGATCACGCGATGGGCTTTGAAGACCGAGACTACTTCCAAGAAGACCGCTCGCAGGGGCCGAAGTGGGCGCATGACACGCCGACGACGCGGTGGCTGATCATCATCACTGTCGTCGTGTTCCTGTTTCAGACGGTCCTGACTCGGGAAGCGGGCTTGGACGCCGTCATCAAGTTTGGTGCCCGCCGTATTTCGCTCATCGACGAATGGTTCATGCTCGACGCGCGTGCGACGCTGAGCGGCCAAGTGTGGCGGGTACTGACTTACACGTTCTGCCACGACCGGCAGTCTCCGTTCACGCTCGTGTTCAATCTGCTCGGCATCTGGTTCCTCGGTTCGCGGCTGGAACGGATGTATGGCCCGCGCGAGATGCTGTTGTTCTATCTCGGGGCGGCTCTCTCGGCGGGTGCGCTCTTCACGGCATTCGGTGCATCGGTACCGCTGCCAAAGCCATTGGAGAGTGCCACGCCCGCCGTCCTCGCGCTGTTCACGCTCTACGCGATGCACTTCCCGCGTGAGCAGATTCTGTTTGCGTGGGTCATCCCCGTTGAGATTTGGGTCTTGTTGATGATCTACGCGGCGCTGGATGCCTACACATTGCTGCAAGCGGTTCAGGGCGAGATCGGATGGCCTGATGCCGCGTACACGATGGCACACTTCAGCGGGATCGCGTTCGGCTACTGCTATCACCATTTCAACTGGCATCTCGCCGGGCTGTGGGAGCGAGTCGATCCCTCACGCTGGCGTAAGGCTTGGCGGCGCGGAGCGACTCAACGCAAGCTGCGCGTCTTCCAACCCGAGCCTGAGGCCAATGATCTCGATGCCAAGGTCGATACGATCCTAGCGAAGATTCATGAGCAGGGATCGGACAGTCTGACCGATGCCGAACGCGCCATCCTGACTCGCGCCAGTGAGAAGCTGAAGAACCGGCCTCGCCCGTGAGGCGCGTTGATCACGTTCGTGGAACCGCCCGCCGAAAGCGGACGCGGCGTCGGCGTATGGCGTCGCAATTCCATCGCACGCCTGCGCACGCTCTCGGCTGGGCGGTTCCACGAGATCACTTCTCGGCTGCAACCAAAGTAAACCTCGCGGCGGTCAGTGACTGAGACATCTGAGCGGGGTGGCGTCAGCCCCCTGGTTCTTCACAGCGCGGCTTCACTTCTTTCAGCCGCAACCCAAGTGTGATTCTTGGGCGTTAGCCCTCTTGTCGGTTTCTGAGCGGGGTGGCGTCAGCCCCTTGGTTCTTGGAGTTCCCTGCCACTGAAGAAGGGCTAACGCCCGAAGAGCCAGGGGGCTGACGCCACCCCGCTCAGAAACCTCTCGCTTTGATCTGCGTGAGTTAAAAGCAGGCACTCCGCGACTCGAAGGCGAGGCACGAAGTGTCTCGTCTCCATTCGCAAAGTCACTCAATTCCAGCGGGCGTCGCGAACTGGACCGGGTTCGTCACGAAGGTATCGTGTGCCTCTTGGCTACCGAACAGATACAGCCGGCCCTTGAACCACGCGGCGAAGTCGAGTGATCCTTCGATCACATCCTTGTCTCGCGTCAGTGCGACCACGTCGGCACCGTAGGCGGCGGGAGCGTAACGGGACGGCTCTTCAACAAACTTCGACATCGCTTCCACGCTGGCAAAGTGGAATTTCTGCCCGCGATGTGTGGCGTGATGATCGGGCTTGGCATCGACCAACTCGCGCTCATCATGCAGCGTGACGGGGCAGAACCCCTTAAGTCCCTTCATGCCGCCTCGTTCACGAATCTTCGAGATTTTCTCGCGAGTCGCCGCGTCCTCAATTCCGTCCAGCGAGGGCGGGCTGAGTGACGGGGCGTCCGCCGCTGAAGGCTCTGACGATGGCATCGCGAGTTTTGGCGTAGACTGCTCCGAAGCCGGTGCGTTCTCGATCGGAGGGAGGATTCCCAGCTTACGCAGTTCTTCCGCGAACGGGTCGTCGATCGCAGCCGCTTCAGGTGGTGCGTTACTCGGCGAAGTCCCTGCGTTCCTGTTGGCCGTGACGCCTTGGGGGCTGTCCTCATCGAGCGTCAAACCGGTGAACGGATCGGCACCATCCGAACGGTCTGCTTCCGCCTCGGACATTTCCGTGAACGGGTTATCGGGATCGACGCTCTTGATCGACGTTGTCGGGAGCGCTGAGGGTTGTTCTGTGATCTCAGCGGCAAGTGGTAACAACTCCGTCGCGGTGGAGACCGTTTGAGACAACAACGGTGGCAGCGAGACCGACAAGGGCGCAGCTAAGCTCGGAACGGTGGCGTTACTTTCGACTAACGGTGACGGCGGAAGATCGAAGATGTCGGTGGCATCGCGTCGTGGCAGTGGGGCCATAAACGCGGAAGTGCTTCGCCCTGGCAGCAGGCCCGGCTGCTGAAGATTCGATGCTGAGCCACTCACGGGCGTCGCAGGCGTCTGGCCGAGTGGCGTCAGTGAGTATGCGGACGGCGCGGGAGTCGGCGCGGCGTAGACCTTTGCCGGTGTGTATTCAACAGCTCTCGGCTGTGATCGCGAGTTCGGCGGCATCGGTGCGACGTTGGGTTGGTAGTTCTGCGGAGCGGCCGTTGTCTTCGCGTCTTTGTTCCCTGGGATCAACTTCTTAAAGAAGCCCGTCACGAGGTTCTTGCTGGGTGGAGCAGACGCAACTGGCGGAAGCGGGCGGGCGGGCATCACGCCCGTTGGGGTTCCGCTGGGCATTGCCTGATTCCCAACGCCGTTCTTCGTCTGGGGCATCTGCATCCGAGGTTGAGAGACGCCAGAGTTGACAGGTGCCGTCTGCTGCGCTGGAACGCCGGGGCGTGTGACTCCAGAAACCTCGGGTGGAGTTCCCCCCGTCGGCACGGGTTGCATCGACTGCAGTTCGGGCATTTCTTTCCCGTCCTTCTCATAGAGAAGTTCGAGCTGCTTCATGACCTCAGACTTGTCGCCCCTTCCGTTCGCGGCCAGCACCTGCGAATCGGAGACGGTCTGAATCTGAAAGGAATTGGCGTCAGGAACCGGCAGCAATCGCGGCGGCTCCGTGGCTACAGAGGTCGCAGGCTTTGCGGCCGCAGTTTTGATGGTCGCCTTCTTGCTGCTCGGCAGAAGGGAAAGTTTCCCGTCTCCGAACGCGATTTGCTCCGTTCCGAATAGCCCCAGTGCTGAGGGGACTCCAATCGCGGCGGCTCCCAACAACCACATTCTCAGGTTTTCGCGGCCTCGCTGATTCATCGCATTCTCTCCCGTGAGGACGTGCGGTCACGTCCGATCCCGCTGTGATGGCTTACTCGACGGCAGTGGCCGATCTCGCCGATCTGCGTCAGGCTCGCGTTACTCGAACGCGAGCCAAGCCGCCAACCAACGACATGACTCGTGCGGCTATCTCATCGTCGCAGCGGTTGTTCAATATGTGACGGTTCTGACGGCTGTGCGACAGAATCTGGTCGTACCGAAGAGATGCCCCACACGACCGGAACAACGAACAAACTCGTCGCAGTTGGCCTAGATTTCCAAACAAGAGATTGCTGGAAATGGCGACCATGGAAACGACACTGCCCGAAGTCACTTGTCAGCAACTTCGGGCAGCGTGCGGGAGCGGGGAGGGAGAGATATATACCTTACGCGGCCGAGATTGACGCCGCGTCGTTTAACCGCGTG
>JAYSQC010000687.1:0-6285 GCA_043721755.1 Schlesneria sp.
TTGCGCGTCGGGCTCGTGATGAACCCCTCAAGACAAAGTTGTTCGACCACTAGGAATCCGGGCATCATCCACTGTCGGAATAACGAAGCGCAAAGTCGCAGCGTCCCGGTAGTGATTGATGGCCGATCCGAAACGGAGATTTCTCATCCCCCAATCAAGGAAGCATCGGATGAACCAGCGCCCCACATCGACCGTCGCCACTGAGATCGCCCCCATCGACACTCACGCCTCGCGTGTCCCCGCGCCACATGAGATCGAGTACGAAGTTCAGCACCGTTTGCAGCACCATCCCACGCTCAAGTTCACCCGCCTGCATGTTCATCGGTGTGAAGCGGGCATTTGCCTAGAGGGCTTTCTCGAATCGAATGAGTTCGAGATCGACTTGTGCGACGTGGTGCGTGACGTGGTGGGAGTGACCGGTGTTCTCAACCGCGTGGTACTCGCACGCCCAGGATCGCTCATGCCGAAGAAGGGGTGAGTCTCTGCATGCCCCACTACCGAGATGTTTCACCATTTTAGAAGTCCCGCTTTTCTGAAAGCCGGACTTCTTTCTGCGCTGTGTCGCGTTTCAAAAGGTGGTCCGGCGGACAACGCTCACGGGGGACTTCCGTCTGGAAGCCTCCGGCGGTCGCTCATGTCCCACCAGGGTACAGTCGTTCATTGGTGGTCCCCCAACAAAGCCCTGTGAAACAGGGACTTCGGAGAAGGTCGCCCTGTCGCTCCGCGACAGGAGGCGCGATGAACGGGGAACGTCAATCTGTCGAATCGCCTCCCATTCGCGATGAACGCCTGTCTGCGATCCCGCTTCCTGTCGCGGAGCGACAGGGCTACCACCAATTGACGACTGTACCCGTCCCGCCAGAACGCCCCGGTTCGGGGTTTGCCGTGGCTTACCCTGCCTGTACACTCTTCGCCATTCCGCGCAGGGACCGTGCGGTGCATCACTCGCCATGCTGGCGAGTTGCCCGATGGTGAGACCTGTTGATCGCGAAGTCGGTCGTTTCGTGAGGCATGTAGGCTTCGCGACACGCTGGCTCTGGAGAGTTGGCCCCAATGGTGGGGCAGACTCCACTCGGTCGGTCTCTGCGGGGAAAAACGGAAGGGATGCCGTCATGGCCGCTAAGCCGCTCCGCTTGCTGCACGCTGCAAATTTGCAGCTCGATTGTCCGCTGCAACATGTCGCCGGATTGCACGACGACGCGAGCGACATCATCGACATCGCCACGCTCACGGCGTTTGATCGTCTCGTCAGCCTCGCCATCGAACGGGATGTCGATGCGTTGCTCATCACGGGCAACAGCTTTGACGCCTCGGTTGCGAGCCTCCCCGCCGAAGTCGCTTTGAGAAACGGGTTCGAGCGGCTCGACGAGCGGCAGATCCCAGTCTTCGTCACGCCCGGCAAGCTCGATCCGGCATCGGCGTGGTTGGAGCTGCCTGCCCTTCCCGCTAATGTCACGTTGCTGACGGACCTCGAAGAGCCACCGATTGACCTCACGGATCGAGGCCGCTTGCTGGCGACTCTGCTTCCCGTCACCGTCGATTCATCGGTCGAACCGTATGAGCTCGACAACCTGTTCGAGTCGCGAGCGAGTAACGTGATTGACCGTCCATTCGTCGTGGGGCTGCTCCTGCCGGATCGGCCTTCCGTGCGAAACGCTCCTTCCAGTCGATTCGCGGCACTCGATTGGCTGGCCTGTTCCGTGAGTGAAGCGACGAGCGAGTTGCCGTTGACCGATGCCATCGTCAACGCTCAAGCAGGGCCGCAAGGGATGTCGTTCAAGGAAACTGGTCCGCGCGGCGCAACGCTGCTGGAAGTGGACGCGCAACGGCGCATCAAACAGACGTTGATCCCGCTCGCACCGGTGCGCTGGGAGCGGATCACTCAGTCGCTGGACGGCGTTCGCAACCGCGACGACTTGTTGGAACGGATGCTGGCGGCGCTCGAACGGTTGTCGGACTTGCCCGGTGAGCTGCTGCGGTTCATCGACTGGAAGCTCGATCGGACCAGCGGTGAGGCCAACGGTTGGGAAGCGGATGCTGCCGTGACCGAGTTGGCTGCCACATTGACTCAACTCACCGATCAGCCCGAGGGCCTCCGTTACGTGCATCGTATTCAGCCGCTCGACCCCGATCTGTCGCTGATCGAGTCAGGGCACCGAGAGTTGTTGACCGAGTACTTGCTCGCGCTCGATCGCCGCTCGCCGGTGACTCGCCCCGCGATGACGAAGTGGCTCGCCGACGGACGGATCGCCAACACGCTCAAGGCCGGTCGCTGGGAGTCGTGGTCCGACGCGGTCGAACCGGCCACGGTCGCCAGTCAGGCACAACAACTCGGTTGGGATTGGTTCACTGAGATGGGACAGAAGTGATAAATGGCCAACACGAATCCGAAGCGTCAGCGAGGACGCGCGTTTCTAACGCGACAAAATTGGGCGAGTTTTCAAGGCGCGTCCTCGCTGACGCTTCGGGTTAGTGAAGTAGGGTGGGCTTAGCCCACCATTCCGCTACGAGACTGTGTTTTGAGACTTACCGTTGGGGGGCATGATGCGGATTACCGGGATCGAGATTGATCGGTTCGGAGTCTGGCAAGACTTCAAACAGCCGTTGCATGGCTCGGGGCTGACGGTCTTTTACGGCCCGAACGAAGCGGGTAAGACGACACTCCTGCGCTTCATTCGCGGCGTGCTGTACGGCTTTCCGTCGGATGAAATTCTCAATCCAAAAAAGAAGGGGCGGCGAGACGCTCAATCGGGACTGCTTCGCGTCGAACATCGCGGTCGCGAGTACGAAGTCCGACGCACCGCCTATGGTGACGATCCGGGACTCCTTTCCGTCGCGGGCATTCCCGCTGGTGAATCGACTTCGGCGTTCATGGAAGACTTGCTCGCCGCGACGGACGAGAAGCTGTTTGAATCGGTCTTCGCCGTCGGTCTGCCCGAGTTGCAACAGTTCGCCACGCTGACGGGCGATCAGGTGGCCGACCACTTGTACGGCATGACGCTTGGTCCTCAAGGCCGCTTGCTGATGGAGTTGCCGGGGCGAGTCGATCACGAACTGCAACGACTGATCGGGACAGGTGGCGACGGTGCGGTGATCCCCGATTTACTCAAGCGACACGATGAACTGACTCGTCAAACGGCGAGCGGTGTCCGTCAGCGAGACCGTTACCGCGAGCTGCTTCGCAAGAAGAGCGAACTCGACGATCGAATCGTCAAGCAGCGCGAGCGGCAATCACAGTTGCAAGCCAATCTGCGTGGCCTCAGCTACATGGAGAAAGTCCATCCGCCGTGGAACCGGCTGCGTGAAGGCCGACTCGAACTGAAGCAGCTTCCCGACTTCAGTGCCTTTCCCAAGGATGGCGTGCAGCGGTTGCAGCGACTCGAACTGGATGTCGATGCGGCGACGAAGACGCGCGAAGGGTTGCTCGACGACGTGTCGCGGATCAGCCAGAAGTTGGCGGGAATTCGGATCGATCCCGAGATTCGACGGTTCTCGGGCGCGGTGCAGATGCTGGCCGAACAGCGTGTGTTGACGAAGGACTTTGAGCCGCGCATCGCCGAGCTGGAAGAACTCGCCGCCAAACAAGAGCGGGAACTGGTCGAGCATCTGGCGGGACTCGGTCGCAACTGGTCGCTGACGCGGCTCGATGCGGTACACGATTCCCCGGAAGCGACCGCGAAGTTTGTGCAGGCCGCGCGCGAGTACCAGTCGATCCTCGGCAAGACCGAGCGAATGCAACGTCGGTACAAACGAGCCAACGGCGCGTGCCGCGATCGCGAATTGGCACTCCGGACGGAACTTCAAGAACACGGCGTTTCGGTCGAGGCACTCGATGCGTCGATCGATGTCGCCGCCCAGCGGATCGATCAACTGACCGACCTCAGCCGCTGGCACTCCGAAGCGGGCGAGCAGTTTCATCGCACGAAGACACTCGACCAGCAACTCGAACGGCTCAACCTCCGTCACGGCCTGCCCGATTGGATCTACGGCATCATGTCGTGGTTCACGCTCGCCGGAGCGGCACTGTTCGTCGCGGGCGTCTATTCGGCCGTAACCACCGGTTGGATCGTCGGGCTGATCTTTGTCATCTTGTCGTTGTTTTCAGCGGGAACAGCGTGGGCGTTCAAGACGCATCACGAAGAGAGTCTCCAACAGCAGGTGGCCGAACTCCGCGACCTGCGACTCGCCAACGAGACCGAACGCCGCAACCTGCTTGATCACATCGCGGCTTATGCCGAGAGCTGCAGCATCCGCGAATGGATGGGTCGCGACTTCACATTGCAAGAACTAAACGATGGCCAACTGCTGACGCTCGCCGCGCGACGCACCGCCGATCTTCAACGGGCACAGACCGACTATCAACGCATCCTGCAAGTGCGACGCAGGCTGAGTGCCGCGCGCGGTCGTTTGCAAATTCAGCAGCGTGACTTGGCGAACGGTCGCAAGAGTTGGTGTCAGACACTCGCACATCTCGGCCTGGACGAAACCGTTGATGTCAAACTGGCCGTCGAGCATTGGAAAAAGGTCATCGCCGCACGCGATCGCCGCAGCAAACATCTCGCCACACGCGGGCAGTCGCAGGACATCCGTCTCGGCTACGAACGGTTCCGCAAGCAGGTCGAAGATTTGGGCCGTCGGATGCAGCGGCCGAAGCTGAACTATGCGAGTCCCTTCGAGGTCGTCGAGACGTGGGAGCGCGAACTGCGAGTCGCCCGCGATGCGAGTCTCGAACGGAAGCGGCTCCGCAAACAACACGCTCAAGAGCGGCGCGAGGCGGCCGATTGGCAACGCAAGCTCGACGCACTCGAAGAGAACCGGAACGCGCTGCTGTCACTGGCCGGCGTGTCACACCGCTCGCAACTCGACCAGCGGCTCCAGTTGATGGAACGTCGCCGTCAGGTCGAGATCCTGATGGAGCAGTCGATGCGCGAGTTGGAGCATCTCGTCAAATCGGAACCAGAGGTGGCGCTGGTCGAGGACGAGCTGCTCCGCTTCAATCCGAAGGATGTGCCGGGAATGGCTCGCCAGTACGCGCGAGAACTCGAAGAGATCGAACTCACGCTGCAACAGGGTTTCGAGCAACTCGGCACGATCAAACAGGAACTGAAGTCGCTGGAAGCCGACCGGCGTGGCTCGCGAGTCCGGCGCGAACTGTCTCAGGTCGAAGGCGAACTGCGCGGCGCATGGCAGTCGTGGTTCGCGGCCTCGCTCGCCAGTGACGCCGTCCAAGACGTGGCCACTCAATTCGAGCAGGCCAACCAGCCCGAGATGCTCGCCGCCGCGATCCCGTTCCTCCGCAAGCTGACACTCGGCAAGTATCACCACCTCTGGACGCCGCTCGGCCGCAAGCACCTCTATGTCGATGACGACGCGGGCGAATCACGACCAGCCGAACGCTTGAGCGGCGGCACGCGCGAGCAGATGTTCCTCGCCATCCGACTCGCGATGGTGAAGGCGTTCTCCAACAACGGCATCGAGCTGCCGATGGTCCTCGATGACGTGACCGTCAACTTTGACGAGCATCGTTCAGAAGCGGCCGTCACGACACTGCTGGACTTCACGAAAGAAGGCCAGCAGTTGCTCGTCTTCACCAGTCACCTGCACTACGCCCAGATGTTCCAGAAGCGCGACGTGGAACCAGTCTTCCTTCCCGCCCGTCACGCCACTCAAGCGGGCGACTCGGCCGAAGGTCGCCGCGCGGGCTGACGGTCTGTTGGGCGACCGGCAAGAGTTGTCTTACCGCAGATAGAAGCCTGACGCGCAAGCGAAGGATCGGTTACCGAGCATCCTTCGCTTGCGCGTCAGGCTTCCATGAGTAAGGAGCTGTGCATCATTTACGTCCGAGAGTGAGCAGTCGGTCGCGTCGTAGGGTGGGACCAGCTCGCTTCGAGCGCCGGCCCACCACTCCATACTCCGGAAGCCGCCACCCCGTCCGCCCCCTCAAACCGAGGCGGCCCGTCGCACTCCTGGGCGAGTGGCATCAACGGCCCGGCTTCGACCGTCGCCGAAGCCAATGCGACTTGTAGAAGTTTCACCGCGTCTGACATGAGCATTCTCCGACATCCAAGACGAGAAGCCCCTCCGTGAGAAATCAGTCCTGATTCAGGCTTTCCGCCAGTCCTGTTGAAAGTTGTGTGAAGTGAGCGGCAAGGCGCTAGCCGCCGGTGATTTCCAGCGGACCGGCGGCTAGTGGTCGAACAACTTTGTCTTGAGGGGTTCCTCACTAGCCCGACGCGCAAGCGAGGGCTTCACTTTCGACAACGGTTTGCCCTCGCTTGCGCGTCG
>JAYSQC010000688.1:0-2840 GCA_043721755.1 Schlesneria sp.
TCCGAAACCGCATGGCGCGCTAGCATTGATGGCCTTCCTTGGCATCACGGAAAAGCAGCCCTTTACGCCAAAACCATCACCAATGTCCACACGACCTAATCTGGTCGCGAGTCCGCCACCTGACCGGTGACGATTCCCGTTGGGTCGGTGAGGCGGACTCGGATGGTGCGCCTGACCTGCCAGGAGAGGGAACACCGCTGGATGTCTGGTGCCGGCCAGCCTTGGCGGAGGTCGTCGCGGAGCAGACCGGATTTCGCGTCAATCGCCCGGTCGCGTCGCCGCCCCTACTGCTGGGTGGTCGCGGACTCTGGCACCGTCTACCCGATGTCATTCCCACGGAGACCTCATGGGTCGGAGTCTGCGGCACGCACCCGAATCCGGCGTGTGTCTTCGCAGCAGCCGAGTTGGCGGCCACCCTGTCTCCGCAGATCCTGCTGGACGAATCGCTCAGCCGGGCGGCTTTGGCCGGATTGCCGCGCCGGGACGTCAGCGACTGCGTGAGTCTGTTCGAGTGGCCGTGGAATTTCGTTCTTGCCAATCAAAGAACTCTGATTGCGGATTGGGAAAGCGGTGGCCGCCATCGCCGCACCTTAGACGGTCAGATCGCGGCCGGGGCACACTTGCTTCGACCGGAGGCGATCCAAGTTGGGCGGGAACCCGGATCAAGCCGTGCGTCGTCATCGACGCTGAAGAGGGGCCAGTCTGGATTGGAAAGAACGTGACGATCCTGCCGCACAGCTACGTGCAGGGCCCGGCCTTTATCGGCGACGGATGCCTGCGACCTGGCTCGTAGCATTGAGGTCACAACCTCCCGCTAACGCTTGACTGCCCAGCATTGAAATAGCTGCCGCACCCTGTTGCAGTCTCGGCGGCGGGACGGATAACGGATATCTTGGTGACCTTGGGGAATTCATTGAAAATGAGCATGCGCTAGCCACAATTGGCCAGATTACGGCATGTCCGCTCAGGGTGATCACGGAGGATCAATGATGACGTGTCCGACAGAAGTCAAAGTCGTAGGCACATTCCCTGTGCCGTTCACCGAATTCCTCGGCGAATCACCGTCTCGCGGACGGCACACGGAGTGTGCCTGCGACTTTTGTCGGACACGTCAATGATGGATCAGTTCATCATCATTGGATTGACAGTAGCGATGATCTTAATTGCTGGGTGGCTGCTTACCGACAAGGATTAGTTCTGTGTTGGATCTGGAAACGAAACGCCGCGTACTGGTCTTGGGCGACATTCATGGCTGCGACGTGGCCTTGGCAGTACTGCTAAACAGACTCCAACTCACCTCCAGTGACACCTTGGTGGTCTTGGGAGATGCTGTGGACCGGGGGCCCGGAAGTTGCCGGGTGCTCGAACAGTTGGTCGAAGTCCGGCAGTCCAGTCGGCTGATCTATTTGATGGGCAACCATGAGGAAATGATGTTGGAGGCGCTGGGCGGGCGTCGTTCCAGCATGTGGCTGCGGCATGGTGGAATTGCCACCCTAGACTCCTATGGGGGATCGCTCACCAACATTCCGGATGATCATTTGGAACTGCTCGAGGAGATGCTCCCCTATTGGGAGTCGTCCACAGAAATCTGTGTGCATGCCAGTTTGGAACCCGGTGTGGATCTCGTGGATCAGCAGCCCGAATGGCTGCGGTGGCAGAAACTGACGGGGCTGGAGTTCCCGCATCCGTCGGGAAAGAGGGTTGTCTGTGGCCATAGCGGAATCTCGAATGGCCTGCCTGCCATTCTGGATGGGTGGATCTGTCTGGACACGCTGGCATATGAGGGCGGCTACCTGACATGTCTCGATACGAGCACAGGTGAGATCTCGCAGACCCAGCAGTCCGGCACTTTTCGTGGGGGGCTGCTCCTGAGCGATTTGGAATCGTGATCGGATGGCCCTCGGTTGTAAGGCAACTCACTGGAAATGACCTACCCGTAGCACGGACGCCTCGTCCGTGCGTCCAATGGATTGGCGCACGGACGAGGCGTCCGTGCTACGGTGCCATGTCGGGGTAACTTGTTTTTCGGGAGTTGCCTAATCCCTTGCTCTCTGATGAATCCGGGTTAGCGGCTTGGGATCGATCGTCCAATGACTGTTGGGACGAGTGCTCACTTGGCCCAATCCTTGATCGATGCAGGTTGCGAATGTCCGTCGAGCTGGAGCCTAGACTGATCGAACCCGCCATTCGTTCCCCGAGGCGTGGTGGAACAATTGTCGCTTTGGCGATTGTGCTGGGGCCGTTGCCGCTGGTGGTGACGTTCTTCGTGAATCTTTGGCGTGATCGTCCGCAGATTCGGTATGACCACGCCCTACTCTTGGCGCTGAAGGATCAGGGCGAAGTCGCGCGGACAAGCCGAATCATGCAGACGTTGGCACCGCTCAAGAAGACCAACGATCAGAGCAGCTACGCACCGGCGCAACCTCGCCCAACGGCATCGCAAGCTGGCAGATGAGACCAAATCATAACCTGCGCCAGTATCACCTGGTCGCTGAAATTTCGCTGACCTGACAAACAACTTTCGTCGCGCCCCGGTGAGTGCAGCGGCTGAGTCGCGGTGGCCCAGAACCTCCGCCAAGGCGAGCGGCAGAAATTGTTCGACCCACACCAACCCGAAGCGTGAGCGAGGGAATCGGGCCGAAGTCCCTTGCTCACGCTTCGGGTTGGTGTCGCGGGTAAATAAAGTGCTGCCACTCGCCTTACTCGTCGCATCATGCGTCTTGTTGGTTATTTCATAATTGACTCAGAGGCTATCCGAAAAGTGATATCGCCCTAAGCGTATGTCGCGTCTATGTTTCTCGCGTCCCTCAACAACGGAGTGCGAGAACATGTCGAGTGCT
>JAYSQC010000689.1:0-14195 GCA_043721755.1 Schlesneria sp.
CGGCACATGGAATGTGCCTGCTACATGCAACGTAAAGTCAGTGCCATTGGGCGTCAGCCCCCGGTTCTTCCAAAGCGGGCTGACGCCCAAGAACCGGGGGGCTGACGCCGCCCCGCTCAGATGTCTCATCACTGACGGCGCGAGGTCTCGCTTTGTTAGCCGGACTTCCATCCGAGGCGACACACTGCGGAGGGAAGTCCGGCTTTCAGAAAAGCCGGACTTCGTGCAAAGTTTTTTCCGGCAGGGCCATGACATCTTCAATCCCGCCTTTGCCAGCCCCCTGCCTGCGGCTACCATGCCGCCCGCTGGCCTGTGGGTCGCACAAGCTCGATTCGTCCCCCTTCACCGGGTGTGACGAATGCTACGGGGTTACCCCGCGGTCGCCGTGTTGTTCGAGATTCGTGGTGTGAATTGGCATCGTCGGTGGGCGGCACCGACGAGCCAATTCGCTACGGGATCGGTTGTGCGGCCCACGGGCCGGCGTTGTTTTTGTTCTACTCCGCGCGGCCGAAACAGACACCTTTGCGACCGCAGCACACTAGCCCGAAGCGTGCGCGAGGAGGTGAGTTGCGTCCTCGTTTACACTTCGGGTGAGTGTCAGTGTTTACACTTCGGGTGAGTGTCCGTTTCGGCCGCGCGGATGATCACTCATATCTCTCGTTCGATATTCCATTGGAACTGTCGCGAGGCCGGGCCTCGTGAAGTCGGCGAGGCTCCCGCGATTCCGCGGTGAGTTCCTCGCGTCTCTCGGGATGTGGCCTCATGAGTTTTTTCGGTTGGTTGTTCCGCTGGCTCGGTTGGAGTGCGGAGCCGCGCGAGGATTGGACGGTTCAAGCGTCATCTCGCCCGGAAGAGGAACGAACGTTTGAGCGGCCGTCGGAATCATCCGCCGCCCGAGTTTCAGAACAACCGATTGAACATGATTCACAGTCGGTCGCCCCGCTCCCGCCGACGGCCTCCACAGCGGGTTCTGCGGTTCGGGCTCGCAAGAAGCTGCTCACGCGCCCGAAGCTGACTCCCACGTTGCGAGACCAGTCGCGCCATGACGCTCGCCAGTCACACGCGACGTTTGTCGAAGTGACCGGCGGGATTCCCTATCGTTACGCGCGATTTGGTTCCGGGACCGGCCGATATCTCGATCTGAGTCAGGATGGTGATGACGCGCGCTTGCAGGCCCGCGGTCTCCCGGCGTTCCGCACGCCCGAGCAATTGGCCGACTGGCTCGGTATCCCGCTCAAGAAGGTGGCGTGGCTGGTTCATCGTTTCACCGCCGGGCGTCCGAACAATGTCGAGCAAGCTCATTACCACTTCCGCTGGCTCAAGAAAAAGTCGGGCGGTTGGCGGTTGATTGAGTCTCCCAAACAACTGCTGAAGCAGGCGCAAGTGAAGATTCTGCGCGAGATTCTCGACCACATTCCAACCCACTCCGCGGCGCATGGGTTTGTCACCGGACGGTCGATTGTGACGAATGCCAAGCCGCATGTCGGACACGCGACGCTCGTGAAGCTGGACCTGTCGAACTTCTACGCGACCGTCGGCTTCTCGCGCGTGGTGGCGTTGTTCCGTGCGGTCGGTTACTCGCGCGAAGCGGCCATCTGGCTGGGGTTGCTCACGACGTCGGCGATTCCCGGCAACATGGCCTTTCCCGACCGCGATCCCTATGCCTTCGAGCCCTACCTGCGACGCCACCTCCCTCAAGGCGCACCGACCTCCCCCGCGCTGGCCAACTTGTCCGCGTATCGGCTCGACCTCCGACTGGCTGGGTTGTCCAAGTCGTTCGGTGCGACCTACACGCGGTACGCCGATGACCTCGCGATTTCGGGACCGCCTGAGTTGGCGAGCGGCCTGCGCGTGTTGATCCCGCTCGTCCAGCAGATCATTCGTGGCGAGCGATTCCGCGTGAACACGTCCAAACGCCGCGTGCTGCGCGCACACCAAAGGCAGTCGATCGCGGGAGTCGTCGTCAACGAAAAGCCCAACGTCGCGCGCGACCAGTTTGACCGGCTCAAGGCGACACTGACCAACTGCGTGCGTCTCGGCCCGTCCACCCAAAACCTGGATCAGGTCGAAGACTTCACCGCGCACCTGCGCGGCCGCATCGCCCACGTCCAACAACTGAACCGCCCGCGCGGCGACAAACTGCTGGCGCTCTTTGACCGCATCGACTGGCAGCGCTAGGACTGGGAGCGCACTAAGGAACGGGTCCGCAATAACTTCCCGAGGTTCCTGTTTGTTCCCTCCCCTCGGCGGGGAGGGTTAGGGAGGGGGGAGGATTGACCAAGCGGTCGCCCACTTGTTCCTCCCCCCTCCCCCGCCCTCCCCGCCGGGGGGAGGGAGAAAAACCGGACAGATCGGGAAGTTATTGCGGACCCGTTCCTAACTTCCCGAAGTGAAACAGGCTGATCGGGAAGTTAGTGCGACCCCGTTCCATAGAACTTGTCCAAGAATTACGCCGTTTTTTGAGCAACACCAACCCGAAGCGTGAGCGAGGACGCGAGTCGAGCGACATCCGTCCTCGCTCACGCTTCGGGTTGGTGTTGCTCTTGGACAAGTTCTTAGCCCGTCACTTTTGTGATTTCTGCGCACAGTGAGATTCTCATGGAACGCTGCATCAGCCTGTTCGGCTACGTTGTGATTCTGGGGCTGGCGTGGGCCATGAGTTCCCACAAGCGGGTGATTCCGTGGCGAGTCATTCTGGGCGGCACGGCCCTGCAATTTCTGTTTGCCTTCTTGACGCTGAAGACCGCGCCCGGGCTGTGGCTGTTCTCGCGGATCGGCGACTTCTTCACCGAGGTGCTCGACTTCGTTGATGTCGGGTCGAGCTTCGTTTTCGGTGAGGCATTTCGCGAACACTTCTTCGCATTCAAAGTGCTGCCGACAATCGTCTTCTTCTCGTCGCTGATGTCGGTGCTGTATTACCTCGGCGTGATGCAGGCGGTGGTGCGGGCGATGGCGTGGCTGATGCAGAAGTCGCTCGGGACATCGGCCGCCGAAACGCTGTCAGCAGCGGCCAACATCTTCGTCGGTCAGACCGAAGCTCCGCTGCTGGTACGGCCGTACATTTCCACCATGACGAAGTCGGAACTAAACGCCGTCATGGTCGCGGGATTCGGGACCATCGCTGGTGGAGTCCTCGCCGCATTTGTCGGGATGGGGATTGATGGCGGGCATCTCGTCACCGCGTCGTTCATCGCCGCACCCGCGTGCCTGCTGATCGCCAAACTGATGGTGCCGGAGACCGAGACTCCCCAAACGCTCGGTCAGGTCGCGGTCGATTTCCGTTCCGAAGACGCCAACGTGATTGATGCGGCTGCGGCAGGAGCGAGCGAAGGGATGAAGCTGGCTCTTAACGTGGCGGCGATGATGATCGCGTTCCTCGCGCTCGTCGCGATGCTCGACAAAGGCGTCGTCCTGATCGGCCACCACCTGTTCGCCGCCGAATGGTCGATCAAGGGAGGACTCGGCTATCTGTTCGCGCCGATGGCGTGGCTGATGGGGATCGAATGGCGCGACTGTCTTAAATCGGGAGAATTGCTCGGCATCAAGATGGCCCTGAACGAATTCGTCGCCTACGAAGAACTCGGCCGCTGGCTGAAGCCCGACTCGCCCGTGCAACTTCAATCTCGCTCGGTCGTCATCCTGACCTATGCCCTGTGCGGCTTCTCGAACTTCGGCTCCATCGGCATCCAAATCGGCGGCCTCGGCGCAATGGCCCCGGAACGCCGAGGAGACCTCGCCCGCCTCGGCTTCAAAGCGATGCTGGGCGGCACACTGGCCACCTGCCTCACCGGCTGCGTCGCCGGTGCGCTGCTGTGATTTCAATCGCACGCGGCGGCTTTGCCCAACAAATCGTAGGGTGGGCTGTGCCCACCACGATGGGTTGCGAGTTGGTGGGCACAGCCCACCCTACATCTTGTGAACCGTCGCATTTGTTGGGCAAAGCCGCACCGGCACCTCTTGGAAGAAACACGTCACGTCAGAGCTTGAACCGTCCCGGCAGCAGCACGGCCAGTGAGGTCTCGACCACGACGTGGGGTTGAGCGACATCGACGATCAGAATGGGCAGGTCGTCGGAGAACTCGGCGAGGACTTGGCGACAGGCTCCGCAGGGTGTCGCGCCGCCGGTTGTCGCGAGGGCGATGGCTTGGAATCGACGATGACCCTGCGCGACGGCCGCAAATACGGCATTCCGTTCGGCACAGATCGTCATGCCGAAGGAAGCGTTCTCGACGTTGCAGCCCGTGATGATTGGGCCGTCCTCCGTCAGCAGGGCCGCTCCCACGAGGAATTTTGAGTACGGCGCATACGCCTGCTCGCGCACGGCGATAGCTGCGGTGAGGAGTTGCTGTTTGAGACTGTCGTTCATGGTGTTCACAGCTTCGGTACGCTCACCGTCGTTGAAGGTTGTTTCGAGGCGGCGGCCGCACGGAGAAACAGTGTTGAAGAGAAGTCCGGCTAACAAGGCTAAGCCGGACTTCAGCCATCGATCAGTCCATTCGTTCTGAGATCAGCAGTGGCGGCGTGACGGGTTCTTCTCGGATGTGGATGGCGTTGCGGATCATGGGCTTCACCGCGTTGCATTGAGAGTCGGAGGCGAAGACTTTGACGAGCGGTTGGCCGAGTTCGACGCGGTCGCCGATGCGGACGAGCATCTCCAAGCCGACGCCGTGATCGATGCGGTCGGTCATCACGCGACGGCCTCCGCCGAGTTCGATCACGGCCAGGCCCAGCGCTTCCGCGTTCATGCGTGAGACGAACCCGGAACGTGACGAGACGATGTCCGTCTGCGTGGCCGAGCGGCGGCGGACGGCGTTCAGGTTCCCACCCTGTGCGGCGACCATCTCCACGAACTTCGCAAGGGCACGGCCGGATTGAAGGTGCTGCTCCAGTAGGCGTTTCGCGGCGGGGCGATCACTGACGGTGTTGGTCGTCAACAGAAGGTCGGCCGCCAGTTCGCTCGTCACTTCCCAGAGATCGCTCGGTCCCTGACCCGCCAGCGTACTGAGTGCCTCGTCCACTTCGAGCGAGTTCCCGACCATGCGGCCGAGCGGCTGATCCATGTTCGTGAGGAGGGCCGACGTTTTGACATTCATCCGCTGCCCGGTCTCGACGAGTGACGCGGCCAGTTTTCTCGCTGACGACAGCGTTTTCATGAAGGCCCCCGAACCGAACTTCACGTCCAGCACGAGCGCGTTCAAGCCTTCGGCCAGTTTCTTCGACATGATGCTGGCGGTGATGAGCGGGATCGACGCGACGGTCCCCGTGACATCGCGCAGGGCGTACAGCTTTTGATCGACCGGCGCGAGTTCAGGCGAGGCACCGGTGATGACACAGCCCACTTGGTTGGTGAGGGTGCGAATCTCATTGAGCGACAGGTTCGTGCGGAAGCCGGGAATCGATTCGAGTTTGTCGAGCGTCCCACCCGTCGCCCCAAGTCCTCGCCCCGAGATCATCGGCACGCGCAAGCCACAACACGCCAGCAACGGAGCGAGGATTAACGAGGTCTTGTCTCCCAGACCTCCCGTCGAATGCTTGTCCACCACGGGACCGAATACGAGCCGCAGCCTGACGGGCATCAGTTCGGCGATGTTTCCGAAGTCAGCGGTATCGTTCACCTCGGATTCCAATTCCAAGCGAGAACCGCTGAACCACACACCATCGAGTCCCCCTTGCTCTGGGAGTGTGTGACCACCGAGAACCGGCGGTGCCAACACGTCGGAAATTTCCGTCGTGTCGCGTCCGCCGAGTGTCCGTTCCGGCGGACTGTCGATGCGGGCCGAATCGTCCAACAGCAATGTTGACTCGGTAGGTTTTGGGCGCGGCACCGGCGGCGAGACACGCGGCGGAGCAATCGCGGGCGGGTCCAATTCGACGGTGTCCTTCCGCTGAACGAGCGACGGGAGATTCAGTCCCTCGCCCTGTTTTGTCCTGCCCCTGATTTGGATGACGGCGGTGTCGTCACCGTCCAAGCGTTGTTCGGCCGGCTCGCCACTGGGGCAGACGATCTCCGCGTCGGACGGTGATGGCGAACGCTGCCATTCGAGCTTCTTGCCAGACGCCAACATGCACGCGGTTAGCACGGTGGTCTCAGCGTCCGTCATCCCTTGCAGATAGATCGCCATCGCCAGCGCAGCCATTTGATAGTCGGGAACCGTTCCCGCCGAGAAGCTGCCGATGAAGAACGCAATCTCATCGGCAGCCAACTCGTGACCATCCCGCTTGCGAGCAATGATCGTCACGGGATTCATGTCATCTCCACATTAAGAGCCTCCCCTCGCCCCCGGCTTTACGGGGAGGGGCCGGGGGTGAGGGGGCTTATACCTCGCGCGGACCTTGATGAGACCTCTGAGCGGGGCCTAGATACGCTCGTGATCCGTGAAAATCGCTGCTCCTGGACTTGATTGCGACCGATCAAGTCTCTGCCCACTCACTTCGCCTTCACCGGTGCGAGGACGCGCGAGGCGTGTGTCTGGTTTACATGCAGCGTGTTCTTGGCCGTGACCGCATTCGGCGGGAAGTCGATCGTCAGCGGTTCGCCGGTGTTGGGGTTCGGTTCGTAGAACGGGGCACCGGTGCTGGCGACCGTGATGCGGATGCGATGCCCTTTGTTGAAGACTTGGCTCAGCCAGCCGACATCGAACGCGACCTTGGCCACTTCGCCCGGCTTGAGGAAGACCTCCTGATCGAACCCGTCGCGGTAGCGCGCCCGCCGCACGTAGTCCATGATGAGCATCGACCGGCCGTCGGGATAAACGTCGCTGACACGGACGATGAAGTCGGTGTCTTTCGCACTCGACGTGACAAACAATTCGGCCTGAACCTTGCCGGTCCACTCGACCGCTTCTGTCAGGACATCGGTCGTAAACGTGCGGACTTCGGGGTGCTGCTCGAACTCGCGCGCATCCTTCGCGCCGGGGAAGGCGATGGTCGAGATCGACGCGGGTTTGAGCGGATCGGCTAACCAACTCACCGTCGCATCGGTGGACGAGGAGCTTTCAATTGAGAGGCGACCGACAAACGCTTCTGATTCTTCTCCCCGCTTTGTGTCTTCTCTTTGCTTTGTTCCCTCCCCTTGAGGGGGAGGGTTAGGGAGGGGTGCTGATGCGGTCGCAGCATCCTTTCGCACATCGGCCCCCCTCCCCGGCCCTCCCCGCCGAGGGGAGGGAGGAAGCAGGAAGTACGGCGTGAGCTTCGCCTTGACGGGCCAGTCGGTTGCCGTGCGCCATTCGTTGCCCGGCGCACCCTCTTCGCCCAACGCACCCATCACGTAGTAGCGGATCGTTGGTTCTTGGGTGACTCCGTTGTCGATCGCCTTCAGGTGATGATCGAACCACTTCAGCATGTGAGCCTCCAGCGCGAACTTGGCATTTTCAGGATAGGTCATCTCGTTCGACTTGTTCGTCTCTTTGAAGCGGCCGTGCAACCAGGGGCCGATGAGCAATTGCTGAGTCCCGCGCGACTTGGCTCCGCCGCGATGCTGCCGTCCGATGTAACTGTCCACGGAGCCAACGCACATGAAGTCGAACCAACTGCCAACCGTGAAGCAGGGGACGTTCATCTTGTCGAAGTGGCGCGAACAATCCTCGTCCTGCCAATAGGCGTCGTAGGTTGGGTGAGCGAACCATTCGGCCATCAGTTCGCGGTTGTGTTCGGGGACGCGGGCGACCTTGTCCATCCCCTTGAACCGCTCGGGCCGCGTGATGCCGCCGATGCGGTAGCCTTCGTGATAAAGGCTCAGTCCGGTGTCGATCATGTACTGCGCGGCCAGGTGCGGCGGCTGCGTGACGGCCAGAAAGTTCTGAGCGAACCCGGCCTGAGAACTTCCAAACGTTCCGACCTTTCCCGTGGACCACGGCTGCGCGGCAAGCCACTCGACCAAGTCATAGCCATCCTTCAGCTCGCCCCAGCCCAGCGCTCGGTATCCGCGCCACACCCCCTCCGACTTTTGCGACCCTCGAAAATTGGCCAGCACCGTGACGTAACCGCCCTGCGCCAGCTTCGCGAACGATTTCTGAGTCCCCGGATCGTTCCCGTTGGCATACCGCTGTTCGAGCAACACCGGCCACGGCCCCGTTCCCGGCGGCGTGTAGAGGAACGCGGACAGCTTCACGCCGTCGCGCATCGGAATCATGACGTGCGTCTCGGTGACGCCGCCCAGATCGACGGGATCGGCCGCGCGAACTGAGTTCTCCCAGAACACCACGCAACAGACGACCACTGCCAAGCGTCGCATCGTCACCATCACCGACTCCTTGAAAAAACACGTTCCACGGGACTCGCATCGGACGGGCCGGATGATAATCTGAGCCTTGCCGCCCGACGACTCACTTGCCGACGAACCCTTATACTTCGCGCGGCCAAGAATGAGGCCATTACCTCGTTTAACCGCGTGGGCAACGCCCCGCGCGTCGAGCGATGCGGAATGCTGTTGTGCCATCGACGCGCGGGGCGTTGCCCACGCGGTTAAACGACTCAATTCAGACCGCGCGGAGTATAGATCAGGGTCAGGCACCATTCGGGTAGACGCCCTCGTTCACACTTCGGGTTGGTGTGGGGCAGACAACTCTTGCCGCTCGCCTAAGAACTCGGCCGGTACTTCAAACGGAATCAACGAACATGCGGACGATCAATTCCCTCGCGACGATGAACGCGACACTGGTACTCGTAGCACTCCTGTCGCGAACGACCGCCGCGGCCGATGACGCGGGGCTGGAGTTCTTCGAGAAACGAATCCGTCCGCTGCTCATCACGCACTGTTACGAATGCCACTCGGCCGACTCGAAGAAACTTGGTGGTGAACTGCGGTTGGACGACGCCGACAGCATCCGTCGCGGGGGTGAGACGGGAGCGGCGATCGACGCCACTCAACCGGAGAAGAGTCTGCTGCTGAAGGCGATCCAGTACGACAGCGATGAGTTGAAGATGCCTCCCAAGGGACGATTGCCCGAGGCGGCGATGGCCGACCTGACCGAATGGGTTCGACGTGGCGCACCGGCTCCCGTGGGAAAGCCGCTCAAAAAGTCGGACGACGCGACGTGGGAGCAGGTCTTCCAGCAACGGCTCGATTGGTGGAGTCTGCATCCGGTGCGAAAGCCCGCCGCGCCGCAGGTCGCTCACGCGGATTGGTCGCCGCATCGGATCGACCGATTCATCCTGAGTCGTCTCGAAGCGGCGAGCCTTACGCCGGGGAACGCGGCTGAGCCACGTACGCTCGCGCGACGGTTGAGTCTCGTGCTGACCGGCCTCCCGCCGACAAGCGAGCAGCTCGATACGTTGGAACGTGCAAGTGCGACGCCGACAGCCGCCGTGGAGACGCTCGTCGATACGCTGCTGGCCTCGCCCCACTTTGGCGAACGCTGGGCGCGACACTGGTTGGATGTGGTCCGGTTTTCCGAAACGCACGGCAACGAATGGAACTACGAAGTCCATCACGCCTGGCGTTACCGCGACTACCTGATTCGCGCCTTCAACGACGACGTGCCGTATGACCAACTCGTCCGCGAACACATCGCGGGCGACTTGCTCGCAGAGCCGCGATGGAATCGGCAGGAGAACTTTTGCGAGTCGCCCATCGGCACCGCCTTCTTCCGATTTGGCGAGGTCAATCACGACGATTGCAGCACGCTGAAGTCGATCGGGTACGACTTGGCCGACAACCAGCTCGACACGCTGACGAAGGCGTTCCAAGCGACGACGGTGGCCTGCGCACGCTGCCACGATCACAAGCTCGATGCGATCTCGACGAAGGACTATCACGCACTGCTCGGCGTGGTACGCAGCTCGCGATTGGTCGGCCACACGCTCGATGGACCAAAAGTCAACGAGCAGCCAATCGACCAGCTCCTCGACGTGAAATCGAAGTTGAGGACCGAGGTGGCTCGCCTCTGGTTGGAGCAGGTTCCCGAGCTGCGCGAGTACCTCGTGGCCACACTCGCGGGAACCGGTGGTCGTCCCGCCGATGCGGCTGCCGTCGCGAAGCTCGATCCGCAGAAACTCGCGAAGTGGAACGCGATCACGCAGGACAAAGCCTTCCCCTTGGAAGACCCGTTCGAGCCGTGGCGGACGATGGCCACGATGCCGCTCGCCGACGGAGCGCGTGTCGCGACCGAGTGGCAGGCTCTCGCGACGCGCTACGCGACCGAAGACCGCACACGCACCGAGTTCAACACAACGGCGTTCGAGACCTTCGCCGACTTTCGCCCGTGCGTTGGTCCCGATCTTCGTCCCGAATGGCAATCGGACGGTCACGCCTTGCGATTCATCCCGTGCAGCACCGGCTGGCCTGTCCTGGCATCCGAGGGCGAGACGCTGCTCACGACGATCTTGCCCGCCGGGCTGCACACGCATTTGGTGTCGGACAAGTTGAACGGTGCGATCCGGTCGCCGCTGCTCGCGGGCAAGAAGAAGCATCTCAGTTTCCAAGTCGCCGGCCAGCGCAGCAGCGCGGTGCGATTGGTCTCGAACAACTGTCAGTTGAACTACGCCAACTATCGCGCGCTCACGTCGCCCGACTTCACCTGGGTCACGTTCTCGCCGTCCGAAGACCGCGACTCGCTGCGCGTCTATGCCGAGTTGATGACCATGTTCGACAACCCGAAGTTCCCCGATCAGCTCAGCGCCCTGGGAGGCGATCCGGCCAACTACAAGCTCCCGTATGAGCAGGCGGCCGAGAATCCCCGCTCGTATTTCGGGATCACGCGCGCCGTCTGGCACGACGGCGGGGAAACGCCGCGCGCCGAGTTGAGTCACCTGCGGCGGCTGTTCGTAGCGGATGAGCAGGATGTCTCGTTTAACCGCGTGGGCAACGCCCCGCGCGTCGATGGGCCATCCAGCTCTCAACCTCGCACGACGCGCGGGGCGTTGCCCACGCGGTTAAACGACATCGCCGATCGTTACATCGACTCGATCCGCAGCGCGATTCAAGCGTGGGCCGATGACAAGGCAGCCGATGATGACGTGGTGTGGCTCAACACACTGTTGAAGCGCGGGTTGCTGAGTAACTCGACCACGATGTCTCCGCGCGTGGCCGAGTTGATCGCCGACTATCGCCGCACCGAACACGAACTCGTTCGGCCGCGCGTCTCGCCCGGCGTCGGAGACTTCGGCTCCGGCTACGACCAACCGGTGTTGGCGCGCGGCGATTGTTTCCGGCCGGGTGAACCGGTGGCGCGGCGTTATTTGGAGGCGTTGTCACCTGCTAACAAACCGTTCGACAAGCAGGGCAGCGGACGACTGCAACTCGCCCACGTCATCGCCAGCCGCGACAACCCGCTCACCGCGCGCGTGATGGTCAATCGCGTGTGGCACCATTTGTTCGGAGCGGGACTGGTCCGCACGGTCGATGATTTCGGGCATCTCGGCGAACAGCCGTCGCATCCCGAGTTGCTCGATGAACTGGCAGAGCGGTTCATGGACGAAGGCTGGTCGCTCAAGAAGTTGGTGCGATTCATCGTCCTCTCACGCACGTTCCAGTTGGTCAGCGAACCGGATCCGCGTGCCAAAGAGATTGATCCCGACAACCGGTTGCTCCAGCATTACTCGTCGCGACGGTTGGAGGCGGAGGCCATTCGCGACGCGGTCCTCGCCGCTTCAGGGCGACTCGATCGAACGCTGCTGGGACCGAGCATTCAACCGTACCGTGCGGAATCGAACGCCGATCGCAGGCTGTTTGCCGGACCACTGGATGGCCTCGGCCGACGGAGCGTCTACATCAAGAACAACCTGATGGAGTCGCCCCAGTTTCTGGGAGCCTTCAACTTTCCCGGCGGCAAGGTGGCGACGGGCCGTCGTGACGTGACCAACGTCCCCGCGCAGGCCCTCGCGCTGCTGAACGACCCGTTCGTGTTGCAGCAGGCGGAGGTCTGGGCACAGAGGCTGATGACGCGCACTGACCAGACTCTGCCCGCCCGCATGGACGCGATGTTTGTGACCGCCCTCAACCGCCCGCCGCGCGATGTCGAACGGACGCGGTTCGCACAGGCCATCACCCAATTCGCCGAACTGCATCAGGTTTCGAGCGATCAGGTGCTGAACAGCGTCGCCGTCTGGAAAGACGCCGCACACGCCCTCTTCAATCTGCGCGAGTTCATTTCGATCCCATAAGGGAAGTCATTAGTCACTGGTCATTAGCTCGACTTTTGCCAAGTCATTTGGAGTGCGGCAATTCATTGCCGCTTTCTTTTCTGGATAGGTTCGGACTTTTTGAATGGCACCATGAACTGGTGGTCTTCCAAAAATTGGAGCGAAGCCAGAGAAAAGAAAGCGGTGATGAATCCCCGCACTCCAAAGTTGGCAAAAGTCGAGATTAGAGAGCATTTCAAAACTAGCCCGACGCGCCAGCGAGGGCTTCACCATCATCGAATGCCCAGCCCTCGCTTGCGCGTCGGGCTAGCTTTCGAGGCAAAACAGGTTTTGAAATACCATCTGGTCATTAGGGGGCGCAGGGACGCTTGTCTTTCCCCCTAATGCCTAATGACCAGTGCCTAATGACTCCCCCACCGGAACATCCTCTCCGCCCCAAAATCGAGAACTTGCCGGAAACAATTTGACGGCTGGCGAAACCGACCTATGTTCATTGGTGTCGGGGCAACCCGGCCAACAATCTGTTCGACGCGATCACTAAAACACAGCCGGTTCCGCACTGCGGGGCCGGATGCTCGAGCGCGGCAAGGAGGAGCTGGGAGCTTCGAGGGGACCTTGCCGCGCTTTCTTTTTTCTTTGGGTGACGAGCAGAAAACTGCCTTTTTTTCGAAGCCTGACGCGTAAGCGAAGGATCGATCGTCGAGCGTCCTTCGCTTGCGCGTCAGGCTTCAATGGGTGGTCGAACGGACACCGTCTTGTTTCTCCCCGCAGCCAACTCGAACGACCTCTTCAAACCACCATGCTCACGTTGACTCGTACACCGCTGATCCCGATTGGGCTGCATCTTGGTCGGCGCACGGCGACTGTTGCGCAATTGACCGGGACGGCAGATCGACTCGAAATGAGCACGATCGCGCAGTGCCGGTTGCCGTTCGTCGAAGCGGCCTCCCCCGATGAGGCCGAGCGGGCGATGGCCGATGCGCTGCGGAGACTGGTGACCGAGCAGCGTCTCACCGGGAGAAAAGTTGTCGGCTGTCTGACTGCCGACGAGTTGTTCATTGAGACCGTTCGACTGCCACAGCTTCCTCACGATGAGATCGTCAAACAGATTCCCGCAGTGGCCGCCGAACGTCTGCCCTATCCGATTGCTGACGCGGAAGTGCGGTATCTGCTGGCGGGCGAAGTGAAGCAGGACAACGTGTCGAAGCAGGAGGTGATTCTGATCGCCACGCCGCGCGAGGCCATTCACCGGCGGTTGCGTTTGCTCGAACACGCGGGACTGAATCCGGTCGGCATCGACATCGAACCGTGTGCGTGGCTGCGATGCCTGCACCGCGCGAGTCATTCTACGGCAACCTCACGCACGGCGTACTTGTTCTGCGGTGAGACGACTTCCACGGTGATGTTTACCGAAGGTTCGCGGGCGCTGTTCATGAAGCCCTTTCCCATCGGAGGACAGGCGTTCGACGCAGCCGTATCGCAATCGTTGGATGTTGACCTAGAGACGGCGGCAAACATGCGTGCCGCAGTGTTTGCCGAGGATTCACTCAACGGGGAAGACGACATTCACCGTGCGGTCATTGATGCCCTGCGTCCCAGTTTCGACGCCTTGGTCACCGAATTTGAACTCTGTCTGCGTTACTACAAAGTCACTTTCCGTGGACGACCGCTCGAAGGGCTGGTCCTGTGTGGCAGCGAGTCTGCGCCGTGGTTTGCCGATTACCTCGGCGATCGCGTTGGCATGAAGAGCCACACCGTCAATCCGTTCGAGGGCCTGCCTCGCGCGCCGGCAATGCCTCGCCTCATTGGAAATCCCGGACGCTGGTCCACGGCGCTCGGACTGGCTCTGAAACGAATCCCCTGACCACACCAACCCGCAGCGTAAGCAAGGACTTGGAACGAGGACTTGAAGCGAGGACTTGGAACGACTCCTTGCTCACGCTGAGGGTGAGTGTCCGATTTGAGTTCCCTAACTTCTTTCGTTCGATAATCCCAACCCTGACGTGTCCGACAGCAGTCAAAGTAGTAGGCACATTCCATGTGCCGTTCACCGAATTCCTCTGCGAATCACGGTCTCGCGGACGGCACACGGAGTGTGCCTGCTACTTTTGTCG
>JAYSQC010000690.1:0-10273 GCA_043721755.1 Schlesneria sp.
GAGCTACATGTCAGTCAAACTCATTCGCCACTCAGCCAAGCCTACTTGTCTTGCCAAAGTTTTGCTTCGATTGAGGCAATGTCCACACGACCTAGGCAAACAATTCAGGACTTGTGGAATGGTTGAAGCGGCGAATCGAGCCGCTTACCGAATGACATTGAAAAGGCGTTTCTAAGAAGGTTTGTTTTCGCTATGTCCAGTTTGCTGAAGATCACTGATTTGCATGTAGCCGTGGATGAGAAGCCGATTCTCAAGGGCGTCAGTCTGGAAATCCGTCAGGGCGAGATCCACGCGTTGATGGGTCCGAACGGGTCGGGCAAGAGTACGCTCGCCTATACGCTCGTCGGGCATCCGAAATATGAAGTCACGAGCGGGACGATCGAGATCGACGGCGCGTCGGTCAATGAACTCGATCCGTGCCAGCGAGCGCGGCTCGGGCTGTTCTTGGCCTTCCAATATCCGGTGACGATCCCCGGCGTGAAGGTGGCCGATTTTCTGCGTCACGCGGTGACAAACATCCGTACGCCCGACCGCAAGGAGGGCGAGGGCCTGATCCCGATGCGCGACTTCCGCAAGGAACTCAAGGCGCGCATGGAGGAACTCGGGATGGATGTCGAGTTCGCCCGACGTTACCTCAATGAAGGCTTCTCCGGCGGCGAGAAAAAACGGATGGAGATTCTCCAACTGGCGATGCTCCAGCCGAAGTTCGCGATCCTCGACGAAACCGATAGCGGTCTCGACAGCGATGCCGTGCGAGTCGTCTCCGAGGGACTCCGCAAACTCTCCGGCCCGCAGATGGGGTCGCTGATCATCACGCACCACGAACGACTGCTCGAATACAACATCCCGCAGTTCACACACGTGATGCTGGCGGGCCGCATCGTTGAAACCGGCAACGCCGATCTCGCTCACGAATTGCACAATCACGGCTATGCCACCGTGCGAGAACGGCATCCAGTCGAAGCCGCCGAAGAACAAGAGGTTCAGCAGAAGTCGGGTGAGCCAACCGCCGTCCCGGTCTAATTCATTGGTTCAACAAAATTCGGCAGTGAAGAGTTTCAATCCTCGTCCTTTGGCCGTAACAGGCGGAAGGGCAAACAATCTCGCCGAAGTGCGAGAGGAATAAAACGCCATGTCCACAGACACAGCAGTTCTCGAAGCCCCCATCGGTGTGGGCGATTATCAGTATGGGTTCCATGATCCGGTTGATAAGTACGTCTTCAAAAGCCGTCGCGGCATTGATCGCGATGTCGTGCAGCAAATCTCCGAGATGAAGAACGAACCGGCATGGATGCGCGAGTTCCGACTCGAAGCCCTCGACATCTTCTTCCGGAAGCCGATGCCGACGTGGGGCGGCGACATGAGCGGCCTCGATTTCCAGAACATGTTCTACTACGTGAAAGCGTCGGCGGGACAAGAGAAGTCTTGGGACGACGTGCCCGAAGACATTCGCAAGACCTACGACCGGCTCGGCATCCCCGAGGCCGAGAAGAAGTACCTCGCGGGCGTGAAGGCTCAGTATGAGTCCGAAGTCGTCTATGGTTCCTTGCAGGAAGACCTCGCCAAGCAGGGCGTGATCTTCACCGACACCGATTCCGCCGTGAAGGACTACCCAGACCTCGTTCGCGAATACTTCGGCCAGATCATCCCCTCGGCCGACAACAAGTTTGCCGCGCTGAACTCGGCGGTCTGGTCGGGCGGTTCGTTCATCTATGTGCCGAAGGGCGTGAAGATCGAGTTCCCGCTGCAAGCCTACTTCCGCATCAACACTCAAAACATGGGCCAATTCGAGCGGACGCTGATCATCGTGGACGAAGGGGCTTCGGTTCACTACGTCGAAGGCTGTACGGCCCCGACGTACAGCAGCGACAGCCTGCATTCGGCGGTCGTGGAAATCATCGTCAAGCGGGGAGGCCGCTGCCGTTACACCACGATCCAGAACTGGTCGAACAACGTCTACAACCTCGTGACCAAAAGGGCCAAGGCTTACGGCGACTCTCTGATGGAATGGGTCGATGGCAACCTCGGTTCGAAGCTGACGATGAAGTACCCCGCGATCTATCTAATGGAACCGGGAGCTCGTGGCGAAACGCTGTCGATCGCGTTCGCGGGCAAGGGCCAGCATCAGGACGCGGGTGCCAAGATGGTTCACTGTGCGCCGCACACCTCCAGCCGTGTGATCTCGAAAAGCATCTCGAAGGACGGCGGCCGGGCGAGTTATCGCGGCTTGGTCAAGGCCACACACGACGCCCATCACTGCAAGAGCAACGTCGTCTGCGATGCCCTGATCCTCGACAGTAAGAGCCGCAGCGACACCTATCCGTACATCGAAGTCGATCACAACAACGTGACGATCGAACACGAGGCATCCGTCTCGAAGATCGCCGAAGAACAGCTCCTCTATCTGATGAGCCGTGGCATGACCGAAGCCGAGGCCGCATCAATGATCGTCACCGGTTTCATCGAACCGCTCGTCAAGGAGTTGCCGATGGAGTACGCCGTCGAAATGAACAAGCTGATCGAACTTCAAATGGAAGGCAGCGTCGGGTAAGCGAGCCGCTTCTCCGCTGGCATTCAGGCTTCAGCATGGCGATCTGTCCGAAGTGCAGCGCGGCAATGGGAGCCACCGATGTTTCCTGCCCCACCTGCGGCTACGATTTTCCGGGCGATGCTGTTCCTCAATGCGAGGGCTTTGCCTGCTCGGCGTTCGCTGATATGGCCTTGATCGTCAGCATGTTGGCGGCGGGACTCGGTTGTGTGGCATCGATCTATTTTGCCGTCGTGTGTTTGCTGATGGGCGTTCTTTCACAATCGCTCATGGCCGTCGTTGCCTTCTTCCTGCAGCTGGGAATGTTGATCGTCTTCATGCGAGTCTCCGACCTGAAGCAATAGTCACGTTGAGTGATGTCTTCCCGTCAATTTTCGCGTTCGTTTACTGTTCGCTGAACTATTTGAGTGAGTCATGCCCGCCGTATCCGCCCCGTCCCGATCCGTTTCTCCGTTCAACGCCGAGGCGTTCGAGCAATTCCTTTCTAAGCGCCAAGAGCCTGAATGGGTGAATGACCTCCGTCGCCGTTCCTTCGAGGCGTATCGCGAGTTGCTCGTCACGGAGCTGGATCCCGAGGAGTGGAAGCGGATCGACATTCGTGCTCTGCGGCCCGAGAAGTTTTCCATTCAAACCGGCTCGCCAGCGGAGGCGGCTGCGTTTGCGACGCTGCTGGCCGACCGGGCCGAGTTCGCGGGAGTCGTCTCTCACGTCGATGGGGCTTGTACTCGCTCGACGTTGTCGGAGGCATTGGCCGCGAAGGGCGTGTTGTTTGGCAATCTGAGTGACCTCGTGCAGAGTCATGGCGACGTTCTCAAGCCACATCTGATGACCAAGGCCGTCAAGCCGGAGGCCGATCGGTTTGCGGCGTGGCACGGAGCGTTCTGGACCGGCGGGACCGTGTTGTATGTCCCGCGCAACGTTGAGATCACCGAGCCGCTGTACAGTTTGATCGGCCTCGCGAGTGAAGGAGCGGCGGACTTCAGTCACACGCTCATTATTCTCGAAGAGGGAGCATCGGCCACGCTCCTCGAAGAGACTTCGTCCGCCTCGACCACGGCGGTGGGGCTGCATGTCGGCGCGGTCGAACTGCTGCTGGCTCCTCGATCCAACCTGCGATACGTCCAACTTCAGAACTGGAACGAGAAGACGTGGCACTTCGGCCATCAGGGTGGTCGCGTTGAGGGCGATGCGTCGCTGCAATGGACCGTCGCAGGACTTGGTTCCAAACTGGCTCACATTCACCAAGAGGTGTACCTCGATGGCAAGGGGGCTTCGGCGCAGGTCAACGGGGTGACGTTCGCCACCGAAAAACAACTCATCTCGTACTACACGCAGCAGACGCACAATGCTCCCAACACGACGAGCGACCTGCTCTACAAAGATGTCGTCCGAGATAAGGCCCGCTGCGTCTGGCGCGGCATGATCAAGGTGGCCAAAGACGCGCAGAAGACCGATGGCTATCAACGCAACGACGGACTGCTCTTGAGCGACACCTGTCGAGTCGATGCGATCCCCGGTCTCGAAATCGAAGCCGATGATGTTCGCTGCACGCACGGCGCAACCGCCGGACAAGTCGATGAAGAACAACTCTTCTACGGCATGTGCCGCGGCCTGACTCGATCGGAAGCGATGCACATGATCGTGACCGGCTTCTTTCAGCGAGTTTACGACCGCATCCCGGTCGAGATCGTGAGAGAAACGCTCGGCCAGGCGGTCGAACGCAAGCTGGGCATCGGTGAGTGACTGCGGCGTCAAGAAATGGGGGCAACGTGATGAGTCTTGCTGAAGCAACATCCCTCCGACTGAGCAAACGCTCCAACGGGCTGGAGCTGTCCGCCGAGGAATTCGATGCCATCACCAAATGGGATCCGAGGTACAGCTACGAACTCGTTCACGGAGTGGTCATCGTGAGTCCGATTCCTGCCGAGGGTGAAGCCGCGCCGGTTGATGAACTCGGGTATCTGTTGATGAAGTACCAGCGCGAACATCCGCGCGGATCGGTTCTCGATTGGACGCTTCCGGAGCGATACATCCCTCTTTCGGATGAGACTCGTCGCAAGGCGGATCGAGTGATCTGGCTGGGTCTCGACCATACTCCCGATCCCCGTCACGACGTTCCTGCAATCGCCATCGAGTTCGTGTCGAAATCGAAGCGGGACCGCCAGCGCGATTACGAAACGAAACGCCGCGAATATCGTGAGGTCGGCGTGCTGGAATACTGGATCGTGGACCGCTTCCGCCGCACGATGACGGTTTCTCTGGCCGATGGTTCCTGCCGGGTGGTTGCGGAGAATGAGGTCTACACCACGCCCCTGATGCCCGGTTTCGAACTGCCGTTGCAATCGTTGCTCGATGCCGCCGACCAGTGGAAGCGATGATGGGGCCACTCCATTCAAAGCCAGCTACAAACGATGTTCATCAAACAGAGCGAAATGTCTGACTCATCGTTTCACCGCGTGGGCAACGCCCGCGCGTCAAAAACGCGGTGCCTGACCCCAATCGCCCTTTCGACCGTTTTCCGACAAAGCCTAGTTATCGAAAGCACACTGTCCGTATGTCCGAGTTTGAACGAGTTGCCTCTGTTGACGAAGTCCCTGCCGGTGGACGAATCTCCATTTTGGTCGAGGACATCCCCTCACTGTTGATCCGCATCGGGGACGAGTTCTTCGCGGTGGAAGACGTTTGCTCGCACGATGGGCAACCGTTGACGAACGGCCCCCTCGGGGGAGACTGTTCGATTATCTGCCCGCGTCACGGCGCGAAGTTCAACCTGCGGACGGGTGCTCCGATGTGTATGCCCGCCGTCGAACCCATCGCCACGTTTGAAGTCCAAGTCCGCGACGGCGGCGTCTTCGTCAGGGCACGCGACTGATGGCAGACAACAAAAAATCCTGGGTCCGTCCCGCAAAAGCGAACCGACCCGCCGAAGATCGAACCGACACTACGAGGCCCCGCATGTCCACCGACGTTTTGTCCACGGAGACCGCTTCCCCCGCAGTCACTCCCGCCTCGCGCGAGGCGGCACCACCGGTCGTCACTCCACCGGCAGCCAGTTGCAGCCACGATGCGGCTCCGCACGTTCACACGCATGATCATGACCACGATCATGGTGGTGGTGGCTGTTCATCAAGTCCTGCATCGACCAGCGGGACCATTGCGTCCGTCACGTCGGGATTGGAAATCGCTCCCACGGCGAACGACTCGTGTTGCGAGAACACAGCCACCACCGGCGACTGCGCGACGCAGGGGGAAGCCGACGTAGGCGAATCGACCGTCGATGACGGCGCGTTGATCGAGGCGCTGCGGGAAGTGATCGACCCGGAATTGATGATCAACATCGTCGATCTGGGCCTCGTCTATTCGATCAACCACACGGATCGAAAGGCTCAGGTCGAGATGACGCTCACCAGCCCCGCCTGTCCCGCCGGGCCGCAGATCATCATGCAGTCGAAGATGGCGCTGGAGAAAGTCGAGGGCATCGACGTGGCCGAGATCAAGCTCGTCATGTCCCCCCCGTGGACCCCCGCCCGCATGACCGATGAAGCCCGAGACCAACTCGGCATCTTTTGATCGTTGATCGTGGGGCGAAGAAAATCCTTGCGCAGCGCGAACCTTGAACAAGCCCGAGTTGGGACCGACTCGGGCTTGTTCGTTTGATCATTGCGCAGGGCAACCGTTGCCGGATTATTTTCCATGGTTTGAGCGGCGAACCTGCTCAAGACAATCTGACTGGCGTCGTGGGGAATAGCGAGTAAGATGGCATCCGCCGCAGTCGCGGTCGCTCAGCGTTTCGCATCTGATTGCCAGAAAACGTCCACCACCATGTCCGCTGTTGCCCTCGCACCGTATCGCACTGAGATGGCTCACAAACAGTGGGATCATTGTTTGTTATGCGAACACCGGTGCGGAGTGAACCGAGCGCAAGGTGAACGCGGGCCGTGTCATGCCGGAATTGAGGCCCGTGTGTTTCGGCACCGCGTCGAGTGTGGCGAGGAGCCTGAATTGGTGCCGTCGCATTTGTTCTACCTGTCGGGGTGCGACCTGCGATGCGCGTTCTGCATCGCGGAAGCCAACGCCTTCGATCCGTCGCGCGGTCGTGTTCTGACGGCCGAGTTTTTTTCAGAGGCCGTCGCGTGGGGAAAGACTCAGGGCGCACGCAACGTGCAGTGGGTTGGTGGCGAACCGACCATTCATATTCCCGCCATTCTCGACGCCATGTCGCCCTGCATGGATCTGCCGCCCATCGTTTGGAAGTCGGACTTCTACGGAACCCCCGAGGCGTTTGAATTGCTTGCGGGCGCGGTATCGGTCTATGTGGCCGACTTCAAATTTGGGAACGATGAGTGCGCGAGTCGCATCGCGCGCGTTCCCAATTACGTTTCCGTGGTAACTCGGAATCTGTGGCTCGCGGCGGCTCAGACCGATCTGATCGTGCGGCACTTGGTGTTGCCGGGCCACTTCGATTGTTGCTTTCGGCCGATAGTCGATTGGCTGCGGAGGGAGATGCCCCAGGTCAAATTCAGCCTGCGTGATGGCTATCAACCGCGCTGGCAGGCGCGGCAACATGCCGAACTCGCGGTGCCGTTGTCGAGGACAGAGGGCGACCGCGCGCGGCAACTCGCGGGAGAGGCGGGCCTCAATGTCATCGCCTGATCCTCTTTCGACAACTGCGTCTGTTTCCTCACACGAAGAATGCGGGAGACTCTGTGACGACGAGACCGCCATCACCGAGATCACGTTTCTACCGGACGGACGACTCTGCCTGTTTGGAGCGTCGCGTGAGTTGCTCGAACTGCTCGGTTCGCTGAATCTGGGAGACGCCGCACTCGATATCCGGTTGGCGGCAGTACGCTGTGCGGCAACCGACTCTTCACAGGATTGATCGATGACCATGACTGACCAGCCACCCAGCCGCCCCGAACGATCGCTCAGCACCGTCCCGCAGAAGGTGCGTCCGGCGGGAGCCAAACCCGCCGCGCCGGTGGCGGCCTCTCGCGAACATTCGCCGCAGCAAGAACTCGACGTGCTGATTCGAGCACGCTATCCGATCGTGTACGTGATCAGTTGGGAGGAGGAGCGAGTCGAACGCTGCTTGCGGAAGATCGCGGAGGCGCGCAACAAGAAGCTGTTCGTGTGGACGGTCACGCAGGGGCTGGTCCGATCCGGTACCGAGCCGACTCGAACCAAGGGAGGGAGCAACAGCACGACCGATCCGATCGCGGCACTCGACGCCGTGGTAGATCAGGTCGAACCGGCGATCTATCTGTTCAAGGATTTTCATCCGTTCACGGCGGGCGAACGCTGCAACCTGACGGTCATCCGCAAGCTGCGCGATGTCGCGCATCACGTTCGCGACACGTACAAGTCGATCGTCATCGTCTCGCCCGAGATGCACATCGCGCCGGAATTGGCCAAGGACATCACGGTCCTCGAATTCGGCCTGCCTCGTCCCGAAGACTTCAGTCAACTGCTCGATCGAATCGTCGAGGACGTGAAAGACAATCCGCAGGTCCGCATCAATCTGGAGGGCGATTCACGCGAGCGACTACTTCACGCCGCACGCGGCCTGACGTTGAAGGAGGCCGAGAACGTCTTCGCCAAGACACTGGTGTTGGATGGCAAGTTGGACTCGGCCGATGTCAGCGTCGTCTTCAGCGAGAAACAGCAGATCATTCGGAAAAGCGGCCTGCTGGAGTATTACGAAGCGAACGAAGAATTCGCACAGGTCGCGGGGCTGACGAATCTCAAGGAGTGGTTGACGAAGCGTACGATCGCGTTCTCGGATCGTGCCGCAAAGTTTGGCCTGCCCGCTCCGAAGGGTGTGCTGCTGCTGGGCGTGCAGGGCTGCGGGAAGAGCCTGTGCGCGAAGGCGGTCTCGGGGCTGTGGAAGCTGCCGCTGTTGCGGTTCGATTTGGGTCGCATGTTCAGCAGTCTCGTCGGTTCGAGTGAAGAGAACGTGCGGCGGGCACTTCAAACGGCTGAAAGCATCGCGCCCGCGATTCTGTGGATCGACGAAATCGACAAGGCTCTGGCCGGTTCGACATCCGCTTCGGGAAGTGACGGCGGAACGGCGTCGCGCGTGTTCGGTACGCTGTTGACGTGGCTCTCCGAAAAAACAGCGCCGGTGTTTGTGATCGCGACGGCGAACGACATCAGCCACCTCCCGCCCGAACTGCTGCGCAAAGGACGACTCGACGAAATCTTCTTCGTCGATCTGCCACTGGCCGGCGAGCGCGAAGAAATATTTCGGATTCATCTGAAGCGGCGGGGCCGCAATCCCGCCGAGTTCGACGTGGCGGAACTGGCTCGTGGCAGCGATGGCTTCAGCGGAGCCGAAATCGAAGAGGCGATCATCTCGGCGCTGTTCGACTCGTTCAGTCGGCAGGTGCCACTCGACACGAGCATCGTGCGCGCGAGTCTGGCGGAGACGGTGCCCCTGTCGAAGACGATGAACGAAGAATTGAGCCGTCTGCGGAACTGGGCGGCGGGCCGCGCTCGACCCGCGTCAGGAGTGGCGACGCGAGTGACTGAGGAATCGCGACGCAAGATTGAATTGTGACCGAAGCTGGAAGTCCGGCTTAGCTTTGTGAGCCGGACTTCTCTCCGGGTATTTGATGTGCGGAAGGAAGTCCGGCTTTCGGAAAAGCCGGACTTCACGAGGAAAGATCGAATTGTGACCGACATGCCAACGGGCGGTCTCCGCATCGGGACCGACCGTGTCTCTCCCGCGTCGCCTCTGGCAAACGGCGACGACTCAGATTTCGAGGTGACTCATGAGCACAGTGATGGTGATAGCGCCGCTGGTGATCGCCAATTGGTCGGCGATCTCAGCAGCCGTGGTGGGAGCCGTCGGAGTGCTGGGCTTCTCTGCGGTGAACGAGGCGGTCGAGGAGAGCCGTCGCGTGACGGGAGCCAACCGGGCCGAGATCGAACTCGAAGAGAGCGAGATTCTGGAGGGAACCGGCGGCTCGGGCGAGCAGATTGTCGTCGAACGGGAGGACGTGCGGGCCATTTTCACGCGCGACGCCCGCGGCGCGTTGAAGGTGTGCGTCGAAGGTCACGGCCACTCGAAGACTGAACTCAAACAGATCGGCGAGGAACTGATCGGTCGCGTGACTCAGCAGTACGTCTACCACCGCGTGGTCACGGAATTGAACAGCCGGAACATGGCCATCGTGGATGAAGAAGTCACCGCGGATCGCACCGTGAAGATTCGCGTCCGCAATTGGTGAGGGCACGGGTGGAAAGGTGCTCGTCGGCGTACGCGCATTTCGTAGGGTGGGACCAGCTCGCTTCGAGCGCCGGCCCACCACATTCGCGATGAAAAAATGGTGGGCCGGCGCTCGAAGCGAGCTGGTCCCACCCTACATCCTGTTGCGGCCGCCAACCAATCACGACCACAAACCCGAAGGAACAACAGTCATGGCCGAAGAGCTTGAGATTGAAATCGGTCCCACGGGACAAGTGACCGTGCGGACGATCGGCATCAAGGGGGCGAAGTGTCTGGACGCCGCCGAGTTCATCGCGCGGATCGTCGGGCGGGAGGAGTCTCGCGAACTGACGCGCGAGTACCACGAGACAGAACAGCACGTCGAGCAACATCAAAACGTTCACCGGCGGCGTTAGACATCACGCGGCAGAAAGTGAGACATTTCCGAGCGGGGCGGCGTCAGCCCCCCGGTTCTTCAAAAGAGGGCTGACGCCCAAGAACCGGGGGGCTGACGC
>JAYSQC010000691.1:0-1660 GCA_043721755.1 Schlesneria sp.
GTCGATGGCAAAACAGCGTCCCACATCGCTCGACGCGCGGGGCGTTGCCCACGCGGTTAAACGAGGCAATGGCCTCATTCTTGGCCGCGCGAGGTATAGCTCGCCGTCTCGTTCACCATCCGCACGAGGCGGATGGGGTCTGAGAGTGGCACCTGCAATCCGGTAGGGGCAGGAAAGTTTAACCGCAACCCTCTGGGGAACGCGTTGCTCGGGTGACTCACAACTCCAGCGCGATCCCCAGAGGGTCGCGGTTTACTGGACTCATTCACATCAACTTCCCGACATCGAGCTTCCTAGGCTCTGTCGGAAAACTATCAGCCGCTGGGCGCTAGCCCACGGTTTCCGCCAGAAACCGGACGCTATCGCGTTCCGGCTGATCGTTTTCCGACAAAGCCTCGCTCAGCCTTGAGGCTGCTTGGAGGCCAGAGTACCGTCCCGCCCGATCTGACGAGCAGTCGTTAAACCCACCCGGTTCTTGCCTGATGCCACTCGCGAATTTGAATTCGACTGCCACTGACGCGATTCGCATTCGTGGTGCGAGAACTCACAACCTGTGCGGCATCGACGTGGACATCCCGCTCGGAACGCTGACAGTCATCACGGGCGTGAGCGGCAGCGGCAAGAGTTCGCTGGCGTTTGACACGTTGTTCGCCGAGGGACGGCGACGTTATCTCGCGACGGTCTCACCGCAAACACGCGCGCTGTTGCAGCGGCTCGAACGTCCCGAGGTCGATCTGATCGAAGGGCTGCCGCCGACGCTTGGCATCGAGCAACGCACACGCGGGCCACGACGGCGGACCACGGTGGCGACGATTGCCGAGGTCTACGACTACCTGCGGCTGCTCTATTCCCGCACGGGACGGCTGCACTGTCCGACGTGTCATCAGCCGGTGTCGTCTCAATCGCGCGAGGCGATCGTGGATCAGGCTCTGAGACTCGAAGACCGGCAGAAGGTGTTAATCCTGTCGCCGATCATTCGCGGACAGAACGGTTCGCACACGGAAGTCTTTGCGCGGATCGTGCGTGACGGTTTCGTGCGTGCGCGTGTCGATGGCGAGCTGGTCGATGCTGCTTCACCGCCGAGTCTGGTCGCAACGAAGCCGCACACGATTGAGGTCGTCGTCGATCGGCTCATCATCAAGGAGGGAATTCGCACACGGCTGGAAGAGTCGATCGACCTCGCGCTGGAACTTGGCCAGGGACAGTGCCTGCTCAGTCACGAATCGGATGGCCAATGGCAGGACCGGCTCTACAGCAGTCGCCTCGCATGTGCAACGTGCGGCGTCAGCTTCCCGACGCTGGAGCCGAGTGACTTCAGTTTCAACAGTGTTCGCGGAGCATGCGCGGCGTGTCACGGTTTGGGCGTTGTCGCGACGGCGATTGAAGACGTGGAAGAGACGTGTTCGACGTGTGAGGGACGCCGCCTCGCGCCGCTTCCGCAGTCGGTGTTGATCGCGGGACGATCTATCACGGACATCGTGGCTCTGCGAATGGATGAGGCACTGCGGTGCATCGGCGAGTGGTCGGAGCGGTTCGTTGGGGATCTCAGCACGGACTCCTTACCGCACGCGGCCGAACGTGAGCCATTTCCGAGCGGGGTGGCGTCAGCCCCCCGGTTCTTAGAAAGCGGGCTGACGCCCAAGAACCGGGGGGCTGACGC
>JAYSQC010000692.1:0-3126 GCA_043721755.1 Schlesneria sp.
AGCGAGTGGTCGAACACCTTTGTCTTGCGGGGTTCCTCACTCGCCCGACGCGCAAGCGAGGGCTTCACTTTCGACAACGGTTTGCCCGCGCTTGCGCGTCGGGCTAGTTGTTGAACAACCCCGCAATCTCAAGTTGTTCGACCACTAGCCCCCTTCGAGAACAGGGGAGCGGCCAGAAATGATTGACCCGACCACACCAACCCGAAGTGTGAACGCGGGCGTCGCTCGACTTCGCCCTCGTACACACTTCGGGTTAACAGCCTGTTGAAAAACCCCACCGGGCTTGCCCCGGTGGCTCGCGGGTCTTTGCACTACTTCAAAAACCAATTGGAATGGAGTAGTGCAAAGACCTGATTCCCCCGGGGCAAGCCCGGTGGGGTGGTTTTTCAACAGGCTGTTAGTCCTCAATCAAGCGACCCCACCGGGCTTGGGGACTGTCGAAGTATTCGTTTAACCGCACGCCTTCGGCTTGCGGTTAAACGATCAGATTGTGATTAAATCGACAGTCCCCTTGCCCCGGTGGCTCGCGGGTTTCTGCACTACTCGCCATGTCGCTTCGAGTGAATGAGCAAGTAGTGCAAAGACCTATTTCCACCGGGACAAGCCCGGTGGGGTTCGCTTGGTTTAGGGTTAGTGTGCGTCAGGCAACTCTCTCCGCGTGCCTCACGGACGATCCGTGTTTGAAGCGAGTTGCAGTTCGTCATCGGTTGGAGTTCAATCTCGCCCGCCCGAACCGTGAGTTCGGAGGTCAAACAGGCTGAGATCAAACAGTCTGATACCGAAGTGGCTGATTCAGATCACTTGGAGCAAGGACGCGACCTGATGGCTGCGACACGCCAACTCTCGAAGAAACCTCCGAGCCGCTCGACTGTCCCAAGTCCCGCTTCAGACTCAGCGACCCACCCGCGAGCTGACGCAGCGACCACTCCGCAGCGTGTTGCGGAGCCACCAGCCTCGCCAGCCACGGCGGTTCCGAACGACGTGATCGTTCAGAGCGTCTCCGCCGGCGATCGGTGGTTGACCGCTGGCGGCATCCCGATGACGTTTCAGGCGCACTCGTTCGCGGCCGTCAAACCGGGCGGTGGGGCACGCGACCTGTGGCTCCACTTGGAGCACGCGCGCCTCAGCCTGCTGCGCGGGTTTGACGAACTGCTGTGCCTCGAAGGACTGACCGGCGTCGAGCATCTGCCGCATCAGATCGAGACCGTGCGGCGTGTGCTGCGTCAGTTTCGCGGGCGCGTGTTGCTGGCCGATGAAGTCGGTCTGGGGAAGACGATCGAAGCCTGTCTGTTGCTGCGGGAATATGTCCTGAGATCGTTGGTCAAGCGCGTGCTGATCCTCGTTCCCGCGCCGTTGGTCTCGCAATGGCAGGACGAACTGCACGGCAAGTTCCACTTGGACTTCACGGTCCCGCCGAAGACCGCCGAAGCCGACCAGCCCGAATACTGGAGCGGCCAGGATCGGGTGCTGATGTCGCTCACGTCGGCCAAGGCGAAGAAACGATCGGCACTGGTCGCCGCGCAACAGTGGGACTTGGTCATCGTCGATGAAGCCCATCACTGCAAGAATCGAGCGACGTTGAACTGGCAAGTGGTGAACTCGCTCCAGCGCCGGTTCATGTTTCTGCTGACGGCGACTCCCGTCCAGAACAACCTCGTCGAACTGTACAACCTGCTGACGTTGCTCGCGCCGGGGCATCTCAAGACGGAGGCCGACTTCAAGAAGCAGTTCGTCACGCGCGGCAACCCGCGCGATCCCCGCAACCGCGAACGACTGCGCACGCTGCTCGGTGAAGTGATGGTTCGCAACACGCGCAGCCTCGTCAATTTGGACCTCCCGCCCCGCTATGCGCAGACCATCCACGCCACACCGGGCGAGACCGAAGCCCTGCTCTACCTGCGACTGGATGAATACCTGCGGCGACGCGGCGGCGGGTTGTTGCGGACCACCGAAACCAGCGCGACGGATGCCAACGGCGACGACTCGCCGGACTGGAGCGACAGTTCATTGGAGTGCAGTTTGCCAATCGATGGCGAGCAGCCGGAAGCCGCCCGGAAGCCGCCGGAAGCCGTCCACAAGACTCCGGAGACAACGGGCAAGCAGCGCGAGTCCGGTCTGAACCGGATGCAGCTCAGCCACCTGCTCGCCGCGCAGGGCAGCCATCCGAGCGCGGTGCAAAACTCACTGGAGAACATGGCGTCGCCCGACGACGAATCGCGCGCCACGCGCGTCGAGTACCACCAGTGGACGCTGCATGCACGCATTCAATCGGACGACATGTGGGAGTCGCTCGTGTCGGTGACGTTCAACTCCGCCAGCGGCGCGTTGCTCAGGCTCCCCGACTTGGCCGAGTTGTCCGATCTCGCCCCCATTCGACCGGTAGCCGACACGGTGGATGCCAGTTTCTCGGCTGAGGAATTCGCCGACATTGAGTCGCTGACGAATGACCATGTAAGGAATGACCACGGGACGAATGACCGGACGGCAACAGACCACGCCGCGAACGACGAGATCGTTCCGCCCACCGACACCGAAGCCCTCGCGATCCAAGTCGGACGGCGGCAGATGCTTGACATCTCTCAAGACTTCATCCAGCGCATCGAGCAGCGGTTGGAGCGAGATCGCAAACGAGTCCAAGACTACTACCGTGCCCTCACGCGCGAGGCCGCTCCCAAACCACGCAAAGGGGTCGAGCCGCCATCGGCCGCAGAGATCCAAGCCAAGAAGAACGCCGTCGGGTTGGAGCAACGTCGAAAACTGGGCGAGCTGACCGAACGCTATTCCCTGCGCGCCGAACTGCGACCGCTCGTCCTCCTCAGGGTGGCGATCCCCGCTCTCGCTCTCCCCATCTTCGTTCAACGCAAGCAAGCCTCGCGCACGCACACGCTCTACTGGAACCCGCTTCTCAAAAAGTTGGAGCCGCTCCGCTGTACGGCGTGCAGTTCCTCCACACACGTCGTCCACTTCACCAACGACACCGTGGAACCACAGTGTTCCGCCTGCTTCAACCCCTCCAAAAAAAGCTGAACCTCACGCGGCACAAAGTGAGAGGTTTCCGAGCGGGGCGGCGTCAGCCCCCCGGTTCTTCCAATGCGGGCTTACGCCCAAGAACCGGGGGGCTGACGC
>JAYSQC010000693.1:0-2235 GCA_043721755.1 Schlesneria sp.
GCGTCAGCCCCCCGGTTCGTGGGCGTAAGCCCGCATTGGAGGAACCGGGGGCTGACGCCGCCCCGCTCGGAAACCTCTCACTTTGTGCCGCGTGAAGTATAACGTGACGGTTCCAATGTGGTCCTTGACACGCCTAGGTGGCTCCAGTGTGATCCGCCCTTGATGCTAAGTGGACCTGCATTGATCGCTGGGTAGCCACGCTCGCCAAGAGCGTGGCCACATCAGGATCTCGGCGGATTTACTGAGCAGTCTGTTTATCACGTAGGGTAAGCGAGACGCTTACCCTACGTTTTTCCACAGGCCGTTCGACAATCTGTTTCTCAATGAGGTCGCTTCGTGAATCTGCATCCTTGGATTGCCCGTGTTTTGTGGAGTGGAGCCGCTGCTTTAGGCGTCGGTTTCATTGCGGGGATGCTCGCGTTGATCCTGCGATCGGTCGGAGACGCATCGGGAGCGATGGCCGTTCGCGGCGTGATGCTGGTGTCTGTGGCCGTGTTCACTTTGTCGCTGGTGTCACTCGTGGTTTTATTGGCGGTGAACGAACTGACTCGCTCAAATCAACCTCCGCAAGACACCTGACACAATTGCCGTTGCACTGTTCCGCCTATTGGTCAAACAACTTGATGTTGCGAGGTTGTTCAATAACTAGCCCGACGCGCAAGCGAGGGCAAACTGTCGTAAAAAGTGAAGCCCTCGCTTGCGCGTCGGGCTAGTGTTGAACCCCGTAATTCAAGGTTGTTCGACCGCCTTGGTGCCAACCCGTTTTCCCTTCGAGACTCTCTCCGGATGCCGATCAAGTTTCGCTGCAATTTCTGCCGTCAGTTCCTCGGTATCTCGCGTGCGCAGGCGGGGGGCGTGGTCGATTGCCCGACGTGCGGTCGGTCCATTCGAGTCCCGCTGCTCGATGGGACCGTTCAGCCGCTTCCAACGCCCGAGTTGAATCTGCAAGACGCGCATCTGGCTCGGGCGTTGGATGAACTCGCACAGCTTGGCGACTTGCTCGATCAGCCGTTGCCGGTCGCCAAGTCGGCCGCGATGGGCTTTGAACGCGAGTCCAATGAGAACGGTGATGACGGCGACGAAGCGAACCAGATCCCGCAACCCATTCCCGAGCCGATCCCGATCGAAATGCCGATCGCGCCGACGCCGATCAAACTAGATCGACCGATTCAAGTTTTGGAGCCGCCTCCCAACGCCTCCTCCGTTGTTTCGGGACAATCCGCCGCGTCAGGACAAGGGGCGTCGAACGTTCTCTCCACTCGCGAGAACGAGCGGAGTCTGATGGCGGAACTGCTGTCACTCGCCGAGCCTCCCGTCGATCAACGGTTGCCATCGGCGCAGCAGAGTCACGTCGATGAGTTGCCGCGTTCTGAAAGTCACTCTGCGTTCTTGGCGAGTGGCTCCAGACCGATGCAGCGGCCCGCCGTTTCCTTTCGCAGTGCGTTCGCGGTTCTCGGCCTGTTCCTCAGCGGAATGTTTGTCGAAAGATTCGTTCGTGTCTTGGAGTCCCTTTCGCCCGCAGCCTCACCAGCAATGACCGCCCTCGTCGCGGCACCCGTTGTTCCGAGCGAACTTTCGGGACGCATCACGTACAAGTCGGCGGAAGGCGAGAGCCACCCGGATCGCGGTGCGCGGCTGATCGTCTTTCCGGCTGAGCGGCCGGGCGAGGTGAAGCTGCCTGTCGTGGGGTTTCGTCCGGCTGACGGCGAGGCTGATGCGCGCGTCGCCGCGGCGACGATTAACGCACTCGGCGGCACACTGGCAACGGTCGATGAAGCGGGGCGTTTTCAACTCAATCTTCCCGCCGGAAGCTATCGCGTTCTGGTCCTCTCCCGTTTTCAGTCTCGTGATGAGGCACAGGCGGCGGATCCCGCACTGCTGAAGCAATTGGCGGCCTACTTTGAGAACCCCATCGAATTGCTGGGCCGAGCCGAACATCATTTCGCGCCGCTGCGAATCAAAGGGACCGGCGAGATCTGGGACCACTCGTTCTGAAGCCAGGCGAGCAGCGAGAATGGAATGCCCCGTAGGATGGACGCCTCGTCCGTCCTACCAAAGCTCCGGGTTCTCGGGCGGACGAGGCGTCCATCCTACGAACTATGCTGCGATCACGGTCCCGTCGCTCCAGCCGCATCAACTGAGAGGCTATCCGAGAAGATTGGTCTTGTTTTGTTGAGTCAGGCGGCAGCGGCGGGTTTGTGGTCTCGGTAGTGAAACTTGGCGGTGTGGTGTGGA
>JAYSQC010000694.1:0-5519 GCA_043721755.1 Schlesneria sp.
GCGTCAGCCCCCCGGTTCCTAAAAACGGGCTGACGCCCAAGAACCGGGGGGCTGACGCCGCCCCGCTCAGATGTCTCATCAAGGCCCACGCGGTGAAACGAGGACTCCAAGTGAGAACGATCATGGGACTACTTAGACAACTCACGAAGGCGATCCTGACGACGTGTGTCTCACGGCGGCGATTGTTGACGCGCGGACCGGTTCAACGGCGCGATGCCAAATCGAAGATCGCGCTGACGTTTGATGACGGGCCGCATCCTGAGTTCACACCGAGACTGCTCGATGTGTTGGCCGCACACCAGCTCACCGCGACCTTCTTCGTCATTGGTGAACTCGCCGAGCGTCACCCCGACATCGTGCGACGCATCGCTACGGAAGGGCATGAACTGGGGAATCACACTTGGACGCACAGCGAACCGTCGAAGACCTCGCCGCGTCAGTTCCTCGATGAAGTCAGACGCACTGACGAATTGCTGATCGAACTGACCGGCGCGGCCTCGCGCACGATGCGGCCGCCGAAGGGCGAGCTGAATTGGAGCAAGCTGTCCGGGCTGTGGCAGCGCGAGCAGAACGTCGCGCTGTGGAACGTCGATCCGCGCGACTATCGGATGACCTCGGCCGACGACATGACGGCGTGGTGTTCCACGTATGAACCGTGCGATGGCGACATCCTGTTGATGCACGACAACCACCCGTGGGCGATCACGGCCGTGGCGACAATGGCCTCGCGCGGTGTGTTCGATCGGTTTGAAACGACGACGGTGTCCGAGTGGACGGGAGCGGTGAAACAACGCCGCGTCGCGGCTGCAATCCCCATGTGATTTTCGGGCGTCAGCCCTCTTCGGTTGTTCGGAGCGGGGTGGCGTCAGCCCCCTGGTTCCGCGTTGATCGAAGAGGGGCTTACGCCCAAGAGCCAACAGCCGGAACGAAGAAACAGGGGGCTGACGCCGCCCCGCTCCGAAGCAGGATGGCATCCGAAGCGGGATGACATCGGAAGCAGATGAAGCAGAAAGACCACGATCATGTCCGCCGGAATACTCGAAGCCTCACTTGACGACGTTGTCGTTCCTGCCAATCGGCCGCGGCGCGTGTTGTTGATCGCCTACAACTTCCCGCCCGTCGGTGGAGCCGGAGTTCAACGTCCCGCGAAATGGGCGAAGTATCTGCGACGCTGTGGTTGGGAGGTGACGGTCCTCACGACCGAGAACCCGTCTGTCCCCGTGCGCGACGAAAGTCTGCTGGCTGATCTTCCCGATGACGTGCGCATCGTGCGCGCCCGCACCTGGGAGCCGGACTACCGCGTGAAGCAGTCACTCGTCGGAGCGGCTTCCACGAAACGCGGTCTGCTGACGCGCATCAAGTCGGCGGTGAAGGGTCTCGCGAAGCGTGTCGTCAAACTGGCGCTGCAACCCGATCCGCAAGTCCTCTGGAACCCGAACGCCCTGCGCGCGGGATCGGCCGTGTTGCGCGAGCAACCTCACGACGCGATCCTCGTCACCGCACCGGCCTATTCGAGTTTCTTCATCGGCGCGGCACTCAAGAAGAGGTTCGGCCTGCCGCTGATTCTCGACTACCGCGATGAATGGGACTTGAGCGGCCAGTATCTGGAGAACGCTCAGCGCGATGGGTTCTCACGTTATGTGCAGCACCAAATGCAGCGACGCCTGCTGCGACAGGCCGATGCCGTCGTCGCGACGACTCAAGCCAGCACCTCGAACCTCGCCGCAAAGTTGGCCGACTTGAAGCACGCGATTCCGGCCGTCTGCATCTACAACGGCTTCGACGCGGAAGATTTTGAGGACGGGTTGAAAGTTGAGGGTCGAAGGTTGAAGGCCAGCGAAAGCGAATCCGCATCCCCGTCTTCACCCTCAACCCTCAACTCTCAACCTTCAACCCTCTTCCGCCTCACCTACACCGGAACGCTGTGGAACCTCACGGACATCGAGCCGCTCATCAAAGCGATTGAGTCGTTGAGTGCGTCACAGCCGGAGCTGGTTCGCGGCTTGGAGCTGGTCTGCGTCGGACGCAAAACGCCCGAGCAACAGCAGGTGCTGGAACGAGTTCGCGCGACGACCGCGAAGCTCGAAGCGATCGACTACTGCGCGCATTCGGAAGTTGTCGAGCGGCTGAACTCGGCCGATGGCGTTTGCCTGTTACTGAGTGATGTGCCGGGAGCGGAGCGGGTCGTCCCCGCCAAGCTGTTTGAGTACCTCGCCATTCGCAAAGAGATGCTGGCCATCGCTCCGCATGGTGAGACGGCCGACCTCGCGCGGCGGTTCTTTCCAGACGGCCACTTCGTTCCGAATGACACTGCGGGGATTGCGGCCTGGCTGACGGAACGCCTGAGCGGCGTGGAACGCACTTCACGCGAACGCCCTGCTCGGCAAGCGATCGACGAGTTCAGCCGGGAGTCACAAACCGCACGACTGGCAGAATTGCTCGATGAGGTGACGGTGCGCTGCCGTCGATGAGTCACAACTAGCCCGACGCGCAAGCGAGGGCTTCGCGGCCATCGAATGCCCAGCCCTCGCTTGCGCGTCGGGCTAGTTGTTCGAGACAAAACAAGTTTTGAAATGTGCTCCAATGACAGCCGTTGCGTTCCGAAGACTTCACGCCCCCGCAGTTCTCACCTCACCTAAAACCAACACCAGAACGAACTCACATGACCATCACCTTACAAATCGTGTTCTGGCTGAGCCTCTTCGGTTTGGCATACATCTTCGCCGGCTATCCGTTCGTCGTGTGGTGGAAGTCGCGAACCAGTTGGACGACGTTGGTGAAGCAGAACGTCGAGCGGCCGGTGTCGATCGTGATCGTCGCTCACAACGAAGCGCATTCGTTGCCGAGGAAGCTATGCAACCTGTTGGCGTCCACCCGAGCCGATTGGATTCGCGAGATCCTAATCGGATCGGATGGATCGACCGATGACACCGCCGCAATTCTCGCCGTGTTTCCTGATGCGCGCGTGAAGTGTTTCGATTTCGCGGAGCGTCGCGGTAAGCCCGCCGTGCTGAATGAACTCGTCCCGCAGTGTCAGTCGGAGTTCGTGTTGCTGGCCGACGCACGGCAGGAATTCGCGCCGGACTGCCTCGAACGACTGCTCGAAAACTTCACCGATCCGACCGTCGGCGTGGCCTCGGGCGAACTGGTGCTGCGCGCCGCCGACAACGCGACGACCGCCGCGCAGGGGATCGGCTTCTACTGGAAGTACGAGAAATTCATCCGCCGCTGTGAGAGCCTGTGGCGCGGAGTCCCCGGCGCGACGGGAGCGTGTTACGTGATCCGTAAGGCATTGTTTCAACCGATCCCGCCGCAGACGATTCTGGACGATGTCGCCATCCCGATGCAGGCCGTCGCACGCGGATATCGCTGTCTGTTCGAGCCTGCTGCGCAGGTCTTCGATGATCCGTCGAAGTCGTCGGGGCAAGAGTCGGTTCGTAAACGGAGAACGATCGCCGGGGTTGTTCAACTGATGCAGCTATTTCCCGCGTGGCTGTCGCCGTCGCGCAATCCGCTCTGGTTTGAATTCGTCTCGCACAAACTCCTGCGGCTGTTGGCTCCCGCGCTGATGATGCTGGCGTTGGCGATGAATCTGATGTTGATGAGCGTGCCGGTCTATTGGGCGATTCTGAATGTGCAAGTTGTGTTTTACGTGTCGGCGGCGGTGGGCTGGCTGTTCCAACAACGCGGTCGCCGGTCGTCGTTGTTTGGACCGTCGCTGATGTTCGTAACGCTGAACCTCACCACAACTCTCGCGCTCTGGGATGCCTTCCGCGCGAATTATCGCGTCACCTGGCAAAAGACGACCTAGAGTTGTCGAGGCAGACGGGGGTTCAAATTCGACGGTCCGACTTTCCGTAGGGTGGGCACTGCCCACCACAATTCGCAGCGTGTTGGTGGGCAGTGCCCACCCTACATTGGGATGTGTCGGACAGTAGAACTAAAAGGACGACGTTTGACTGCCAAGCAGACGCGCCACCTGACGCTCCAGAAAGCCTGAGATGCCTCCCCTTCCGGACTGGATGATTCCCGTCACCGCTGTCGTGTTCGTGTTGTCCGTGCTGGGACTCATTGCGAGTTTCTGTTGGCGTGTGGTGAAGTCGCGTGGGATGGATCTGTGGGTTCCCGCTTACGTCTCACCGCTGAACACGCCGCCGCCGGTGTTTCTCGACCGCAAGCCGACCGAGGTCTTCATCGCGATCTGCGATCACTATGAACCCGAGTGGGGCAACCCCACGCGCGCCGATGCGTTGGCGCGAGTCCTGCGTTGGACCGAAGAGTATCCGCAACGCTTGGAGTCGTTTCGCGATGTCGATGGCCGACCGCCGCAGCACACGTTTTTCTTTCCGCAGGACCAGTATCGTCCCGAATACATCGACCCGTTGGCAGACCTGTGTCGCGCCGGGTTCGGCGAGTTCGACATCCATCTCCACCATCAGGACGACACGCCGGAGGGACTGGAAGAAAAGCTGAGCATCTTCCGCGACGTGCTGTATCACCGGCACGGGATGCTGCGCCGCGATCCAATTACCAATGAGATCGTCTACGGTTTCATTCATGGCAACTGGGCGCTGAACAACTCCCGGCGCGACGGCTGCTGGTGCGGAGTCGATCATGAAATTCCGATTCTGCTGAAGACCGGTTGCTACGCCGACTTCACGCTCCCGTCGGCACCGAGCGACACACAAACGACGACGATCAACAGCATCTATTACGCGCAGGACATCCCCGGCCGCAGGAAGTCACACAACACCGGCGTGCGGGCGCGCGTCGGTCAGGAGGCTCCCAACAACAGCCTACTCATGATTCAGGGGCCGCTCGGTTTCGATTGGACTCGCAAGAAGTTCGGCCTGCTGCCGCGCATTGAAAATGCCGACCTGACCCTGAAGCATCCGCCGTCCATTCGACGGCTGCATCTGTGGCTGAATGCCGGAGTCACCGTGCAAGGTCGTCCCGATTGGCGGTTCGTCAAACTGCACACACACGGCTGCAAAACCGGCAACATCGACATGCTGCTCGGCGAACGGATGCAGTTGTTTCACCAAGAACTGGCCGAGTTGCACGCCATTCAGCCGAACTTCCGATTCCATTACGTGACCGCTTGGGAGATGGCCCAGCTCGCGCATCGCGCGGAACGTGATGAGGGTCTGCCGTCGTTCGCGCGATCCGCCGGTGAACTCATCGGGAGCCGATCCTAACGTGGCAGAGCCGCCACCTCAGAAAACAGTGCAAAGTGAGAAGTGATCAGTGCAAAGTGCAAAATGAAAGGCACTCCCCTCAGTCACCAAGCTTGGCGAGACGACCGTCGGACAACACCTCGGGGTGCCGGTTCGTGTTGGGGAGAGTCTTTGCCGCGTTTCCACTTTGCACTTTGCACGGATCACTTCTCACTTTGCACGGAATCCTTCGGACCCCTAAGTACTCGTCTAAGTATTAGTCCGCATTTTCAAAACTAGCCCGACGCGCGAGCGAGGGCTTCGTACTCATCGAACGTCCAGCCCTCGCTCGCGCGTCGGGCT
>JAYSQC010000695.1:0-9263 GCA_043721755.1 Schlesneria sp.
CTGTTGAAGAACGTAACTTGGACGCCCTCGTCCGAGTGATTTCGAGTTGAAAACGGACGGACGAGGGCGTCCATCCTACGTTTTTCAACAGGCTGCTAAGCCGGTCTTCGCCCGAAATTACAATCTCCGCCGATCCAGGGGACTCACGTCCCCCGCTCAGAAAATCGGCAGACCGACCGAACCTCGGTACCAATTCAGATGATCAACCCACGGCGACAACCCATGACACGCCACCGAACTAAACCTCGCGCGGTCAGTGATGAGGCCTCTGAGCGGGGCGGCGTCAGCCCCCCGGTTCTTGGGCGTCAGCCCGCCGTGGAAGAAACGGGGGGCTTACGCCGCCCCACTCGGAAACCTCTCACTTTGTGCCGCGTGAGGTATCACCCGATCTGCATTCCGTACCCCGCAGCTCGTGCTCCCCATGCACGTCGCGGCCTCGCGCCGCTCGAATTCGTTCTCTCCCTGCCGCTGCTCGTGATGATGATGGCGCTGATGATCGACTTCGGTGTGGCGGGAGCGTGGAAGATCAGAACGCAGACAAACGCGCGGTATGCCGGTTGGAGGACGCTCACCGCACGCACCGGTGAGTTCAACGCGACGCCTCCGTACTGGCCCGCTTCCGCCGCGCTGGCGGCTCGCGCCGGAACGCCTCTACCCGACGTGAGCGACGAGTGGGATGCCACGACCGATCTGCTCTGCCCCTGTGCGCGAGGCCAACAACTGACGGCCCCCGCCGCCGTCGCGGCTATCAACGTCCAAGGCCGTCTCGAAATGGACGACAACGTGATTCAGGGCAACGCCGACATTGAACGCCAGTTGCCACTGCTGCGCGGAGCATTGCCAGCCACACAGGGCCGCTTCCATTTCAACATCAATCAGGATCTGTTCGACAACCACTGGCAGTTCAACTCGCTCGGCATCCCGTACAACGACTACCCTCGCTCGCGCGCCTGGTGGGACATCGAACACTCCGACCTGACCGCCCTCGATCCGGCCATCGACACCAACAAGCGGCTGCTCGATGAGAACCTGCAACTGCTGCAAGCCAATCCCCGCCAAGCCGATCTCTATCCACTCGACAGCGACGACGAGTTCCTCCGTTACACCGGCGACGCGCCCGAGTTCTATCCGCGCGTCAGTCGGCTCTGCATGTCGGACGCGGAGGCTCTCTATTTCAGTGCGATCTCGCGCGTGGATCGCAACGGCCGCCCCATCGCGAATTCCCTACTCAGCCGTATCGACCGGCTCCCCTGCACGATGTCGTCCAACTTTTCTGGGATGTATCGCTCGTGGATCTGCGAACTCGAACAATGCGGTGCCCCCGACAGCGAAATCGATCCGCTGAGGCAACGCTACGGCGACCTGCAACAATTCATGGGATCACTCGGATCGCTCGGTTGCTCGCGCCCGTCTAATCTCCAGCGCTGCATCTGCCCACCCATGTCCTTCTGCCCCTGCCCCCCGTCACCGGTGGGAGTCGGCCGATAGCGCGTGTTCTCAATGCCGCCGTTGATGTTTGGTAGCCTGTTGAACGGCCGTAGCTTGGACGCTCCGTCCATCCGTTCCCAATTCGTTTTCGCTCGGACGAGGCGTCCAAGCTACGTTTTTTCAACAGGCTGTTAGTTCGACTGTCTGACTTCCCGTAGGGTGGGCTGTGCCCACCACAATGGGTTGCAGATTGGTGGGCACAGCCCACCCTACATCTGGCAAACTCAGACAGGCGGTTAGACCTACATCGCTAAACTGACTGCGGAAGTGCTTGTTTTTTCTGACTTTTCAGCCCGGAGGGCGACAGATCGTAGCCCACGGCGCGAGCCGTGGGTGAGGTGGAAGAAGGACTGTGTTTAGCCCGGAGGGCGACACGGCGACAGACTTTGAACGTCCTTCGATGTGTCGCCCTCCGGGCTGAGGAAGCCTGCGACAAAAAAACACGGCTCACGCCGTGGGCTACGATCTCACGCCCTACGGGCTAAAGAACTCACGTCAAACTTGGGCGACGAAACACTCAGATGAGCGCTGTAGGTTTAGCCGGGCAGTGGCACGATGCTGACGAGGTGAGCGGGCATTTGCGAAATTTTTGTGAGAGGGCTGAATCATGGCGATTGATGTTCAAGCAACGATGGCCTCACTGCTGGATCTTCCCCCACAAGACCGGTTGAAGATCGGTGAGACGCTGATCGAAAGCGTGGGGTTCTTTGTCGATGACGAGGTGGCCGCTTCTTGGAACGCCACCGTCGAGCGACGCGTCGCGGAGTTGAAAAGCGGGGCGGTACGCTGCGTTCCGGCCGACGAGGTATTCGCCAAGGTCGATGAACTGCTGGCCGCACGCGGACGACCTGTGCCATGAACGTGGAGTTTCATCCCGAAGCAATGGCCGAGTTTTCTCAGGCGGCCGAGTTCTACGAAGATCGGCAGCCGCTGGTCGGAGTTCGCTTTCGGGATCGCGTCCGGGAAATCGTGGCGGAATGGAGTGATCGACCCGACCTCGGTTGGACGCACCGTGCCGGAACTCATCTGCAACGAGTTTCTCGCTTTCCCTACGGTGTGATTTTTCTGGTGCCAGGGGATCGCATTCAGATCGTGGCCGTGGCTCATTGCAGCCGCAGGGCCGACTACTGACTCGACCGCCTGCCGACTCACCAAGATTTGGAATAGAGATACGCGCCACCTCCATGAAATCGATCCCACCATCATCGAGCCTCTCCGGCAGACTCACTCGTCGCGCGATCGACTTGTTGGTGATCGGGTTCTTTGGCGTTGTCGGGCTGTCGGTGGGTAGCCAGCTCATCGAGTGGTGGCGCACCGATCCCGAATCGATCACGCCCGACTTAACCGGACTGGCGGGAGCCGATCTCGACTGGAGCCGCACGCCGATCGCGATGCAGTTCGGCGACGCCTCCACATCGATCGAACGGACTCCGCTGCAAGGGGACAGCGACCGGCTGGACGAGGTGCTGACGAAGGCCGCCCAGTCGATCGTCGGTTCCTCGCAGCTCCCCGCCGTGCCGCCGACACAGGCCGAACGCGAATGGCTCACCGCACTCGAAACAGCTCCCCCCGTGTTGTGGGACTCGACGCTCGGCAACGTTTACCGCCGTGATGAACCGCTGCCGTCGTTCGTCGCCACGCGGTTCGTGGACGCCAATGATCGCCAGGAAGGCGAACCGATTCAGCGCGTCGTCGGCTGGGGTCTCGCGTTCCCCACCGCGCGCGGCCAATGGACGATCTACACCTTCCGCCCGGAAGCAACTCGCGCGGTGGCGGCATCACCCGTGCGAGACATCCCGCTCCCCAAGCAGGCGCGACGAATCACCCAACTGCGCGGTGCGGACGGCTGCCAGTGGCTGGTCTTCCAGGGTCGCGACGACCTGGCGCGGTGGGTACAACACTTCGACGAAGCCTTCGGAACGAAAGCGATTCTGACGCGAACCGTCGGCACGCAATCGGCCAGTCTCAAGTACCGTCTCAGCGACACCATCGCCGACGTGCAACTGAAACGCGAACGAGACGGCTCGCTGACCGGAGTGATCTGGTCCACCACGATCAACACGAAATGAACACACCAACCCGAAGCGTGAGCGAGGACGAGCGACGCATTTGCCTCGTTTCACCGCGCGGCTAACAGCCTGTTGAAAACGTAGGGTAAGCCTCTGGCTTGCCCCTTTTTCAACTGCTTTCACGGGCAAGTGAGACGCTTACCCTACGTTTTTCAACAGGCGGACAACGCCCCGCGCGGCGGGCGACGTTGCCCACGCGGTGAAACAACTCAACCCAACCCACAACAAGGAACTCACCATGAAGGGTGTGCAAGGTTTGCTCCTGTCGCTCGGACTCGGCTTGGCCGGTGCCGTCTGCAACTGGCTCTATCTCGAACGACTGGCCGGGCGCGAGGCCAAGGTGTTCTTCATCGGCATCAAGGCGGACGCGCAGATCAACATCGGCGACGTGATCCTCGATTCGCACTTGGTGCGCGTGGACATCCCGAAGAGTGCCGTCGGGAATCTCGATCAAGTCGCGCCGCTGTGGGGCCTCAAAACGACCGTCGCCGGTCAGGCCACCAGCCGCAGTTATCGAGGCGGTGAACTGGTCCTGATGCAGGACTTAAAGACTCCCGGTGCGAAGGACTTGAACGATAAGCTCGGCCAAGATGAAGTCGCCCTCTGGCTACCGATCGACAACCGGACATTCAACTCGATGCGCGTCAATCCGGATGACGAAGTGACGTTTGTGCTGTCGCGCGTCGGGACGGGCGGAGCCTCGCCCACACCGCTCTCGAACCAGGGCGGTGGCTCGTCGAACAACGAATACGTCGGCCCGTTCCGCATCCTCGAACTCGGCAGCCGCACGGGTCGCCCCGAAGTGCAGAAAGCCGCCGGTGCGAGACAGGTCAACGAAAACGTCCTCGCCATCGTCGCCAAATTCACCGGCGGCCAGCTCGAACCGAAAGCCGAGCGGATCAACGAGTACGTCCGCGTCTCCAAGTCCCAAGGACTGCAAGTCATCCTCCACCCCAAGCGGAAGCCGGGCGAGTAGCCAACACCAACCCGAAGCGTAAGCGAGGATGTCTTCACTCGAACGTCTGTGACTCGGGTCACGCACTTCATCGGCAACCCACCATGCTCTCCCTGATCCAAGAACTCGACATCGCCCTGCGCGACTCACGTCCTGTCTGTTACACGGCGCTCGTGGAAACGCGCGGTTCCACACCGCAGAAAGCGGGCGCGACGATGCTGGTCTTCGCCGATGGTTCACAGGTCGGAACACTCGGCGGCGGCTGCGTTGAGGCCGAAGTCAAACGCCGCGCGCTGGCTCTGCTCGCCGAAGGCTCGACCGAGTTGATGTCGTTTCAACTCGACAGCGACTACGGCTGGGACGACGGCCTGATCTGCGGCGGTCGCATGAAGATGCTCGTCGATCCCCTGCGACCGGGCGACGACACTTCGTACTACCGGTCGCTCCACCAAATGCTCGCCGCCGGTCGAGGCTGCACCGAAGCGATTGTCATCGACACCGACAAGTCCGGCGGTCAGGAAGCCGATCGCTGGCTGCTTGATGAACAAGGCACAGTCCTCGCCCACCGTCGCGCCGCGACCGCCCTCCCCTCGCCCCCGTCCTCGGGGGAGAGGGCTAGGGTGAGGGGGCCGAACGGCGATGACGCTCAACAACTCCAACACGCCTCTTCCGCTCAACTCTCAACCCTCAACCCTCAACCTGCCACCGAAAGCCCCCCTCACCCTAACCCTCTCCCCTCCAAGGCGGGGGGCGAGGGGACCAGAGCGTCCGCTGACCATCAACCCTCGACCATCAACCCTCAACCACCCGCTCAACTCCTCACGAACCTCAAGCCGCTCATCCAACGGCCTCGACCGTACATCGAAGTTGGCACGTCCTACCTCCCGCATCTCAAGCGCTGCCGGTTGGTGATCGTGGGCGCGGGCCACGTCGGACGCAAAGTGGCCGAGTTGGCCAGCGACGTGGGCTTCGATGTCTGGGTCATCGACGACCGTCACGAGTACTGCAACAGCGAACGCTTCCCCAGCGCGAAGCGGCTAATCGTCGATGCCATCGACGCGGCACTCAAAGGTTTGGCGATCGACTCCGACACCTACTGCATCATCGTCACGCGCGGCCACAACCACGACGAACAGGCTCTGCTCCACGTCGCCGAATCCCCGGCACGCTACATCGGCATGATCGGCAGCCGCCGCAAGATCAAACTCATCTTCGACGACCTCCTGCGCGAAGGCATCTCCCACGCCGCCCTCGCCCAAGTCCACGCCCCGCTCGGCTTCGACATCGGCTCCCAAACCGTCCCCGAAATCGCCATCAGCATCACCGCCGAACTCATCGCCCACCGAAACCTCGGCCACCTCCCCGATCACGTCCGCCCCCCCAGCGTCCTCGATTCGTAACGAGGCATGGTGGAATACGCTTCCTGCGTGTTCCACTTGTCTCGCGTCCTCAGTTCAAACTTGGGAACGAGAGACATTGTTAGAGGGCATTTCAAAACTAGCCCGACGCGCAAGCGAGGGCATCACCATCATCGAATACCCCGCCCTCGCTTGCGCGTCGGGCTAGTTTTTGAGGCAGAAATAGGCTTTAAAATGCCCTCTACGGCATCCGCCGTGCCACAGATTCCGCCTTTCATTGGATCGCGGCAGGAACCGACCCATGTCCGCAATTGCATCAAAGACCCAACAACCATCGCCGCCATGTGATCGGCCGCGCCGCGCTTGGATTGAGGAATTGACGCCTTGGGGATTACTGGCTTTCACCCTGGCAGGGTCGTGCGGGGCGCAGCATTGGACGTTCGATCTGTGTTCACACTTTCGGTGGTACTACTTTGTCGCGGCGGCGGCGATCGGAGTCTTGATTTGGCGCAAGCGGCGGGAGCGTGTGCCGATGGTTGCGCTCGGCGTGACGCTGCTGTGGAACGGGGGCTTGCTCGTGCCGTACTACCTGCCAAGTTCTCTGCCAGCCGTGGCTACCGGGGGAGAGAAAGTGTCGCTCGTCTCGTTGAACGTCTACACAGCCAACAATGACAAGCGGGCGGTGATCGACTACCTGCGAAAGCGTCAGGCCGACCTGGTTGTCGTCATGGAAGTAGATGAACTCTGGGAGCAAGCGCTCGCGGAGTTGAAGGACCTCTACCCCTTCCAGTTCATCCAGTCGCGGCCCGACAATTTCGGAATCGGCCTGTTGTCCCGCGAGCCATTGGCAGAGAGTCGGTTCGTCAACGCGGGCGGTACCCATGTCCCGACCATTGTCGCGCGAGTCGAACGCGCGGAACGGGCGTTCCTGATCGTAGCGACTCATCCGCTGCCGCCCATTGGTGCGTCGAATACCCGTGAACGCGACGCCCAACTGCGTGCCGTGGCCGACACGGTGAAGGCCTCGCCGCTCCCATGCGTCGTGGTGGGAGACTTGAATGCGACGCCGTGGTCATCCGCATTTCGAGACCTCACGGCGCGCAGCGGCCTGCGTGACAGTGCCCTTGGGCGAGGTGTTCAGGGAAGCTGGAACGCAAAGAGTCCCTTGATTCGCATTCCAATCGACCATGTCCTCGTTCCTGCCAGCGTGACAGTTTTAAGTCGGGCGATTGGACAACACGTCGGCTCCGATCATTTCCCCGTTGAAGTCGAGTTTGTTCTTCAATGACAGCCTGTTGAAGAACGTAGGACGGGCACTCTTGCCCGTCTGTTTTCAAGCTGAAAGACGGGCAAGAGTGCCCGTCCTACAGGGTTTTTCAAACGGCTGTTAGTCTCCCCGCCGAACAATCAGCAAGGCACCAACCACTCACCTCGAAGGATGCCGCATGGATCGAACGCATCTCAATCCGGAGTTGATCTACTCGGTGGGGACTCAGGTGGTGACGAAGGTCGCTGTCGTCGGGGCCTCGGGGAAGATGGCTTATCCGAGTGGGGCGGTGGGCGTGGTGGTGCAGGCTCCGCTCGACTTGGATCACTCGTACCGCGTGCGATTCCCGGACGGGTTTGAGTCTGCACTGCGGCGCGATGAAATCGTGATGTTGGCTCACTTCAAACGGGGCATGTTGGATGAGGCCGATGGTGCTATGGCCGCACAGGGTTTGACTGATCGCGTGATCTTGAAGGTCGTGATCGGATCGCGGGCCTACGGGTTGGAGACCGAGAATTCGGACACCGACTATCGCGGCGTTTATCTCCCTCCCGCCGATCTCCACTGGTCGCTGTTCGGCGTCCCCGAGCAGTTGGAGAACGATGCCGCTCAAGAATGCTTTTGGGAGTTGCAGAAGTTTTTGACGCTGGCTCTCAAAGCGAACCCGAACGTCTTCGAGGTGCTCTACTCGCCGCTGATCGAACACGCGACGCCGCTCGGTCGTGAGTTGATCGCGCTGCGCGAAAGCTTCCTGTCGCGCGTCGCCTATCAAACGTTCAACGGCTACGTGCTCTCGCAATTCAAGAAGCTGCAAGCCGATGTCCGCAATCACGGGGCGGTGAAGTGGAAGCACGTCATGCACCTGATCCGGCTGCTGCTGTCGGGCATCTGCACGCTGAAGCACGGCTACGTCCCGGTGCGAGTCGAACAGCATCGCGACCAACTGCTGGCGATCAAGCGGGGTGAGTTACCGTGGGAGGAAGTCGAAGCGTGGCGGTTGAACCTGCACCGCGAGTTCGATCTCGCTCTGACCGAGACTACGCTCCCCGAACGCCCCGACTACAGCCGCGCCAACACGTTCCTGATCGACGCCCGCCGCAGGGCGTTGGAGGAAACGCTGCCGTGAGTCCAAACTCACGGACAACACCAACCCGAAGCGTGAGCGAGGATGCCCGTTTCGAGAGACCGTCGCTGGAGAATTCTGTCTGTGAAACGGTCCTCCTCGCTCACGCTTCGGGTTGGTGTGTTAGATACAACCCCCTGAAAGGGACTTCACCATGACCAACTTCATTCTCGATCCGCGCGTGGTTGCCCAAGTGGACGAGCATCCGTATCCGACTTTGTTCGTCACGATCAGCGGCGCGCACTTGTACGGCTTCCCGTCGCCTGACTCGGACTACGACATTCGTGGTGCGCATGTCCTGCCGCTGTCAGACGCCGTCGGCTTGTGGCCGGAAAAGAACGAGACCATTCAGGTCGAGCGAATCCGAGACGGCTTGGAAGTGGACCTCGTCACGCACGATGTAAAAAAGTTCTTCGCGATGTTGCTCAAGCGAAACGGCTACGTGATGGAGCAAGTCTTCTCACCGCTGATCGTCCGCACGTCGCCCGAGCATGATGAGTTGAAGGCTCTCGCGCGGCGGTGCCTCACGAGGCATCACGCCCATCACTATCTCGGCTTCTTCCAAACGCAGTGGCGTCTGTTTGAGAAGGAGCAGCCGCGTCGAGTGAAGCCGCTCCTGTACGTTTATCGCGTGCTGCTGACCGGCATTCATTTGATGCGCACGGGTGAAGTCGAAGCGAACCTCGTGACGCTCAATGACGAGTTCCAACTCCCGTTCCTGCCCGAACTGATCGCCCGCAAACTGGCAGGCCCGGAACAATCGACGCTCCCCGACGCCGACCTCGCGTTCCATCAACGCGAATGCCGGCGATTGGAGTCGCAGCTCAAAGCGGCCAGCGAAACGAGTTCCCTTCCCGAGGCACCGCAAGCGTCACACGAATTGAACGATCTGCTCGTGCGCTGTCGGTTGAAATCGTCGTCACACCAACCCTAAAACAAGCGAACCCCACCGGGCTGGCCCCGGTGGATTTAGGTTTTTGCACTACTTGTGACTTCACTTGAA
>JAYSQC010000696.1:0-4615 GCA_043721755.1 Schlesneria sp.
TGATGGGGAACAGACTCGAACGTCGCTCGACGTGCGGGGCGTTGCCCACGCGGTTAAACAACGCAACCGAACAACTTAAAATTGGCGAACCACTAGCCCGACGCGCAAGCGAGGGCTTCACTTTCGACAACGGTTTGCCCTCGCTTGCGCGTCGGGCTAGTTGTGGAACAACCCCGTAATCTCAAGTTGTCCGACCACTAGCGCCCTGCGGCTGATTGCAGCCTGCTTCACTTCCCGAGTTCCCTTCTGGTTCCCTCCCTCGGCGGGGAGGGTTAGGGAGGGGGGCGAGTGGCAAATCGACTGGACCATTCTCCCTCCCCGCCGAGGGGAGGGAGAATGGCAGAGGCACTTCGGGAAGCCCGGTGATCGCCGCCGCGACCGTGGCCACGTCGGTCGTGAGGCCCGCCAGCGAATACCCATCGGCGAGGAGCAAAGCCGCCCCGCCTCCCGCCACTCGGTCGGCATTCACGTCCGTCCAGTGCGATTGATACTTCACGCGGCCGAAACTGACACCAACCCGAAGTGTAAACGAGGACGCAACTCACTTCCTCGCTTACGCTTCGGGTTAGTGTGCAGCGGTCGCAAATGTGTCAGTTTCGGCCGCGTGAGGTATATCTCTTCACCCGTCGTGACATGGGAACCAAGATCCGTGATCGGCATCGAATGACTCCTGTAAAGCAGCGGAGATGACATTTTCTAAAACAAAGTCGCACTCTACAGCACCGGACCTGCTGGACGAGCGAGCGGAGATGCTCCGCTCGCTCGTCTAGTGACTCCGCTCACACATAATGCAGCTCCGCTCCTCTCCCATGTACCTCCGCTCATCCATCTGACAGCTCCGCTCACGGAAACAGTAGCTCCGCTCACGCCAACAACAGCTCCGCTCGCAGACAATGTGACTCCGCTCCAACAAAATGTGACTCCGCTCGCATCCCACACAGTCCCGGTCACATAAAAGTCAACTCACTCTCACCGAGGGGTGCCACTGGCGGCAGCTTTGAGCCGCCAGTGCTGCCCGAGCGGGTTCAAAACGAAGAGCCGCGATCGACGGGCGATCGCGGCTCTTCAGGTTGGCCGGACAAAAAACGAGGGTTACTTCTTACCGTAGCTCGATTTGGCCGCGGCATCCATGATGATCCCCTTTTGATTGCCGGTGAGCAGGCCGGCTTTCTTCAGGGCGTTGGTGAGTTTGGCGACGCGACTGACGTAGTCGCCGTGATTCTTCGCGGCGGCACAGTCGGCCAAGTGCTGGGAAACCAACTTCCCCTGATACTGAAAATCATTGATGCCCGTATCAATGCCATCGATGATGATGGTCAGGCCGAAGCTGCGCACGCGGAGCGGCCGGGGCTCGTGCGGTGACTCGGGGGTTTCGGGCGAATCCAAGGGCCGAAAAGGATCCGTTGGTAGTTCTACTGTCCGATTCATCCAGATGTAGGGTGGGCTGTGCCCACCAAGACGCAACGGGTTGTGGTGGGCACGCCCACCCTACGGAAAGTCGGACAGTAGAAGTAGCGGAGACATGAGAATCACTCCTAAACCAGTCAGGCGTTTGGCACGTTCATGACCAAACTCGAACTTGAAACAGGTTCTGGTACTGCGGCCACGGATGCTGTCGGGATCACGCGCGTCAGCAGCGGCAATCGAGACTCCAATAGTTTGTGCGTCTCCAACAGGGTCGTCGTCACGAAACTGGCTCCGGCCTGTTCGAGTCGCTCGCGGTCGAGCTTGCTGTTGCGCTGCGAGCCCCAGCGTCCCACAATGATCTCGATGTCGGGCGAGGCGTCTCGCAGCCGCTTACACAGATAGCGGGCGTGAGCCATTCCACCCGGAGGCAGTGACGCAATGCAGATGATGGCGGGCGGGGCCTCGGCAACGCGGGCCGCCAGTTCGGACGTGAGCGTCTCCAACGCCGTCACTTCAAAGTCCCAGACGTTTGGGTCGAGGAGTTGCCGCAGCATCTCCAGCCCCACGCAATCCGTCTCGTCCTTGGCCGGACAACCGAGAATCTTGACAGGCTCCGTTGCGTGTGGAGAAATCGCGCGTTGGTCTTCCGGTGCGAGACCCTGTTGCTCCTGCCGGGCTGCCGCCGCCGCCGCCGCTGTTCGGAGAAACTCATCCGTTTGACGCAGCGACTCGCGCATTCCCTTCAAGACCAGCCGCTGGTCTTCGTCAGTCAGGTAGTCCCGTTGAACGTCCCGCCGCGTGAAGTTCAACACGGGGACCAGCATCTCATCATAGACCTCCACCGGTGGAGCGGACTTCATCCGCTGTAAGACGAGTCTGGCCGCTTCGAGTTCATCCCCCAGCATCAAGCGTTGGTAAAGCCCCACGTTCGCCCGCAGCGCCGGAACATCGCCCAGCAGCAGATTCAGGAACCCAAGCTGCAGGATGTTCTTGCCGAGAACCACCAGGCAGACCGCGAACGGGGCCGACAACACCAGACCGACCGGTCCCCAGAGGAACAGCCAGAACGCCGCCGAGATCAGCAACGCCGTGGGCGAAACACCTGTGCTGTGGCCGAGTACCAACGGCTCGACGATGTTGTTACTGATCAGCTCCAAGGCCAGGACGAAACCGAACACCGCCAGTGGCTGCCACCAACCCTCGGAGATCGCGAAGCTCATGACAATCGGAAACAGGGCACCGATCCACGGGCCAATATAAGGGAGGAAACGCAACCCGGCCGCGAGAAAGCCCCAGAGCAGGGCATACGGCACTTGTAGGATCAGCAACCCGGCCGTCAGCAGGATTCCGAATCCTCCGTTGAGCATCGCCACCATCACGATGTACCGGCTGATGCGCTCGGTGACATCTTCCAGCGCCTTGCTCGTGAGCGCGAGCCGTGCCTCGCCAGCCAGCAACACGACGCGGTCGCGCAGGTCTTCGCGCGCGAGCAGAAAGAACACGAGCAACACCATCGCGAAGGCCAGTGTGGCGAGCACCTCAAACGCGGAGCCGAGATACCCGGTGAGACTCAGCCAGGGAGTGGACGGACTCGGAATGCGGACGGCTTCCACGGGAGATTGCGACGGGGCCTTCACGGGGACATGCACAAGAATCGAACCGTCTTCCATGACTGCGGGCGTCTCGTGAGCGGGCCGTTGAAACTCCTGGCTAATCTCGTCAATCATCCGCTCGAACTGTTCGACCAGCGGGCCGGTACCCAATTGGCGGAGCGTCGCCACTTTCGCCTTGATGTTGGCCGTGTTCTGCGGCAGTTCCGCCAACAGGCCCGCCACCTGACGAGTCACCACCCCGGCCAAGCACATCAGGACGATGCCCGTCGTCGAAACCGCCACCATCACCGAGAGCACGCGCCCGAGACCTCGCCGCTGCAAGATCCGCACGATGGGGTTCAGCAAAAACGTCAGCAGCACCGCCAGCGCGATCGGGATGAGTACCGGACGCCCCCAGCGCAGCCCGAGCACGATCACCAGCCCCACGACCGTCCCCGACAGCACGATCACGGCGCGTTGCCACAGCGGCACGGAGTGATTTCTTGCCACCATGTCAGGCTCCTATCGCAGTGACGAAACGAACAGTGACTTCGTCTCGATCACCATTCGCGATGTCATCGTGTTGTTCAGAAACGGCCATCGAAACTCGTTCAGTCTTGTGAATCTGCGCCGCGTCTCTGCCGCCGGCGGGTGAGGATGGCACCATTTCACACTAACCCGAAGCGTAAGCGAGGACTGGTGTTGCCTCCTCGTTCACACTTCAGGTTAGTGTCAGCTTCAACCGCGCGCGGTTAAACGAAGCAGACGGCTTAACTCACGCTCATCACGCTAGGCGTTGATGCACGAGCGATTCCAAGTACCCCGTGACTTCTTCCAGACTCATCGCGGTCGTGTCGATGAGGATCGCGTCCTCGGCCGGTTGCAGAGGCGAACAGGTTCGCGTCTGGTCCCGTTCATCGCGCAGGGCTTGCTGAGAGAGCAGGTCTTCGAGCGGCAGGATCTCGCCTTTCGCCTGCAACTCCCGTTGACGCCGCTTCGCACGCTCGACCGGTGACGCGGTGAGAAAGAATTTGCACTCGGCCTCCGGGAAGACAACGGTCCCTTGATCGCGGCCTTCCGTGACGAGACTCGTCCCGCGCGCGGCCGCTTGTTGCAGCGCGACGAGGCACCCGCGCACGAGTGGATTCGCGGCGACGACCGATGCTCCCAGCGTGACCTCTTGACCGTGGATGGCCTCGGTCACGTCGTGCCCGTCCAAGATGAGCCGGCTTTTCGTGAACGCGATCTCCAGCGTCGGTGCCACCTGTCCGACAGCCGCGACATCCGCGAGATCGAGTTCACGCTGAAGGCACGCATACGCGACGGCGCGATACATCGCACCCGTGTTGAGAAACTCAAATCCCAACCGGCTGGCGAGTGTCTTCGCCACGGTGCTTTTCCCCGTCCCGGCAGGTCCGTCGATGGTCACGATCATGGGGCAAGGTCACTTGGAAGAATGGAATCGAGCTTCATCGGGATCAACCCACGCGGCCGAGGCACACTCACCCGCAGCGTAAGCGAGCGGCAGTAGTTGTCATACCGACAATCGAAGCCTGACGCGCAAGCGAAGCCTGGGATCTCGAGCATCCTTCGCTTGCGCGTCAGGCTTCGATGGG
>JAYSQC010000697.1:0-2890 GCA_043721755.1 Schlesneria sp.
TTGAAGAACGTAACTTGGACGCCCTCGTCCGAGTGATTTCGAGTTGAAAACGGACGGACGAGGGCGTCCATCCTACGTTTTTCAACAGGCTGCTAGCCCTGTCGCTCCGCGACAGGAAGCGAGAACACACGAGTGGCGTTTGCCGTTGCTCCGAGGTGACTCGGCAGATCAACGCCCCCTTGCTGATCGCGCTTCCTGTCGCGGAGCGACAGGGCTACCTTCGCGGAACCATTGGCCCAGCAGTCTTTCGTTGGGGGACCACCCCTTGACGACGGCACCCCTCCCGCCGAGCAGCCCGTTGGTCGGTTTGACGGCACGGCGCGAGTCGTATCGGTCGCACGACTTGTTCGTGTGCCAGCATCTGCGACGACGCCATGTGTTGCGATTGATCGGTGTCTGGCCGCTTGGACTCGCGCCGATTTGCGAAGTCGGATTTCTGACCTAGGTTGACGGAACGTTGTCCGAAGTTGTGATCGCGATCGCTTGGAAAGAGGCCGAGAGTTTCGTGACCACCACTTCGTGAGTTCCCCGCCTGCGTTCTGCTGTTGCCCCATCAACACACCCTGTGGACCGTTCCATGAATTCCGCCGCCTTCCCCTCGGTCGAAAGTGATTGCTCCGCGCGTTGCGAAGCCTTGTTGGCGACGCTGTCGTCCACCCTGGGCACTCCCTTTCGACTCTGGGCATTCCGTCCCAACGACTGGTGTTCCGACAACCCGGTCGCGTCGCAAGCAGCGCAATCGAGACGCCGAATGTTGCATGGTGGTGACGTGGCCGCCGCGCTGGAGCGTGCCCGGCAACAGGGATCTGGCACGCTGGACCTCGAAGATGGCACGCTGGGTGTCTGGATTCGACTGCCCGGAATTGTCCGTCGGAAGTTGATTGCGTTCGGCACGGTGATGAATGCACATTTCGTGCAGACACCCCTCCTGATTGACGCGGCGTGCAAACTCCTCGCGCAGCAAGTCGAACTGTCGGAGCAGTCGGCCGACATGATCTCGTGTTTGGAAAACCTGACTTACGGATTGGAGGAGCAGACGTGGTTGAGGTCTCTCTCAAACCATCTGACCCTCTGTTCGGCGCGCCGGAGCCTGCGCGATGTGGCGGTCGAACTGTTGCCTTCGTTGCGGCAGCTCGTGGGAGCGGAGTCGATCGCCATCCTGCTGACCGGGACGATCACCTCGCAGTGCGAAGCGTCGACTCCCGTTCAAACCATCCTGACTTCGGTCCTGTGGGATGGCCCGCAGACAGTCGATGAACAATCCTTGCAGGCTTGGCTCGATCGCCAACCGGCAACTCCGCAGAGCCGGCCCGTGGTTCAGAACGGGAATCGCGTGGATGCCAAGCTGCGCCGCTGCGACATTCGATCGCTGTGCGCCGTGCAGATTTGCCGAGGCGACACGGTCTTCGGTTGGGTGGTCGCCGCGAATCGGACTCCCTACCAACGTGATGCCTTCGATGCCCTGCCGCGCGGGATCAGCGAAGTCGAATTTGGCACGGTCGAAGCCGGATTGGTCGAAGCGGCGGCGAAGATGCTCGCCACGCACGGGCACAACGTCGAGCTGTTGCAGGACCGTGAAGACCTGGTGATCGGAGTCATCCGGGCGATGAGCCACGCGGTCGATGCCCGCGACCCGTACACGCGCGGCCACAGCGAACGAGTCGGCCGTTACGGACGGCAGCTCGCCGAAGCCATCGGCTTGGCGAGTCACGATTGCGACCGAATCTATCTGTCGGGCCTGCTCCACGATGTCGGCAAGATTGGCATCCCCGACGCCATCCTGGGGAAAACGGGACGACTGACCGAAGACGAGTTCGCCATCGTGCAACGTCATCCCGAAGTCGGCGCGCGCATCATTCAAGCGTTGCCGCAATTGTCGGACCTGATGCCGGGCATCCTCCACCATCATGAAAGTTTTGACGGCACCGGCTATCCGCACGGATTGAAGGGCGACGCGATTCCACTCATGGGGCGCATCCTCGCCGTGGCCGACGCCTATGACGCGATGACCAGTGACCGGCCCTATCGTCAGGGGATGCCGCGCGAAACAGCGGTGGCCATTTTGGAGAGTCGTGCCGGAATTCAATGGGATAGCGAGCTGGTTCGCATCTTCTTAGCCATCCCGGAATCGGCCTTGATGCTCGAAGCCGTCGCTGGCGATCACGGTTGGAACACCGGAGAACACTGGCTGCGCAGCGGAGCCGAAAGCATGTTCGGCCAGCGGATGTCCACGACCGTTGCCAGTGAGATCCTGGATGACTCGCTCCCGCTGATCGTGCTGACTTCCTCCACGTATCTCGGTGGCAATGCAGTCTGACTGCGCGAACTCTCTCAGGCCAATTCATGAACCTTCGCGAACAGAACCGTCGAACGTCCCCTGCTGTGCGCTGCTGTGTTGCCAGACGGCGGCGGTGCGGGTTCACGCTGGTCGATCTGACGCTGACGGTACTCATTCTGGGGATCGTCACCGCGACGGCCACCCCGAAGCTCTCGGCAACCGTGTTGCGATATCAGGTCGATGCGGCGGCGCGACGGGTGGAGGCCGACCTCAATTACGTTCAGGGACACGCGCGCTACACCAGCGCCCCATGCAGCATCACGTTCACGGCCAGTCCCCCGTCCTACACGACGACGGGTGTGGCGCAGATCAACAACTCGGGGCAAGCCTACGCGGTCAACCTGAACACGATTGGTTACTCGGTGGCACTCAGCGCCAGCATGAACGGCGGCGCGAGTCTCACTTACAACGCGAGCGGCGTTCCACAGGCAGGTTCGCCCTTGGTGGCCCTCACCTCGGGAACGATCACGATCACCAGTGGCAACCAGACGAAGACGGTCACAATCGACCCGGTGACCGGAAAGGCACGGCGATCATGAATCGAAACAGTGG
>JAYSQC010000698.1:0-2510 GCA_043721755.1 Schlesneria sp.
GACTGACCGCGAAACAAACCTCACACTGACCACACCGCTCGCGAAGCCCACCGCTCCGCCCGAGCCCCTTCACGCGGCGCGGTCACCGACCTCACCACCACGCGCTCCCCTTGCCGCGACGCCCCTCGACCGACCGCCCGGACACCCCACCGCTCCAGCCCACCCGCTTGACGCCCCCAAACCTCGACCGGCACCATTCGTGCCGAACGAGATTGGGCTGACGCCACCCCGCTCAGAGATTCCCCGGAAGTACGGACGCCCAAAAAGCGCCACCACAAATCTGCGCGCCCGGCGAAGATACAAAACGTGAGTCGTACGAACGTAAAGAGGAGACGAGAGTTCTGATCCCCAGTGATCGCAATGGCACGACACGCGATGTCTGTAGAGGCTCTGATCGCAACTCTCTTCAATTTCGAGTCTTTCGTGGTTCCTCAGGAATCATCCGGGCGAGAAAGTTCGCCAGCACCATCGGCAGCAGCACGGTGGCGGCGTCGGTCATGCGGCCGAGAGGCGGACAGACCAGGATCACGAGCAGCAACTGCAATACGGCGTAAAGAACCGCGACTAAGAACAGGATGCCCCCCTGCTCTGCTGAGTTCGCGATATTGGCTTGTTGAGCGGACGGCGCGCGGCGACCGAATAGTGTCGTGCCCAGCTGTAACAGAACGCACGCGGCGGTCAGCAGCAGATAGGCCGGGTTCCTCACGAAGTCGGAGACCACCAAGCGCGCGGCCTGTCGCGTCGCTTTGACGAGCCATGTCGCGTAGAGCCTCGGCCGTGCCCGGACGATGGCCGAGGCGAGCTGCCGCAGTTCGGTGTTCGTTCGCCGCGTGTCGTCTCCAAACAGTTCGCGCGCGGCGGGATGGAAGACCTGCCAAATCGTGAAGTCGTACTGAGCCTCCATCTCCGCGTAGTTCGTCAGATCGCCCGAGCCTGCGCTTGATGAGACCAGTCGCTGACGATGCTCTAACGCGCGTTGTGCCAAGGGGCGCGAAGCCTCGGGAAGATTGGGAAGCAGGCCCGCGTCGAGCCATTGCCCCGAGATGCCGATCAGATTGAAGCCGCCAAACGCCACCAAACCAAACTTCCCGACGACGCACCATCTCAACGTGCAGTACGCGAGCAGCGGCATCACGCTGGCCGCGAGCAGTTCAACGCCCGCGCGCCGGACAGGCCTCGCGGCATTCGAGCGGTCTCGTTCGCTCAACCCACTCAGCAGCGTTCCCGCCAACGGGACGAAGACGATCAAAAACAAGTAGGCCGGTCGCACGAGGCACGTTGCGAACAGTGTCACTCCGAGGACGAACAACTTCAGCCAGCGTGTGCTGGCCGACATTTCATTCGGTGCCGTCTGTCGCCCCACCAGCAGGCCCGTCACCGCGATGCCACCGGCGGCCGCCAGTGTGTCCGTCGCCAGTGTCTCGACGTAGCCGAGCAAGATGTTGGAGTAGAGCAGTGAACTGCTGATGGCCAGCCGTCGCCAAGGACTCGGGCAGATGTGACGCAACCCTCGATAGAGGAGGCCGACCGCAAGGCAATACGCGCTGAAGTGCGCCAGCGGCGCGGCAGAGTAGTCCGGTGTGACCCACGCGACGACGCTCAAGAAGAGCGGATAGCCCGGCGTGCGGAGATGACCGAGTGCCGCCGACCACGCTGAGAACGGGAACTCAACGTAGCTCGCCGTGTCTGGCACAGTGACGGGCGACAGTTTGCCGACGACCATCAAACCGCAGCCCATCGCCAGCATCTGAAACACCAGCATGAACGCCGCCGGTGAGACTTGTGCAGAGGATGAGATGAAACGACGCATGTATGACAGCCCCAGTGAAACGATCGGCGCAGCGTAGTGAAAGGTCGCACCGTTCGCGAGCGGCGGGACGTTTGATGGCAACGTCGGGAGTGCCGTCGTCCAGTGGTGGTCATGTCATTGCCGCCCCGGAATCGAACGTCTTGAGTTCCCTCCCCTCGGCGGGGAGGGTTAGGGGGTGTTCAGCGTCCGAGTCGGCGGTCGCGAGACCGACGCCGAGTGGATGCGAAGCGCCACGGAGCAGGAGTCCGAGGACTCGTCGTCGCGTGGAAGCCGGGTCACGCCGGGGGGAGCCAAGTTGGCGGCCCTCGAAGAGGGGGTGAAAGGAAGCAACTGGTTCAGACTGTCTGACCAGGTGTTTTCCGAGCGGAACCTGACGGCCGCGGTCCCACCCTACGTTCTGCTAGCCAATCTCGGACGTAATCGATGTACAGCCTCTTAGTTCTACTGTCCGGTTCATCCAGATGTAGGGTGGGCTGTGCCCGCCAAGACGCAACGGGTTGTGGTGGGCTACGGAAAGTCGGACAGTAGAATTAGGAGCGGGGCCGCAATAACTTCCCGATCAGCCGCAGGGCGCTAGCCCCGGTTTGTGTCGTCCAAACCGGGGCTAGTGGTTCGCCAATTTTAAGTTGTTCGGTTGCGTTGTTTAACCGCGTGGGCAACGCCCCGCACGTCGAGCGACGTTCGAGTCTGTTCCCCATCA
>JAYSQC010000699.1:0-1233 GCA_043721755.1 Schlesneria sp.
GGGGACGCTCACTCTGGTCGATGCCACGCTGGTGACGGCCCTGCCGCGCATCATGCACGCCTCGGTGAGAAAGCGTGGCGGCGAGAGCGGCACGGTGAAATGGCGGCTGCACACGCACTTCGAGGTGGATCGCCATGTGCCGTCGCGGATCGACGTGACTCCCCACGGCGGCGGCGACGACGAACGCGCCGTATTCAGCCGCACTCTCGAACCCGACCGGCTCTCTGTGATGGACTGCGGCTACGCGAAGTTCAAACTCTTTAATGAGATCTCGTCGATCGGTTCGAGCTACGTCTGCCGACTGCGCGATCACAGCGTTTATCAAGTCGAGGAGGACCGACCGCTCACCGACGCCGATCGCGCCGAGAACGTGCTGTCCGACCAGATCGTCACGTTCGGCAAGTCCACGAATCATACGACGGCGGCGACCTCTCACCCGCTGCGACTGGTGATCGTGCAGATCAAGCCACACGTCTCGCAGGGAAAATATCAAGGTGGCTCGTCGGGCGTCGATAGCGACGGCTTTCTCCGCATCGCCACCAATCTGCTCGATGTCCCCGCCGAAATCATCGCGATCCTCGATGCCTACCGCTGGACCATCGAAATCTTTTATCAACCGCCCGCGGCGACTTCCGGCAGTTCAAGCATTTACTCGGCTGCCGTCATCTGCTCAGCCACAATCAGAACGGCATCGAAATCCAAACCTACTGCGCGATCATCGCCGGCCTGCTAATCGCCCTCTGGACCGGCCGCCAGCCGACCAAACGAACGAACGAACGAACGAACGCACGAACGCACGAGATGCTCTGCTATCAAATGCTGGGCTGGGCCACGACCGACGAACTGGAAGCCCACTTGGCGAAGCTCAAACTCGCCGACGAACAGGCCGCGAAAAAAATCTGATCGGCCCCCGCCGCTCGCTGGCACCACGCCATCCAAGTCCCTTCACGCTGCGCGCTCGACAACCCGCCGTCCGGAATCTCTGCTGCCGAACAACCAATCCGCGCCGCTCGAAGCCCCGCCCAACCTCTCCAACCGCGACTCAAACCAACCCGACCGCCAACATCCACAACCAAAGCAACCCGAGTGCCGAACAGTGTTGGGACATGCCCCAAAAGTGCTTTCGCCCGGGGGCCTAGTGTAGTGTCTCTCAATTACGGGACATTATTCGGCCAGCATTCGTACAACGTGAACGTGATTCACCCAATAAAACAGGCATAATCTTAAGTTGCC
>JAYSQC010000700.1:0-2803 GCA_043721755.1 Schlesneria sp.
CGATTCCGCCACCATGACCATCGCGAGTCCGTCCGGTGACCTGGTGAGCATCCCGGTTCTCCGCCAGTTGTGGTGGAGGCGGGAGTGAGCGGCACGGCGCTCGCCACCGGTGTCGGCGAACACGACCGGCGGCGAGCGCCCAATGGCACTCACTTTGAGCAAATTTCAAATGAACGTTCTGTGCGACGTCGCTGAATTCGTCAGAAGTCAGCCGACTTTGACGATCGCCTGAAGTCTGACGACTTCAGCGACATCCCAAAGTGAGTGCCATTGGGCGAGCGCCAGGCCGCTCACGGAACACCATTTTCAACAGGAATGGCGGAGAGCCAGAATAATAAAAGAGGAGACCTCCGGTCGGGTGTTTCGGCGTGGGCGGGAGACTCGCGACGAGCGCAATCCGAAGTCCCGCCAAACACGGCATATTCCGCTTGTTGCGGCAATCGCTTTCCACTAAATCAGGTTACGCGCTGCCGTTGATGAACCTTTGAAGCTGTCTCTGCACGGAGTTGATTGCGATGCGAGTCTGGCCAGGACGGCCCACGCCATTGGGAGCTACTTGGGATGGCAAGGGTGTCAATTTCGCCGTGTTCTCGGAACATGCGACGCAGGTTGATCTCTGTTTGTTTGATTCGCCCAAGGCCGTGCGTGAGTCGCATCGCGTTCCGTTGCCCGAGCAGACCGACCGCGTGTGGCATGGGTTCTGTCCCGATGTGCGGCCCGGTCAGCTTTACGGCTTTCGAGTCCACGGTCCTTATGAGCCTCATCGCGGACACCGGTTCAATGCGAACAAGGTGCTGCTCGACCCCTACGCGAAGGGGATCGGCCGCGATCTGGCTTGGACCGACGAAGCCTTCGGTTACAAGGTGGGCGACGCGGCCAGCGATGTCAGTTTTGATGAGCGTGACAATGCGGCGACGGCTCCGCTGGCGGCGGTCATCAACCCGTCGTTTCGTTGGCTGGGAGACGCGCCGCCGCGCACGCCGTGGCACAAGACGTTGATTTACGAGATGCATGTGAAAGGCTTCTCGTTCAAGAGTCCGTGGGTGCCGAAGGAGCATCGCGGGACGTATGCCGGGCTGGCGGATGAAGGGTCACTGCGGCATCTCCGTTCGCTGGGAGTGACGGCCATCGAACTGCTTCCCGTCCATCATCATGTTGATGAGCGGTTCGTGACCGAGCGCGGAATGACAAATTATTGGGGCTACAACACGCTCGGCTTCTTCGCTCCCGATCTCCGACTCGCTGCGGATCGCGATCCGCAAGCTTCGGTCAACGAGTTCAAACGCATGGTGCGAACACTGCACCGGCACGGGTTCGAGGTCATTCTGGATGTCGTCTACAATCACACCTGCGAAGGGAATCATCTCGGCCCGACAGTGTCGCTCAAGGGAGTGGACAATGCCTCGTACTACCGCCTGATGCCGGGGGATGCACGCCACTATCACGATGTGACCGGCTGCGGCAACTCGTTGAACATGCAGTCGCCGCGAGTCCTGCAACTCGTGACTGACAGCCTGCGGTACTGGGTGAGCGAGATGCACGTCGATGGGTTTCGTTTTGATCTCGCAACAACACTCGGCCGCGAGTCGCTCGACTTCGATCAGTTCGGCGGGTTCCTCGACATCCTGCATCAAGACCCGATCCTCTCGCAGGTGAAACTCATCGCCGAGCCATGGGATGTCGGGCACAACGGCTATCAGGTCGGCAACTTTCCGGTGCAGTGGACCGAATGGAACGGCAAGTATCGCGACTGCATCCGGCGTTTCTGGCGCGGCGACGGTCACACGGCTCCCGAGTTTGCCACGCGACTGTGTGGCAGCAGCGATCTTTACGAACACAACGGTCGCCGTCCGTATGCCAGCGTCAACTTCGTGACTTCACACGACGGCTTTTGCCTGCACGATCTCGTCAGCTACGACCACAAACACAACGAGGCGAACGGCGAACACAACCGCGACGGTGATGATCACAACCTCAGTTGGAACTGCGGTGCGGAAGGACCAACTCCGGATGCGGCCATCCGCGAACTGCGGATGCGACAGAAACGAAACTTCATCGCCACGCTGCTGTTCTCGCAGGGAGTCGCGATGCTGCGCGGTGGCGATGAGCTGAGCCAGTCACAGGGGGGCAACAACAACGCGTACTGCCAGGACAGCCCGATCAGTTGGCTGCGCTGGCGACTGACGGCGGAAGAGGACGAGTTTTTGGAGTTCGTGCGTCGCGCGATCCGCATCTGGCAAGAGCAACCCGTGCTGCAACGTCGCAAGTTTTTCACGGGCGGTGCGCATCCCGGAGAAACCGGTCGCGACGTAATCTGGCTCACGCCGCTCGGCATCGAAATGACTGAGCAGGACTGGAACAAGCACTACACGCGCTGCCTCGGTATGAGGATCGAGGGCCAGATGGTGGACGAGTTCGATGAGCGCGGTCGTCGCATCACGGGAGACACGCTGCTCATTTTGTTCAACGCCCACAGCGACCAAATTGCCTTCCGCCTGCCTCCTCACGTCACGAACGAAACGTGGGAACCGCTGCTCGACACGGCCAGCGACTCCACCGTCAAGAGCTTCGATTCCGGTGAGATTTACCCACTGCAAGGAAAGTCGCTGGCGGTCCTCAAGCTGAGCAAGGTCCGCAAGTCGCTGTGGAAGTGAGCGGGGCGGGGTCAGGGAAACAACATCTCGAAAAGCCTGGCGGTCGAACGACTTTGTCTTGAGGGGTTCATCACTCGCCCGACGCGCCAGCGAGGGCTTCACTTTCGACAACGGTTTGCCCTCGCTGGCGCGTCGGGCTCGTTGTTGAA
>JAYSQC010000701.1:0-9194 GCA_043721755.1 Schlesneria sp.
TTCATCGTCCTGCCCCCATCGTTCTGCCATTCTTGTTTTGGCGAAAGGGCAGCAAATCTCTGACGATGGAATGGCTGATCCTGAATTGTGTCGAGACCAATGGGGCCAGCCCGGTGGGGTTGTGGAGTTCAATTGGCGTTTCATTTCAAGTTGAGTCGGCAATATGTCCCTTCTCTTCCTATCCACTGCCCACCTCACACCGGAGCACACGCGAAGCACGACGTGCCACACTTTCTCTGTTCGATCGCCGGCGTCGTTGCTAGTTGTTCGGACGACGGAAGCAGGACGAGAACATCGTCTCCCTCAGCCTTCACATCGTAGGTGCGGATCGAATAGTTCTCACCGCTCAGGCACGAGCCGTCGGCCAATGAAAAATTCTTCTTGTGGAGTGGACACGCGACCTTGGGGATGCCGTTCGTATCGCCGATGATCCCGCGTGAGAGGACGAACTCCTGCTTGTGCGGACACATGTTGTCGGTAGCGTACCACTCGGCCCGACTGGCGAAATTGAAGACGGCGATCTGAGCGTGACCATGCTTGATGGTCGCACCGCCGTTGATCGGGAAGTCCCAAACTTTGCCGACGGTGATCCAACGCGAAACGAGCGTGTCTTCTCTTCGGTGCTCGTCTTTTCCTGTCCCCTCGCCCCGGCTTTGCGGGGAGAGGGCTAGGGTGAGGGGTTCTTCAGTCTGCTCTCGCCTTGTCCCCTCGCCCCCCGCCTTGGGGGGGAGAGGGTTAGGGTGAGGGGGGCTGATGGGCGAGGACGCGATGACGAAGCGAGGCGATGTCGAGGGGAGGTCGCTTGTGTTTGAGGGAGCGTGTTCACTGTTCGGCCCCCTCACCCTAGCCCTCTCCCCCGAAGACGGGGGAGAGGGGACGAACACAGCCTGCGGCTGTCTGATCTCGGGCTGTCTGATCTCGGGCTGTCTTGTCTCGGGCTCTCGACTCTCGTCACTCGTCACTTGCCCCACCGCCAACTGCACCAACTCACCCCACGGGGCCGGATGCGATTGGCCGCGTTCACTGACGAACTCGATCGTCGGTTCGGTCTCATCCGTGTTGACGAACTGTTGGAACAGGCGGCGGCGTTCGGGGTCTCGGACGACTTCGGCCCATTCGCATTTGTACGTCTCGACGACGAACTGCATCTGGCGTTCGAGGTCCGCGCAGATGCCGAGCTTGTCGTGAACGATCACGTCGCGCAGGTGGTCGATGCCGCCGTCCATCTTCTCCAGCCAGACCGAGGTTCGCGTGAGTCGATCGGCCGTCTGAACGTAGTACATCAGAAAGCGGTCGATGTACTGAATGGCCGTCTCTTCGGAGAGGTCGGCGGCGAGCAGGTCGGCGTGACGAGGCTTCGAGCCGCCGTTGCCGCAGACGTAGAGGTTGTAGCCGTGCTCGGTCGCGATCAGTCCGAAGTCCTTCGACTGGGCTTCGGCACATTCGCGGATGCAGCCCGACACGGCCGACTTGAGTTTGTGCGGAGACCTCAAACCCTTGTATCGGTTCTCGACCCGGATCGCGAAACCGACGGAATCCTGCACGCCGTAGCGACACCACGTCGAACCGACGCAGCTCTTCACGGTTCGCAGCGCCTTGCCGTAAGCATGTCCGCTTTCAAAGCCCGCGTTGACGAGTTCCTCCCAAATCGAAGGGAGCTGGTGAACCTCGGCCCCGAACAGATCGATCCGCTGGCCACCGGTGATCTTCGTGTAGAGACCGTACTTCTTGCCGACCTCACCCAGGACAATCAGCTTCTCGGGCGTGATCTCTCCGCCGGGCACGCGCGGGACGACTGAGTACGATCCGCCACGCTGAATGTTCGCGAGGAACCGGTCGTTCGTGTCTTGCAGCGTCGAGTGATCGAGGACGTTGTCGTTCCAGAGGCTCGCCAAAATGGACGCGACAGTCGGCTTGCAGACTTCGCAGCCGTTGCCCTTGCCGGAACCAGTGATCAGCGCGGCGAATGTGCGATAGCCCTTCACCTTGACGATCTCAAACAATTCCTGCCGCGTATACGAAAAATGTTCGCAGAGCGACGTGTTGACCGTCTTACCGGCCTGCTTGAGTTCGCGGTTCAGGATGTCCGTCACCATCGGCATGCAGCCGCCGCAACCGGTCCCCGCCTTGGTGCAACTCTTCAATTCGCCAATCGTGCAGACGCCACCGGCAATTGCCGAGCAAAGTTTTCCCTTCGAGACGTTGTTGCACGAACAGACCTGCGCCGAGTCATCGAGATCATCCACGCCGCCCGCCGCCGCACCGCTCTTGGGACCGAGCAGCAACTCGGCCGGAGAGACCGTCAGTGGCTTGTCCGACTTGCACGCCATCAAGAGCCGCATGTAATCGCCCGCGTCCCCGACGAGCATCCCGCCCAGCAACTTCTTCCCATCGAGCGAGACCAGAATCTTTTTGTAGACCCCGTCGAACGGGTCTTCAAACACGAGCGCCTTCGCGGTCTTCTCGTCGGCTTCGTAGTTGCCGAAGCTGGCGACATCGACCCCCATCAGCTTGAGCTTCGTGGACATGTCGGCACCGGTGAAGAGGCGGGAAGACGGAGGGTCGAGGGTGTCTTGCTTTGTCCCCTCGCCCCCCGCCTTGGGGGGGAGAGGGTTAGGGTGAGGGGGGCTGATGGACGTACACACTTCTGATTGCTTGGCAGATGAAGAATGAAGGTCTTTCGTGTTCAACGGAGCGTGTTCGACGCTCGGCCCCCTCACCCTAGCCCTCTCCCGACCACCCAAAGCGGAGGTGCCCGACGGGGGCGAGGAGACGAACATAGCCTGCGGCTGTCCAATCCACTCGTCACTGCTCGTGCAGAAGTTCGCCGCCACGATGTCGGCCATGTCGTAGCCGGGCGCGACCAGGCCGTAAATCATGCCCGAGTGCAGAGCGCATTCGCCGATCGCATAGATGTCGGGGTCGCTGGTTTGCAGGTGGTCGTTCACGGCGATGCCGCCTCGCGCGCCAATCTCCAAGCCGCTCGCTTTGGCCAAATCATCGCGAGGCCGAATCCCCGCCGAGACGACAATCATGTCCACCGGCATCTCGGTGTCGTCGTTGAATTTCAGGCCCTCGACTTTGCCGTGGCCGAGAACTTCCTTCGTCCCCGTGTTGAGATGCACCTTCACGCCGAGAGCCTCGATCTTCGAGACCAGCACCTTCGAGCCTTTGTCGTCAATCTGGCGCGGCATCAGGCGCGGAGCGAACTCAATGACGTGCGTCTCCATGCCGAGATCGAACGTTGCCTTGGCCGCTTCCAGCCCAAGCAGCCCGCCACCGATGACCGCCGCCACGGGAGCATGAACCAGAATCGGAGCGCTGGTGCCCTCCGCGTCTGCTGTCGCGCGCCGAGCCGCTTCACTCTTCAATCGCTCCGAGTACGCGATCATGTGTTCGAGGTCTTCGATCGTCCGGTAGACAAAGACTCCCGCGTGCTTGATCCCCGGCACTTGCGGGACAAACGGGTACGAGCCGGTCGCCATGACGATGGCGTCGTATTCGATCTCGACCCCTTTGTCCGAGCGGACCCGTTTGCGTTCGCGATCGATCTCGCAAGCCCGGTCGCCGATGTGCAGCTCGATACCGTGTTCGAGATACCACTCCTTGCGAGCGAGCATCAGCTTCTGAGCGTCGCGGTGCGCGAAGAACGTCGTGAGACCGACGCGGTCGTAAGCGGCGCGCGGCTCTTCGCAGAACGTGACAAGGCGGTACTCGCCAGAGATGTCGTACTCGATCAGCTTCTCGCAGAAGCGATGACCGACCATTCCGTTGCCAATGACGACGATGGTCTTGCGGGGGCGAGGGGCGATCATGGAATGGTCTCGGTCTTTGATTCGTTCGGTGATTTCGTAGGGTGGGACCAGCTCGCTTCGAGCGCCGGCCCACCATCAGCGATCGCAATTGTTCTTGGTGGGCCGGCGCGTCGAAGCGCCGCTGGTCCCACCCTACGTCAGCCTGCCTTAGGCAATCCGCTTGCCACTTGGACACGGATTGCAAGAACGAGCCAGATCATTCGGAGAACCGAAGCGATCTGGCGGCGAGAGTTCGCACCCGTGCTGCGATGGCATCGCTGAGGAACGTTCGCGCGAGTCGGCATCAACACTCGCCGAGGTCAATCGCGGGCAGAGTTGCCTGAATTGGCGGCACCAAGTTCCGTAGCAGAAGTCGTCAGACTTCTGACGACTTGAGGACTCGTCAGAAGTCTGACGACTTCTGCTACGTTCGATCGGCTTTGTTTGAATCTCCGAACTCCTGTACGGCGTTGCCCGGTGGGATCACGTTTCCGAAGGAGGGGGGGATACAAGAGGCCGCTTCCCCGCGACGGCACGGCGGTTGCTTTCCGTGCTCGCATCATGATTGCGCTGACTTCTCTCTCCACGTTGCGGAACGTTATGTCCCCGCCAACTGAGCCTGTCGTATTTGTCGTTGGTGAACACGAAGCCGCCCGGCAGTGGAGTGGTCTGGTGCAGGCCCGCGGTGCGGTCGCGCGGACGTTTCGTTCCGTGATCGACTTCCGCGACGATGATGATGCGCCGGGTTGCGTGCTGCTCGTGCTGATCTCCGAGCGTGAGACCGATGGGCTGCAAGCCTGTGCGCGCTGGATGGGTCGCGGGGACCAACGACCGTTGATTGTGTTGGCCACGTCGCCCGAGTTGGCTCGATTATTGAGGCGACTCACGGCGGGCAAGGTCACGGTGTTTGAAGCGACAGATCCGTCGGATGAAATCCTGACTCGTCTCGCATCTGCCCTCCAAGAAGATGTCGAACGCCGACGCCTGCGCACCGTCTGGCTCGCCATCGGTGAACGGTTTCAAACGCTGACGACGAAGGATCGCGAAGTCCTCGATCTGTTGCTGGAAGGCCTGCCCAACAAAGCCATCGCGCACCGAGCGGCCGTCACCGAGCGGGCCATCGAAATGCGTCGCGCCACCGTGATGAAGAAGCTCCACGCGCGGTCTCATGCGGAATTGATCCGCCTCGTCACGCAGTACGAAGTGGTCCAACGTTTTGGACTCGCGCTGCCGGTGGGGTAAACGTAGGGTAAGCGTCTCGCTTGCCCGTGATTGCTGTTGGAACGTGCTTGCCGTTGGAAAGAGGGCAAGCGAGACGCTTACCCTACGTTTCCAATCTTCCGAATCACGACCTTCCCGCACTGTCTCAGATCGTCTGCTGTTCGCCGCGCTGAATCCGTCGCACCACGAGGTGCAACCAGATCAGACTCGTGATGGTGAGGGCGAAGATGACCCAGAACATCGACTGCGGTTGACCGGTCCATTGCTTGAGGTACGCAAACAGCGGCGGCATCGCGAAGCCACCGACGCCCGCCAGACAACCGACCAGTCCGACCACGGCACCGACATCCTTCGGGTAGTACTCGGGCACGTACTTGATGGTCGAGGCTTTTCCGATCCCTTGCGTGACGCCCAACATCACCAGACACGCGGTGAACGAGTACACATCCAGTGGCAGAAACAGGACCAGCGAGGCCAACGCTCCGACGATGAACACGCCATAGGTCACCTTGCGCGGCCCGAACTTGTCCGACATCCAACCCCCCAACGGTCGCAGCAGGCTCGACACAAAAATGAAGGGTGTCGTCAGCAGAGCCGCCTGACCGAGCGGAAGGTCGTAGACGCTGACGTAGTACTTGGGCAGTGACACCGACAACGCGACGTAGACTCCGAACACCACCGTGTAGTACAGAGCGAATCGCCAGACGCGGACCTGCCGCAAGGGAATGAGCATTGAGGCGAGGCTGCGTCCGGCACCCGGCGTCTTGTCCGGTGACGGGGCGAGTACCAGCACCAATCCCGCCATGATCATCAGCAGGACGCCATACAAGAACGGGACGAAGCGCCAGCCGCCCGGCACCAGCCCTCCCAGCAGACCCGTCGCGGGGACCAGACCGATCAACAGCGGCCCGATCAGTTTCGTCACCGACGCACCGACGTTGCCCGCGCCGAACAAGCCCATCGCGAAGCCCTGCTGCTTCGGCGGAAACCACGCCGCATTCCACGCCGACCCAACCGAAAAACTGTTGCCGCCGATCCCCACCAAGAACGCATAGAACATCAACTGTGGAAACGAGGTGGCCGACGACACGAGGAACGAACTGAGGCTGGCCAGAGTCAACATCCCGATGAAGACGAGCTTGCCGCCCATGCGTTCCGTCAACATGCCGAAGAACAATCGCCACAGCGCACCATTGAGGATCGCCACGGCCGACAGCCACGCGAGAGAGATGTCCGAGATTCCAAACTCTTTCTGAATCGGAATGCCCAGCACACCGAACATCAGCCACGCGGCGAAGCTCAACGTGAACCCGGTGAACGAGAGCCAGAGGACCCTCATCCGCGCCGTGTTTTCGGCATCGAAAACCTTCGCATCCATCGCGGAGACAGAAACAGGACGCGAGGATTGCAGATCGCTGATGGACGACATGTCGAACTCTTTGAACATGAGGCTGGCGGATCAAGACTCCGTGGATGCTTCGGCATTCCACACGAGCCTGTTCGGCAATCCACATGCCAACGTCGTGAGCTGATGGGAGCACGTTGTCAAAAGTGACAACGGTCATCATGTTCGACAGATGTGGTGAGCCGGGTGGCGTCAGCCCCCGGATTCTTGGCTTGCGAGTGCAAGAATCCGGGGGCTGACGCCACCCGGCTCACCTGATTCGGACTGCTGTCGGACACGGTACAACGGAGCCTGTGTTGCAGGAGTTCTGCGTTCACGATTCCGTTCGATCCTGAAGCCGGTGAACGATCCGCAGGCAGACCTGCTTGAGCATTGGTCAGCGATGTCGCGCGTGGCCTTCGGTCAATATGACCCAGCTCTTCGGAATGCCGAAGCGTCGTACTACTAGGTCTGAGATTCTTGTCGCCCTGCACGCGTCTCCGTCTTCAAAAAGTAGCCTTCATCGCTCCGCGTGAAGGAAGCCGATGGGAGTGGACGCTGATCATGCCAATCGATGCTGGACTCGCACTCGGCTTCCTTCACGCGGAGCGATGAAGGCTACTTTGACTGCGGCTACGTCGCGTCGTTTCACCGCGTGCGACAACGCGGGTCACGGACTGTGCGTTCGCACCTGGATGGGCGCGTCACGGCTGTCTGTTCTGAAGGCAACCCTCCGCTGTTCTTTCAGCGACTCCGTCACGTCATTGCACATTGCGACCAAGCTTTCTGTTGTCGTTCGGGAATCCGCATTCGTCACTCGCACGCCTGTTGAAACATCGAGGTTTGCGGGCCTTTCTCAGTGGTTGCAGACACACGCTGAAAACTCTGCGTCCGATGTGAGGCGGCATTGGCATCGTGGTTGCGTTGTGAACGCCTGCATCGAATGACACTGAGTTAGCAGCCCGTTGAAAAACGTAGGGTAAGCCTCTGGCTTGCCCCTTTTTTAACTGCTTTCACGGGCAAGCGAGACGCTTACCCTACGTTCTTCAACAGACTGTTTTGCATCCTCACGAATCGGAAAGGGTTTCATCATGCCTCGTGGTTCCGCCTTCACGCGCCGCACGTTTCTGGGCACTGCGGCAACGGGAGTTGCTTCAGGGTTGCTTTCGGGGTGCGGCACCTCGACCTCAACCACGGCTCCCGTCAGTTCCTCAACGCCTGTTCCGGCGAACGCGCACGTCGCGTCCCCGAGCGATGCGCCCGAGATGCCGGACCTCAAGTTCGGCATCATCGCGCTGACCGACTGCTCACCGCTCGTGATTGCGTACGAGAAGGGCCTCTTCAGGAAGTACGGCATCAACGCGACGATCAGCAAAGGGGCGAGTTGGGCGGCCATCCGGGACTCGTTGACGAACGGTGACATTCAGGGGACACACATGCTGCTCGGGATGCCGATCGCCTCGACGATGGGCCTGCTCCGTTCGCCCAAAAAGCCGATGGTTGTGCCGTGGATCATGAATCGAAACGGACAGGCCATCACGTTGAAGGCCGATCTGAAGGGGAAGGTGGCCGACGATCCGAAGGCTCTTAAACCGCTGGTCGATGCGGCGAAAGCGGCCGGGACACCGATGACATTTGCGATGACGTTTCCGCCGGGAACTCACGCGATGTGGATGCGGTACTACCTCGCGGCGGGCGGGATCAATCCCGACACCGATGTCTCTCTCGCGACCGTTCCGCCGCCGCAGATGGTGGCGAACATGAAGGTCGGAAAGATGGATGGCTTCTGCGTGGGTGAGCCTTGGAACGCGCGGGCCATCTCGGACGGCATCGGCTTCACGTCGCTGGCGACTCAGGACATCTGGAAGGACCACCCCGAAAAGGTCTGCGCGTTCACGGCCGAGTTCACTGAAAAGAACCCGAAGACAGTGAAGGCCGTGCTGAAGGCTCTTCACGAAGCGAGTGTCTGGCTCGACGACATGCACAACCGGCCCGAGCAGGCTCAGATTGTCTCGGCCGCGTCGTACATCAACTGCCCGCCGGAAGTGATTCTCGGTCGGTTGCAAGGGAAGTACGACTATGGCGACGGTCGAACGAAGGACGATCCGAACTACATGATCTTCAGTCAGCGGAACTGCAACTTCCCGCAGGCGAAGTACGCCGTCTGGTGGCTCACCCAGTTCCGCCGATGGGGGATGGTCGAGGGTGCCCCGGATTACGAAGGAGTCGCGAAGCAGGTCATGCGCGGCGATCTCTACGAAGAGGCGATGAAGGAAATCGGCTACGTCCACGGCGGCGCGAGCTTGGAACCCGAGACGCTCTTCGACGGCGTGCAGTTCGATCCAACCAAACCCGAGGAATATGCGACGGGCTTCGCGGTGAAGAATCTGAAGGGATGAAGCCGCTTCAACGTAGGGTGGGACAAGCTCGCTTCGAGCGCCGGCCCACCCTCGGGAAACGTCGAGAATTCATGGTGGGCCGGCGCGGCGAAGCGCCACTGGTCCCACCTTACAAGTTTCGCAGACCGAACAAGGCGATTGCCCCTGTGGTGTGTGGAACCTCGCCGCAGTCAGGGGTACTCTTCCCGCACACCGGGGACGTGTCTCGGGTGTGTGCGTGGTTTCCTGCCGGTCATGCGATCATTCAGTTCAGGAGAGTAGTCATGTCAAACAAGGCGAAGCAGCTTCCTCGGCGTCAGTTTTTGAAGGCCGCACTTTCGACGGCGGGAGCCGCAGTGCTGGCTCCACGATCATCCCCAGTTCGGCCTTGGGGCTGGACGGCGCGGTCGCTCCCAG
>JAYSQC010000702.1:0-3353 GCA_043721755.1 Schlesneria sp.
GCCGAGCCGGTGCTGCTGGAGACGCTCCGATTGCCATGCTTGGCGACGGGTTGTCCCGCTGCCGCTGCCACGAGCGCCGCCGCCGTGCTGATGTTGAACGTGTGGAGTGAATCGCCGCCGGTCCCGCACGTATCGAGCAGATTCAAAGTGCGACACGGACTGGCGGTCGCGCGCTCGCGCATGGCCTGCGCGGCACCGACCAGTTCGCTAACGGACTCGCCGCGACACCGCAACGCGGTCAGCAGCGCGGTGATTTCGACCTCGGTGGAGCGCCCATCCATGATCGCGCCAATCGCCGAGTGCATCGTCTCGGCCGTGAGGTCTCGCCCCTCGAGCAGTTCGGAAATGGCAAAGCGAAGTTCATCAATCATGGGGACGTTTCCAATGGAATTTGACTGGGGTTCATCCGTGCTATACCGCACGCGGTTGAGGCTGACACTAACCCGAAGCGTAAGCGAGGAGGCAACACCAGTCCTCGCTTACGCTTCGGGTTAGTGTGAAATGTGCCATCCTCACCCGCTTGCGGTATAACGCGAATTCGTCGAACCTCATTCCAGTCGCTCGATCCTCAACAGGATCGAGCGACTTTTTTGTTTCTTTGATCGAACTGTCGATTCGCGTCTCCGCACGGAAAGACGCCGCTTGTCGCGTGGCGTTTCGGCAACGTGAGCGACGCCGTGGTGAGCGCGCGCCGAAGTCGCTGTGTACTTACGCAGTTCAAGGTGTTCAGCGCGAGAAGCGGCTCAGTGCGTGAGGCGTTTCGGCAACGTGAGGCTTCGCGTGTGCCGCCGCTTTCGACCAGCGGGCGCAAAGATTTCTGAACAGCTTAACTCGTTGGAGTGACTGAGTTATCTGGCGATCGTGGTGCGAGGAGTGTCAACTTTTTTGAGAGGACGGCGCGAACGGCATTCAAGCTGCTTTACATCTTGTTTATCAACGCTGCTGCGAGTGGCTCACTCGCAGCAGACAAGACAACCACACGAGACGGTCGCAGATTGCAGCCGCTCGACAGCTTGAATCGTTCACACCCGTTCCTCGGAAAGGACACCCTCCATGTCGAAGTTCATCAACAGCAAGCTCATCAACACCCTGATCCACGACGAAGCCGGTTTCATTGTCTCCGCTGAGCTCGTGCTTGTGGCGACCGTCGGCGTCCTTGCGATGGTCGTGGGGCTGTCAGAAGTCGCTCTGAACGTGAACAACGAACTCGAAGACATCGGTTCCGCCTTCGGGGCGATGAACCAGACGTTTGTCCAGAAGGGTGTCCTCGGACATCAGGGCTACTCGGGCGGCACCGAGTTCAAGGACAACGCCGACCACTGCGACAACACTTGCGACATCCAGCCGCTCGCCCCACGCGGCGAGTATTGATTGACGCGGTTTTCAACGACGACTGCTCGCCCCGCATCACGTAGGCCGGACCAAGGGGTCCGGCCTATAACAAACAAACCGGCGACATCGTCCCAACGGACTCTCTCGCACCAAGGTCTCCCTCAACGCACCCGACCGCACCAGTTCTCTCTCTCCGCACCACGCCACATCGCACCGCAGGTCTCTCGCACCACCCGAGGCATGCGGTGTGGGCGTTCTTTGGGAGACGGGATCAAGAGGCGAGAAAAACACTCCCTGCCCACCACGACTCCATCTACTTCTTGGCCCGGCCCACTAGTTCGAGGAAGCGGCCGTAGGCTTCGTCCCACGCGAGTGTGTTCTGAGGCTCATAGCGTTTCATCGTCGAGGAGGCTCGCACGACATCGCGAATCTGGGCGAGCGAGCCGATGGCTCCAGCGGTTCTCGCTTGGACGAGGATGTTGCCGAGTGCGGTCGCTTCAATCGGTCCTGTCACGACGGGACGGCCGGTCGCGTTGGCCGTGAACTGATTCAACAGTTCGTTCTGTGTCCCGCCACCAACGATGTGAATGACTTCGGTTCGTTCGCCGGACAGCTCTTCCAACCAGCCGAGGACCATGCGGTACTTGAGGGCGAGGCTTTCGAGGGCACAGCGAACGAGACTGCCCTCGCTGTCTGGAATCTCTTGATTGGTCTGACGACACCAGCCGCGAATCGCTTCCGGCATGTCGGGGGGCGCGAGGAAGCTGTGATCGTCGGGATCGACGAACGCACGGAACGGCTGGGCGTCGCGAGCCGCCTGCGCCAACAAGCCGTAGTCATAGGCCGTGCCGTTTCGCTCGAACGACTTCCGACACTCTTGCACCAGCCACAGCCCCATGATGTTTTTGAGGAGCCGATACGTGCCGTCGATGCCGCCTTCGTTGGTGACGTTCAGTTCGAGAGCACGCTGCGTCAGGACGGCGTGCGGCAGTTCGAGGCCCATCAGCGACCAAGTGCCCGAGCTGATGTAGGCCCAGCTCGCGGAACCGGTTCGGTCGGTCGGCACCGCGACGACGGCGGCCGCCGTGTCGTGCGTCGGTGGTGTGACCACATCCAGCCGTGGCAAGCCGGCACGCCGTGCGACATCCTCGCGCAGCCGACCGAGCTTCGTTCCAGGGCCCACAACATCGCCGAACATTTGCGTAGGCAGATCGAGCTTCCGCAACAAGTCGAACGCCCAAGTGCGATCCGTCGGATGAAACATCTGCGATGTCGTGGCGTTCGTGAACTCAACGACGCGACTGCCCGACAACAGCCAATGGAAGAAGTCGGGGATCATGAGAAACCGGTCGGCCTGAGCGACCAACGCCTTGTTGGCCTGATTCATCGCGATGAATTGGTACAGCGAATTGATCTCCATGAACTGGAGGCCCGTCTCCGCGAAGACTTCGGCGCGGGGGACGCGATGAAACGTCTGCTCCATCACGCCGCGCGTTCTTGGATCGCGGTAGTTGTAAGCCTGACCGAGCATCTCACCCGTCTTCGAAAGCAGTACGAAATCGACGCCCCACGTATCGACACCGACAGACACGATGCTCTGCCCGAAGCGAGTGGCCGCCTTGGCAAGTCCGGTCTGAATTTCGGACCACAGCCGCAGCAAGTCCCAACGCATCGTGTCGGCCACATGAACGGGTCCGTTGGGAAACCGATGTAACTCTTCGAGACGCACCTGCTGTCCATCGAAGAGACCCGCCATCACGCGGCCACTCTCTGCGCCCAGATCAATCGCCAGGTAAACTTGCTCAGTCATATTGGATGCTCCTTGTGCGGACAGCTTGGGTGATGTCGGTACGACTCAATTGCGGATGGAAAAACGGGCCTGGTTCAAGTGGGGGTCACAGCCAAGCAGAAGACCCCTCACCCTAGTGGTCGAGCAACTTTGTCTTGAGGGGTTCATCACGAGCCCGACGCGCCAGCGAGGGCTTCACTTTCGACAACGGTTTGCCCTCGCTGGCGCGTCG
>JAYSQC010000703.1:0-1581 GCA_043721755.1 Schlesneria sp.
GCGGCGTAAGCCCCCCGGTTCTTCAAAGCGGGCTTATGCCCAAGAACCGGGGGGCTTACGCCGCCCCGCTCGGAAACCTCTCACCTTGTGCCGCGTGAGGTCTAGAAAACGATTTGCCAAGTCGAGATTTGTGACCTAGGTTTGCTTTGGTCTGAACTCAAACCGGGAGGAAGCGTAATGCAAACGATACTGGAACAACAGAATTCGCGGTCGTTCGTGGATCGCCGTGCAGTGAGCGATAGCGGTCGCGATGGCGGACCGGAACGCCGCCAATTCAGCGCGTCCGCCAACTTGACTCGCCCCGAAGTGACCGAGCTGTCCGAAGCGGTCGATCAATACAAGCTGCGTCATCGCCGCCGGTTCATCACGTTTGAAGAACTCTTCGACGTGATGGCCGAGCTGGGCTATCGCAAGTCGTAGGGGCTGGCACACCGATTAGGGGCTGTGCAACTATTTACGTCCGAGAGTTCACAGCGCGGCTTCACTTCGTTCAGCCGCAACCAAACAGAAGCCAGAGCCAAGAACGCTAATCTTCACTGATCGACACTCATCAGAATTAGCAAAGATCAGCGTCAATCAGCGTTCTAAATTCTTCGCGCCCGGTGAAGAAACGAAACGTGAGTAGGATGGGCACTCTTGCCCGTCCTGCTTTGGCGATGAAGAGCGGACGGGCAAGAGTGCCCATCCTACAGAGACGTTTTTGCCGCCATTCGACTCAGGACGCTCGCATGCGCTGTCTACGTCCGCTCCTCTATCTCTGGGCCTCACCCGGTTCGCTGATCGGACTGTTGCTGACGCTGGTCGCGTTGTTGACCGGTGGCCGCGCTCGCGTGGTGAGCGGCGTGTTGGAAGCTCACGGCGGCTGGGTGACGCGGTTGCTCCACCGAGGCAATCGGTGGACGGGACCGATCGCGGCGATCACGCTCGGCCACGTGGTCCTCGGCTGTGATGAAGCGACTCTCACACGGACCCGCCGTCACGAACGAGTCCACGTCCGCCAGTACGAACGCTGGGGACCGCTCTTCATCCCCGCGTACCTGCTCGCCAGCGCGTGGCTCGGCCTGCGCGGCTTCAACGCCTACCTCGACAACCCGTTTGAGGTCGAGGCTTACGCGATCGACGACCCGCGTGCCGACGAACGTATGTGATCGCGACTCTATCGCCCCGCTCCCTCCCGTGTTCCCCGTGGTTCCTTGCCTTCCGGAGAAAAACCACGGGGAACACGGGAGAGCACGGCGCGGCTTCACTTCGTTCAGCCGCAACCCAAGTGTGGCTCTTGGGCGTTAGCCCTCTGATTGTTTTCGGAGCGGGGTGGCGTCAGCCCCCTGGCTCTTCGTGGACATGTCGGACGGGCTGACGCCACCCCGCTCCGAAATTCAGCCGAACGAGCTCACGCTCGAAAATTCCCACCCCATCACCAAACTCGCCGTCTAAAATCTGCGCGCCCCGCGAAGAAACAAAACGTGAGTAATACGAAAAACACGAAAGGGAAGAAGAGACGAGAGTTCTGTTCCCCAGTGACCGCCAAGGAACGACGCGCAATGTCTTGAGATGCTCTGATCGCAACTCTCTTCACTTTCG
>JAYSQC010000704.1:0-2981 GCA_043721755.1 Schlesneria sp.
GTAACCGGCGTTTTGCGGACGGCACATGGAATGTGCCTGCTACTTTGCGGGCAAAGTGAGTGCCATTGGGCTAGCGCTTCACTTCGGGAAGTTATTGCGTGCCTGTTCCTTAGTAGGACGAAAATCCCGAACACTGAGGCACGATCGTCTTTGCCTCGGCGGCCGTGACGGTTTTCGGAAGCCCCAGAAACCTCAGCTTGGGAAGCGAGGCCAATTCGGTCAGGCCTTTGGCGGTCACGCGCGTGCGGCCGATGACAAGGTTGTCGAGGCGTGCCAAGGATCGCAGGTGCTTCATACCCGCGTCCGTGATCGCCGTTTCATCGAGGTACAGTGTGGTCACGTTTGGAAATGCCCGCACGACGTGAGCCAGCCCGGCATCATCGACTTCCGTCTTGCCGAGTAAGACGTTGGTCACGGACAACAGCGGAGCGATCCCCCTGAACCCCGAACCGGTGATCTTGGCTCCGCGCAAGTTCACGCTCTTCAAGGCCGGGGTCGCGGCCAAGTGGCGGAGCGCCGCTTCAGGGATCGTGCAATCGACGAGGTTGAATGTCTCAATCCGACCTTGTCCGCACAGTGACTTAAACAGAACTTCATCGAACTCAACCTCGCGCAGAGAGAGTGACGCGAGAGTTGAGACTTCGGCGATCCGCTGCACTCCGAGAGGACTCAGCTTTGCGCTCTTCAGGTTGAGGAATCTCAACGATCCGCGGCCTTTGAAGCTTCGGACACCTTCACCGGTGAGGGTGTCGTCCGACAGAGTCAACTCTTCCAAGCGTGTCAGCGCGGACAGGGATTCGATGTCCGAGTCCTTCAGGCCGAGGCTTTCCGCCCGCAATTGTTTCACCGGAGACTTTGCGAGCAGTTTCAGCCCATCGCCGGTGACGCGCGTGCGGCTCACTCCCAAGGTTTCGAGAGCCGGGAACGATGCGATCTGGCCCAGCGAAGCATCGGTGATCGACGTGCTTCCCAGCTCCAGCGATCTCAATCGGAGTGGCTTGGTGAGCGCCGCGATGGCCGAGTCGGTCGCGTTCGGCCCGGAGAGCGATAGCTCGACAATCGAACCCGCTGACCTGAAGTCGTCCCAGAGCGGCTTCCCGTTGAGGTTGAAATGCAGGGTTTGCAGATTGCTGAGCTTGGCAATCTTGAAGTAATCGTCCTTGCCGAGAGCATCCGTGCGGGTCGCCTGCGAATGCACGATGAGGTAGGTCAGTGCGAAGGGTGCGTCAGGAAGAGGAGTCGTCTTGGACACAATCCTCAGGTTGTCGGTTTCGGTCGATTTGATCCCGACGGTGACACGACCGTCGATACTCAGCAGCGACTGAGCCACTTCGCGGTCCAATTTTCCGAAGGCGAGAACGCCTTTTCCGTTCATCGGTTTCGAGGTTGGCTTGTCGGTCTGTTTGGGTTTCTCTCCCGACAGGCCACCTGGTCTCAGTTCTCCGAACGTTTTGCCGCGCGCGTTCTGAACCTGACGCTGCACTTCGTTGGGATAGAGCTTGGTGATCACATCGACGCGCTGGTCGGCCTTGGTGCGCGACAGACCCTTCAACTCGTTGGTCGCTTTCTCATAGTTGGCCTTCGCTCGCAGCAGCAGGTTCTGCTTTGTGATTCCCGACTCGGACTGCCCGACGGTCCACCAAGTGTCGGCAAGACTGAGTCGCTCTTCGGGTGTGGCCTGTTCCTTGAGTTCCTGCTGCGCGGCCTTGGACAGCGTTGAGTCCGCTCCCTTCGCGAGGAGCGGCAACCCTTTCTCCCAGTTGCCCGCGAGCAAGCAGAGGTATCGGCCGTAGGTTCCGTTCGCCACTGCGTCGTCGGGAGTCTTTTCCAACGCGGACTTGGCTTTCGCGATCGCCGCCCACTGGGCTTGAAGTTGCTTCAGCTCGGAATGACGCGTGAGGAACTCTTTGCGCACCGAGGCATCCTTGATCTTGGAAGCCGATACCGACAGCAGCGGGACCAGTTTCGCGGCGGCGCCAAACTGCTCTTCACGGGCTGCGGCATCGACCGATTCCACAATCAGTTCACAGAATCCCCGCTGCGCAATCACAGACCGCAGTTCCTTTGAGCCGGTCGTCAGCGCGGCGGCCTTCAATTCATACTTGTCCAACTCGAATCGCGCGACCAGTTCGTCGATCACGTTGAAGGTGAGTTGGAATTCGTCCGCGTCGACCGCCAGCGTGCGGTCCGCGTCGAAGAGGACGTACTGAGCGACCGCATCGTCACCGTCATTTTTTGCGTGTTGTAAGAGCTGCTCTGCCAAGGCGGACTTATCGCTTGGGATCGTTCGAGAATTTACTGTCTGATTTGAGGCGTGATCGTGTAGTTCCAATTTGGCAGAACATCGGCGAAGTTGACCGTCGAGCGAACGAAGGCTTTCATCTCGTTGGTGGCATTTCTGCCGGATTCATACATTCGGCGGATGACATTGACGGTGGTTCGCAGTCCGGTTGATGTGATTGCCTTTCGCATCAACTCAGTGACTGTGTCAAGTGTCTCGAACAGCATGCCGGTACACGCCCGGCTCAGATGCGGAAAGAAGCGTCGTTCGATGAAATTGTATTTTGAACAGTAGCTGGGATCGTGAGCCACCTGAATGGTCCTCCCGATGCTGTTTGCCACGGCCTGCAAGTCGTACTTGAAAACAGATTTGCGGGCCGCGTTGCTTCCACCGCAGTCAAACAGCAGGAGCATCGAATCAGCCTCTTGGTAACACTGTTTGCCGATGCGGTTCCAATACCAGGGCCTCCGCATCTAAATGTGCCTGTTTTGCTGAGTAATTGAGTTATAGGCCACTCAAAACTGGCACACCGATTCATGTGACGTGCGAAAACTGCCGGTGAAAACAAGGTAAATGAGATGCGGAGGCCCTGTCCTTCGGCCCCAGGGCCTCCGCATCTTATTTGTCGGTAATTTGAGCGAGGAGCGATTCGAGGTAGGTGTCGTTCCAGCCGGCTTGCTTTCTTTTGGAGCGGAGGCTT
>JAYSQC010000705.1:0-2231 GCA_043721755.1 Schlesneria sp.
CCATCCGTGCTACCAAGCCTGATCCCCAAACCGAGCCGGAGCCTCGTGAATCCGTGGCGTTCCAGGTCGCACGGATGGCAAAGCCGGGGCACGGATGAAACTGAAACATCACAGTCGATTCCCAAGGCTCCGCATTCCGCCCGAACAATTGCTCGCGCTGCTGCCCGAGAAGCAACGACGGATCGTGCTGGCCGATGCGGAGTCCCGCGACGGCCTCGTCGCGAGTCACGATCTGGCACAGGAGCTGGGCATCCCGCAATCGACCGTGCGGGTCTATCGCCGCCGGGCGCTGGAACGGCTGCGGCGCGAGATCGAACTGCTGGAAGTCTGCGGTGCCTGACCCCCAGCGGGTACCACGGGACCGGTTCGGTTTCGGTGCGAACAGTCGCAGGAATTTCATCAGCCGGATCAGTCCGATCCCACTCACTACCGCGTGCCATTGACACGCGCGATCACTTTCAGGAACGGTGCCATGACCGACCACACCAACCGCGACCCATCAGCCGACGACCTCTTCCGAAACCGGATTGCCCTCGCGCTGCGTGAACTGGATCAACCGGAATCCGACGCAGACATTGCCGCCGCTTTGGATGCCGTCCCTGCGGAACCGCTGAGTGACGCCGCGTTCGAGCGGATCATGCGGCGGGTGCGCGGTTCGATGGCGGCGGCTGTCACAGGATCGATTGCGGGACGCGACTCGCACGCTCGGCCAAAGACGAATGCGGAACAACACACGAGCCGCGTATTGGTGCGAAGGGGCCTCGCGCCTCAACCGATTCGACCGATGAAGCAACTCGGAATTGTCACGGCCTGCGCGGCGGCGTTACTGGCGATCGGATTGGTCTTTCAACGAGCGGACGTGGGTGATCCCACGCCGTTGGTGGGGCGAGACCGTTCCACGTCGGTGCTGTTGCCGGGTGAGTTGATCTCATCGAGCGACCAAGCTTCACACCGTGCGGTCGGTACTGACAGAGAGCGTTCCAATTCTCGGGCTGACTCTCAAGCCGGTTCGGCCGCGCCGAACACACCACTCACGTCGTCGTCGCGTGTGAAGCTAGGTGACACACTGACGACCGGCCCGCGTCAGAAGCGTCGCGTGACGTTGCCCGATGGCTCGGTCTTGTCGATCAACGAACAGTCGCAAGTCACCGTCATCAGTGATCGCCGTGTGAAGCTGCTGGCGGGGGAAGTGTTCGTCGAGGTCGTCCCCGCGAACAATGCCGAGCGGTTCGTGGTCGAGACACCGCAGCGCACCGTCACGGCGCTGGGGACGAAGTTCGTCGTGAAGGCTCACGATCGGGCGACCAACGTGGTCGTCACGCAGGGGACGGTGCGCGTGAGTGGCGTTGAGGACGCGATCACAGCCGGACAGGAGTTGATCGCCAATCTGACCGAATCGAAGTCGGCGGAGCGACGACCGGCGAAGAGGTCGGCGTATGTCGTCAAGTGGATCAAGGACTTGATGGCGGCGGCGGGTTCGATCGTGGTGCCGACGAGCGAACATGCGGGCGGGACCGTCACCGTCGTCGATCCGCAGGGGCAGGAGATGAAACTGTCGCTGCGAAAGTTTCACGTCGATGTTCACATTGAAGACGGCTTCGCTCGAACGACGATCGACCAGACGTACTTCAATCACACTTGGCAGCAGCTTGAGGGTACGTTCCGCTTCCCGCTTCCGGCCGATGCGTCGCGGTCACGACTGGCGATGTACGTGAACGGCAAGCTGATGGAAGGGGGCATGGTCGAGCGGGACTACGGCCGCAACGTGTTCGAGCAAATCCGGCACACGAAGCGCGATCCGGCGTTGCTCGAATGGGTCGATGGCAGCACGTTTCAGATGCGTGTGTTTCCACTGGAAGCCCGGCAAGAGAAGCGGATTTTACTCAGCGACACGCAGCGGTTGCCGAACGACTACGGTCGCAGCGTCTACCGTTTTCCAGTGGGACATTCGCTCGACGGAGTTCGTGAATGGTCGGCTCAACTGCGCGCGAAGGGCGCGGCGGGGACGAAGTGGTACTCGCCCTCGCACTTGCTGAACGGACGCGATGAACAGGACGACTTGCTGCTCGACGGACGCGACGAGTACGCGGCGCTGGATCGCGACCTCGTTGTCGAGTTGAGTGATGAGCCGGAGGGCGCTAGCCCAATGGCACTTACTTTACTAACCCGCAGCGTAAGCGAGGGCGATGACAAGAGGCGTTTCCCTTTGTTTCCCTCGCTTACGCTGCGGG
>JAYSQC010000706.1:0-10172 GCA_043721755.1 Schlesneria sp.
GCGGGAGAAGCTGACACTAACCCGAAGCGTAAGCGAGGATGCAAAGCACGTCCTCGCTTACGCTTCGGGTTAGTGTGAAATGTGCCATCCTCACCCGCGAACGGTATAACACGTCGAGCAAGGTGGCGTTGGTCTTGCGAGTTCAGGCCGTTACAACCCGGCATCATTTTCGATGACGGCATCAATTCAGGCAGTGTGGTGGAATCTCAATTCAACGACGGAGTGACTCGTGAAAAAGATTGAAGCAGTGGTCCGGCACTTCAAACTGGAAGAGGTCAAGGACGCCCTCATGGAGGTCGGCGTGCAAGGGATGACTGTCACCGAAGTGCGCGGTTTCGGGCGGCAGAAGGGCCAGAAGGAGCAGTACCGTGGTGCCGAGTACACGGTGGACTTCCTGCCCAAGGTGAAGATGGAAGTCGTGGTTGCCGAAGACCAAGTTAAGACGGTCGTCGAAGCCATCGTTCGCACGGCTCGAACCGGTCAGATCGGCGACGGCAAAATTTTCGTGACCGATCTCGATGAGATCGTCCGGATCCGAACTGGCGAAAGTGGCGCGGAAGCCATCTGACGCAATTGCCGGAAAGTTTGCAGACGACACCCACCCGCAGCGAGGGCGAGGGCTGGCTCTGTTCGACTTCCTTCCTCGTGCTTGTCGGTTCCTCGCTTACGCTTCGGGTTGGTGTCTCCCGCCGGTCATTCGCTGCGAAGCTCAATGTCAATCGCTATCGTTTTCAGAACAAAGTCTCTTTCTCCCTCCAATCAAGGACGCCGCCGTGAAAAAAGTGGAAGCCGTCATCCGACATTACAAGCTCGAAGATGTGAAGAACGCGTTGACTCAAGCGGGCATTCAAGGCATGACCGTGACCGAGGTACGCGGTTTCGGCCGCCAGCGCGGTCACAAGGAAACGTATCGTGGTGCCGAGTACACCGTGGACTTCCTTCCCAAGGTGAAGCTCGAAGTCGTCGTGGGTGACGACGAAGTTTCCAAGGCCATTCAGACGATCAGCGGCGTCGCTCGCACCGGTCAGATCGGCGACGGCAAGATCTTCGTGTCGAGTCTCGCCGACGTGATCCGCATCCGCACCGGCGAGACCGGCCCCGAAGCGATCTGATCGCGGAGTCGTGCAATCGACAGCACACGAGAACACATTTCAAACCCGTTTCTGACTCAGAAAAACTAGCCCGACGCGCGAGCGAGGGCTGGACCTTCGATGACGATGATGCCCTCGCTTGCGCGTCGGGCTAGTTTTGAAATGCACTTTCAGGACATTTTCGCGCGGCCCTCTTTCGAGAGGGCTGTTGCGTTGGACGAGGGCATATACCTCACGCGGCACAAAGTGAGACATTTCCGAGCGGGGCGGCGTAAGTCCCCCGGTTCTTCCAACGAAGGGCTGACGCCCAAGAACCGGAGGGCTTACGCCGCCCCGCTCGGATGTCTCATCGCAGACCGCGCAAGGTTTAGAAACCACGTCACGGAAGACAAACGAGGACAGGCCGATGGGGGAGGTTCCCGCCCGCGATTCAATAGCCGCGCTGCATCAGACTCCCGAGTTGGAGGCGAGAGCGGCTCGTATCGCCATCTATAAGACCCGACTCAATGTGATCCGCGAACTCGTTCGGAAGCGGTTTGAGCAAGGAGCGACCGGCGCGCAGACCTCGGGTTATCAGTCCGAATTGTTTGACGAATTCGTCGTCTGGGTGCTGACGGAAGCGCTGAACAAACTCGAACCATTCCTTCGCGCGTTGATTGAATCGCAGTCGGGGTTGCTCGCAGTCGGTGGAACGGGACGCGGCGAGCTTTGCCCGCACTCGGACCTCGACCTGCTGTTCCTTTCGACGCCCGCCATCGCGGAACAATTCGATTCCTTCACGGGTCAGGTCAAACGCGATCTGTGGGATTCGGGATTGTCGCTCGGTGCCAGCGTGAGAACTGTTTCGGATTCCATCCGCTGGTCGAAGCAGGACCCGAAGTTCGCGACCTCGCTTGTAGACGTGCGACCGTTGTGGGGCGTCGCCTCGCTGGGCGAGCAACTTGTCGCCCAATTTCAGCGCTCGGTGAAATCGCGGGCGAGGCAGTTCATTGCCGAAGCCGTGACCGCACGAGACACGGAGCGAGCCGAGCAATCGACGACGACACAACAGCTCGAACCCGACGTGAAGCGGTCGCTGGGAGCGCTCCGCGATCTGCATTTGATCCGTTGGGTTGGCTTCGCCACACACGGGACCGGCGATCTCGACTCGCTTCGATTGCACGGGGCATTGAATAAGGAGGACTCGCGGCGGTTGCTGCACGCTCACGAATTCTTGACCTCGTTGCGGATCAACTTGCATCTCTCGGCAGACAAAGAACAGGACGTGCTCTCGCGCGACGATCAGTTGCGAATTTCGCGCGAACGCCAGATCGAGCCACTTGCCGGACAGGCTCCCGTGGAACGGTTCATGCAGGAATACTTTCAGCACAGCACGGCCGTGGCTTCCATCGCGCGGCGGTTCGTCGCGAATACGCAATCCGCACCATGGGCTGAGCAATTGATGCAGTACCTCACGGCCTATCGCATTGACGACATTTATCACGTTGGCCGCGAAACACTCGATGTTCCGCGACGGCATCGCCCAGCGGTGTGCGGTTCACTGGAAGGGGTCTTGAAGCTGTTCCTCACGGCGGTTCGTTGCCGTGTGCGAGTCGCTCCGGCTCTGTTGGAGTTCATTCGGACGCAGCAACTGCAACCGCCGGGACAACTCTCGGCCGAGGCATCGCAGTTGTTCCTCGCGCTGTTAAAGAACTCCGGCACGCTCGGACAAGCGCTGCGCGATCTGCACGACACCGGCGTGATGGAGGCGGTGCTGCCCTGTTGGGGACACATTCGCTGCCTGTTGCAATTCAATCAGTACCACCACTTCACGGTCGATGAACACACGTTGCGGGCGATCGAAGCGGCCGAGGGATTCGCGGCAGACGAAGGCCCGCTCGGACAGGCTTACCGTGAGATTCATCACAAAGAGTTGCTGCACCTGGCGCTGTTGCTGCACGATGCGGGCAAGGGATTTGAAGAGGATCACAGTGAAGTGGGTCGCCGGTTGGCTCACGCCGCCGCGTTGCGACTTGGCCTGCCAGACCATCAGCGCGAGTTGGTCATGATGCTCGTGCATCGCCACTTGCAGATGGCGGATCTCGCCCTGCGACGCGACATTGGCGACCGGGCCATCCTGCTCAAATTCAGCCACGACGTGGGCAGCGCCGATGCGATGCGGATGCTCTTCGTACTGACGGCCGCCGACATCTCGGCGGTCGGGCCGGGGACGTGGAACCATTGGAAGGCCGAACTCACGACCACGCTCTATGACCGCACAATGCTGTGGCTCAGCGGCAAGAGCCACATGTTCGATGAAGCGACGCGACTCCAGCAGATCGAGCAGGAAGTCATCGGGCATCTGTGCCCGGCCACGAGTGGAAAGCGGGACGACGATACGCCCTCTCACGAGTCCGCCGAGTTGTCACGCAGACTCCAGCTTTGCCCGGCCCACTATTTGTTGGAGACTTCGTCTGAACGCATTGCCGCCGACTTGCGAGTCGTCCGGGCACGGCGTCCCGACGAGATTCACGTCGAAGCGCAATACGACGCCGAAAACAAGACCGTCGAGTATCGAGTCATCCTGCACGAAGACCTCGCCGCCGGATGTTTTCACAAAGTCTCGGGCGCGCTCTCGGCGAAGCGGTTGGAGATTCTCACGGCCTCAATCTGCACGATGCAGGACGGCGTCATTGTCGATGCGTGGCGGGTGCGCGATGACGATCACGCCGGAGCGATCCCCGACTTCCGAATCGAGGAAGTGGCGACGGTGATTCGCCGCGTGCTGCGTGGTGAGACCGATGTCGAGACACTGCTCAAATCGCGAGGTCGGTTCGCGGTGAAGGCCACGTCGGGACCAGTCTCAGACCTGCCGCTGCGAGTCGTCATCGACAATGAATCGTCCGACCGCTACACGGTCCTCGATGTCTTCGCCCACGACCGACCGGGCTTGCTCTACGCGATGACGCGTGCGGTCTACGAACTCGAACTGAGCGTCGTGCAGGCCAAGATCGCGACCCACTTCGATCAGGTTCTCGACATCTTCTTCGTCACCGACAACGCGGGCCGCAAGATTCAGGATGGCACTCGCCTGACGGCAATCCGCGACGAGTTGCTCCAAAAACTGAGCGACTTCGAGTCGGCCGCTCGCAGCGATGCAAACGGGTGAGGTAGATCGCCCCGTAGGATGGACGCCCCGTCCGTCCGGCCAGTTTGCCCGGATGATTCATGAGGAACCACGAAATACTCGAAAGACACGAAAGTGAAGAAAGTTGCGATCAGAGCATCTCCAGACATCGTGTGTCGCGCTGTTGTGGTCACTTGAGACCAGAACTCTCGTCTCTGCTTTACTTTCGCGTATTTCGTGGTGAATCATCCGGGTTAGGCGACCGGCAAGAGAAAGTAGACCGGTCACTCCGTGGCCGGAACCTTCGAGTCACGGAGTGACGCGTCTACTTTGGAGCAAGCTATTTCCTGCCGCTCGCCTTACATCTCGCGCGGTCCTTGATGAGAGACTCGGTTGTTCGTGGTGGCTTCTTCTGTGGTGCATTCGCTCCGCGAATGCCTGGCATTCGCGGAGCGAATGCACCACAGAAGTCAGGCTGACACACAGTTGCAAATGTGTCACTTCTGCCCGCGAGCGGTACAGCAATTCGGACGGACGAGGCGTCCGTCCTACTTTTTGCCTGACCGGCAAGGTCAGCCAACTCGCCCCGCATCGTTGACGGTCGCGGGCGCTTTGTCGGACGTAGCGGTTGTATTCAAGTCTCTCACCGTACCAGTTCGATCAGTCTCCCCAAGCAGGTGTCCGTGCGGGACGGACGCTAGGCTCTGTTTTGAAACCCCACCCCGCTTGTCGGGGTGGTTTACGGGTTTCTGCACTACTCCCTCATTTCGGTGATGCCGAGTAGTGCAAAGACCTGATTCCACCGGGGCCAGCCCGGTGGGGTGAGTTTCAAAACAAAGCCTAGTTTTCACTCGGCATTCAGTGAGTGCAACCGTCGCCGTGAACGATTGCCGATGCGAGTGCTGTGGACAGGGCGTACGGTGTCCGTGAGTGCGCCGCCAAATTTGTGAACTGATGGGGAAGTCTTCTCATGTATGAATCGTTCTTCGGCCTGAAGCGGCGTCCGTTTGCGGCGACTCCCGATCCGCAGTGCTTTCTGGCATCGGGTTCGATGCAGGCGGCTCTGGATGAGATCGTGGTCTGTATTGAACAGGGTCAGGGGATCGCGATCGTGTCGGCTCCAGCGGGGACCGGCAAGACACTGCTCTGCGAGCGACTGCGCAGCGAACTCGGCAGCCCGTTTGAATCAGTGCTGCTGCGTCATGCCAGCTTTCTGACGCGCCGCGCGCTGCTGCAAACGATCCTGTGCGAACTGAGCCATGCGTACCGACAGCAAGACGAGCAGGAACTGCGGCTCGAACTGATGCCCGCGATTCGCGCCCTCCGCCCGCAGCGCGAAGCACTCGTCCTGATCTGCGATGAGGCTCATCAACTTTCGGAAGACTTGCTGGAAGAGTTGCGAATTCTGTCGGACCTCGCCGAACAGGGGAGACCGCTCGTGCGACTGGTGTTGGTCGGACAGTTGGGTTTGGAGGAGACACTGGCTCGTCCGGGAATGGAGGCGCTCAATCAGCGGATTCGCGCGCATGTCTGCCTGGAAACGTTGGACCGCGCGGGGTCGCTCGACTACATCGACTATCGCCTCACTTGGGCGGGCGGGCGCACCGAGGAAGTCTTCTCCGCTGAAGCCCTCGACCTCGTCAGCCGTGCTGCCGATGGAGTGCCGCGCTGTCTCAATCAGCTCTGTGACCATGCGATGCTGTTGGCTTACGTTGCCGAACAGCAACCGGTTCCGCCCGCGATCATCCGCGAGGCGTTGCAAGATCTCCGACAGTTGCCGCTCCACTGGAACGAGACGGCGACCTTCGATGCCGCGCGTCGCAACAGCGGACCTGGCGAGGCAGACATCACAACGACCGAATCCGATGTCGCGCTGGCCGAGTTCTCATATGAAGACCATTCGTCGAGCGAAGGTATCTATGTCGAATCGATCGAGATCGGTGCCGACCTTCCGCAGTCCGTCTCACGTTCCATTGCTCGACCAGACCAACGGCTGGAGTCCAGCCATGTCGAGCGAGAGCTGCCTTTCGTTGAAACCACCGCAAACGTCAGCGCCAACGTGTGCGAGTTCGGCTTCGAGACCGGCGACGACCGGTTCGTCGATGAAACATTCCACGCTCGCCAGTTCAGTCAGGACGTGGAAGAGACTGACAGCGACGCGTTCATAACACACGCCGCCAATCGCGGTGGGACGGAGCTGGCAACAACGGAGCCGGTGTGCATTGATCCGCTCGCGGGAATCACGATCTTGGCGGCTCGGCCTCCAAAGCAGAGCGGCTTCACCGAAGAACTCGTGCTGGACCGTTACGCCGCGATTGATGCCGGACTGGAACCGGTCGATGCCGAGCCGGTCCCCACGCTGGAATCAGAAGCTGCGCCCCTCGTGTCACAATTCGTCGCGCCAACGCTCACGGAACTCACAAGCACAGTGAGCGACGCAACCATCCACTTCGAGGCGACTCAAAATCGGACGACCGTCGAAGTCGGTGCGACGACCGATTCGGCCGATGTGATTCACGTCCTTGATGAGATTCATGCCACCGCGATCGAATCGGTCATGACTGAACCCGTCGATCAAGATTCCAACGCCACGGAAACAGACATCGACTTTCGTGCCGCCTGCGCACGGCTGCACGAACGGTTGCCTCAAGTGGCGGACGAGATCGCGTGGGACTCGAACCTGCTGCGAGACGGTGCCGTTGCCGAGTTCTGTGACGACACTTCACGCGCCCGTCGCGACGACGATGATCAAGCTTCGATGGACGCCGAGACGCTCGAAGAAGTCTTGGGAGCGGAAGTCTGCGAGTTGGTGCAGGAGCTTCAGCAAACGATGGGTTTGCCATTACGCCCGCATTCCTCCGTGGCCCAACTTCGGTCCTTGCTGACCGCCAAACAAAGCGTGTCAGACTCAACCGTGTCTTACGCAGACTCAGCCGCAGACTCGGTCGTCACCGTCTGTGATCGCCCTGCCACTGAAGCCCGCATGCAAGCGAAGCCGGCCCCCAACGAGACCGAGACGCCCGCACGCCCCTACCGCAACCTCTTCAGCATCCTTCGCCGCAAGCAACAGGGCCTGATGTGAGCCGCGCCGAATGGCGTCAACGCAGGTCACGGATCGCGCACCGTGATTGACTAGCCCGACGCGCAAGCGAGGGCTTCGTGCTGATACACCTCACGCAGCCAAGAGTGAGGCATTTCTGAGCGGGGTGGCGTCAGCCCCCTGTTCTTTGCAAACGGGCTGACACTCAAGAAACAGGGGGCTGACGCCGCCCCGCTCAGATGTCCCATCTACGACCGCGCGAAGTAAATCCGCGAAGCCCTCGCTTGCGCGTCGGGCTGACTTTGAGGGCCGGACAGCGCGCGTCTCCGTCGGACAACTCGCGTTGACGGAGTAAAGCAACCGCTGCTACAAGCCCGCCGCTTTGCAGGAAACCAACGGTTCGCTTCCGATGGTGAGTTCCCGATGAATCGAAACATCGGGGCCTGACACCTCGGCGTGAGAGCAATCAAGGAACAGATCATGGCGGGACGAGGGATCGCAGTGGCCGTATTGATGCTTGCGGGAGTCGGCTATCTGGTCGCTCAAGAACAGAAGCCGCGGTCGGTACGGGTTTCACCGTCGGTGCTCCGCGAGGTCTTGAATGCCACGCCAACCGCGACCGCCGCATCAGCCCCTTCCCTCGGTCACACCATTCAAGATCTACGTACTCTGGCTAGTGATTTGGAGAAAGCCGGACAGCGTTCCGAGGCCGAGCGGTTGACCACGATCATTAAGAATTTGACTCGTCTCGCTGAACGGCGACACGACGAAAAGAAGGAGCAGCTCGAAAAATTGCAGGCCGAGCTGGACGAACTGAAGTGGGCGGCCGATCGCTGACAACAAGGGAGTGTGAGCCGTGTCGTGGACCTGCAAAACATCCGTCAAACTGGCGGCATGGACCTTCGCGACCCTGCCTGTGGCATGGTCGGTCGTCGTTCATTCGGGAGCCGCTCCGGCTCCGCTGTCGATCACTGTTCCCAATCGACCGGCACTCACGTTTCGTCAGTACGCCGTCGATCTTGGTCCGATCCAGCCGACGGGAGAGGCGCGAGGAACGTTCGTCTTCGTCAATCGCGGCCGCGCAGTCGTCGAGAATCTTGAGGTCGCTCCGAGTTGCAGTTGCCTCGTCCCGCGACTCGACAAGAAACGGTTCGAGCCAGGTGAAGACGGTCGCCTCGTGCTGCGCGTCATGCCTGCCAACGAGTCCTCCGGGCGCAAGGAACTGTTCGCGGATGTCACGTACAACGATCCCGAGCCACGACAGGTTCGACTGACCTTTAAGCTCGAAATTCCCGAACGTCAGATGACGGTAACGCCCCCCGCGCTGATGGTGTTTCATCCCGAAGGGAGCGGCCCAACCGATCAAACCTTCACCGTGGCCGACGGTCGCAAGACGCCGTTCGAGATCACGGACGTGCAGGCCACGTCGGACCTCGTTTCGACCGACATCGGTGAGCGCCATGTGACACCTGAAGGAGTCTGGCAACAAACGATCAAGGTCACGGTGCGAGGCGATCTCCCGCCCGGACGCAACCAAGTTCTGCTCCGCATTCAAACGACGGACAAGAATGTCGCCGAACTGCGAGTCCCCTTGATGCTGCAAGGTCCGGTCGATCCCAACGCCACGGAAGATCACGAGCATCCGCATGGGACGGTAGTTCAGCCCGTGACTCCGCTCGAACCGCAGCGCTGATTTGTCGTGGCTGACACCAACCCGAAGCGTGAGCGAGGAGTGAGCTGCTAACACCGTTTCTCGCACGCATCTACACTCCTCGCTCACGCTTCGGGTTGGTGTCGGCTCGACTTCGTGTCAGCCCACACTTCCCCCTTCAGCCGCTGCCCGCACTCCAATGAGCGAACCAACTCCTGTCCGCAACGAGCCACTTCCCGAACCAGCGGTTTCGCGCGGGACTCGATTGTGGCGCGGGTTCGCCTGCTGGCTCACGTTTCTGCTCACGCCATTGGGCTGGTTCTGCTTTGGGCGGCTGATCCGCCGACTCGAACCCGAACGACTCGACAAAGGTTTGATTCTCGTTCTGACCGGAATTGAAGGCCACAGCTTTCTCAACGTCAGCATCCTGTGTGGACTGATCGACGGTGGTGTCGAACATGCGGTCGATATCGTCGATTGGACGACGGGCAAGAAGTTCATGTACCTCTACCATTTGCGAGGTTGGACGCGCAACAACCGCGTCGCAAGCGAACTGGCCACCCGAATCCACGACTACCAAAACCAATACCCCGGCCGCCCGGTCTGGCTCGTGGGACATTCCGGTGGTGGCGGGATGGCATTGCTGACAGCCGCCGCTTTGCCGGAGGAACGGCAGGTGACCGGGATCGTCCTCCTCGCCGCCGCAGTCTCCCCCACGTTCGATATTCGTCCGGCAGCAGACCGAGTCATACGAGGCATTTGGAACTATCACTCACAACTCGACTGGTTCTTCCTCGTCTTCGGCACCACGCTGTTGGGAACGATGGATGGCCAACACGTTCGCGCTGCGGGAGCCTGCGGTTTTCGCGGTCGCACCACCGATGAACTCGTGAAAAGCGGCGGACTGATTCAGCGGCCCTGGCAGTGGCGAATGCTCAGCCAGTTCAATCCTGGCGATCACTTCGGCTGTGTGCATCGGGTCTTTGTTGCCGAAGAAATCGTGCCATTGATCCGTGCGAGAGACGAAGATCAATCGGGTGATACCTCTCGCGGCCAAGAATGAGACGTTTGCAAGTTGGCTGCCCCTACCGGATTGCAGGTGTTGGTTTTCGACCCCATCCAGCTTGTCTGGATGGGGTCGAGGCCCTTCCCAATGGGGACACCGATTATACTTCGCGCGGCCGAAACTGAGTCGTTTAACCGCGTGGGCAACGCCCCGCGCGTCGATGGCAAAACAGCGTCCCACATCGCTCGACGCGCGGGGCGTTGCCCACGCGGTTAAAC
>JAYSQC010000707.1:0-3502 GCA_043721755.1 Schlesneria sp.
CTTCGCCGCGCCGGCCCACCATCAAACACAGAGACTTTTCTTGGTGGGCCGGCGCGGCGAAGCGCCGCTGGTCCCACCCTACAGATGATTTTCTACAAGCTGTTAGGCGAGCTGCAGGAGTTACCTGACCCGGAAGTGACTCGGACGCTCCGAAGCGTCCGGTCACTGGGCGCGGTTCAGTGGGTCAGCTTTTTCTTGCCGCTCGCCATACGGTCCTCGCTGCTCCCGTTTGGCTTCTCTTATCGAGGCATTCCACATGTCCTATCTCTTCACGACGCCTGATGAACAACAGCAGATGCTCGACCGAATCGGAGTCGATTCGCTGGCGACGCTGCTCGACCAGATTCCCTCTCAACTCCAACTCGATCGACCGCTGCGGATGCCTCCCGCGCTGACCGAGTTGGAGTTGGAGCGGCATCTGCGCGAGTTGGCTGCTCGCAATGTCGGGGCGGCCTCGCGCGCCTGCTTTATGGGGGGCGGAGCCTACGACCACTACATCCCGAGCGTCGTGGATGAAGTCACGGGACGCGGCGAGTTTTACACGGCTTATACGCCGTATCAGGCCGAGGCGAGTCAAGGGACGTTGCAAGCCTTCTTCGAGTTCCAGTCGCTGATCGCCGAGTTGAGCGGACTCGATGTTGCCAACGCGAGTCTGTACGACGGCGGGAGCGGCGTTGCCGAGGCGGTCCTCATGGCGATGCGTTGCACCGGTAGAACGGGCCGCGTGGTCGTCGCGGGTTCCGTGAATCCGGAAGCCACGCAGAGCGTCACGACTTATCTGGCCGATCAGCCGACCGAGGTCTTCGTCCTGCCAACACCCAATGGCCAGGTCGGCGTTGCGGAGTTGGGGCCGTCCATCGACGAGACGACCGCGTGCGTGGTCATTCAGCACCCGAACTTCTTCGGTGGGCTGGAGGATGTCGAGCAGATCGCCGCTGCCGCTCATCAACAAGGTGCGCTGTTGATCCACTCATTCGATCCGATCAGCGTCGGGCTGCTCAAACGACCGGGCGAACTCGGCGCGGACATCGCCGTGGCGGAAGGACAGGGACTCGGCATCCCGCTCCAGTTTGGCGGGCCGTATCTCGGCATCCTCGCGTGTCGCAAGGAACTGGTTCGCAAGATGCCGGGCCGGTTGATCGGCCAGACGGTCGATCGCCACGGCCAACGCTGCTTCTTCCTCAACCTGCAAGCGCGCGAACAACACATCCGCCGTGCGGGAGCGATGAGCAACATCTGCACGAATCAGGGCTTGCTGGCCCTGCGTGCGACGGTCTATCTGTCGCTGCTCGGTCCACGCGGCTTGAAAGAAGTCGCCGAACTAAGCTGCCGCAAAGCCCACTACGCCGCCGACCGACTGAAGCAGATCGAAGGCTGCGAACTGCTCTTCACCGGCCCGTTCTTCAAAGAGTTCGCGTTGAAGTACGAACACGGTGCCGACGTGGCGATCCGCAAAGCCGCCGCCGCCGGAATCGATATCGGCCCAATGCTCAGCCGCTTTCCGAACCTCAACTGGCTCCCGCAACAAGTCCGCGATCAATGCCTCCTCGTGGCAGTCACCGAATCGCGTACGAAGAACGAGATTGACCGGCTGGTTGCGGCGCTGGCGTAGGACGGACCCCTCGGTCCGTCCGGTACTCCGTTCTCATTCGTGCGGACCAAGGGGTCCGCACTACAAAAAATCTGGCCTTCCTCTCATGCGAAACCGACAAGCCACACAACTGCTTTCTGAATTGTCTCACGCCGGACGGCGCGGGGCCGAGTTGCCCGCGTCCGATGTGCCCGAGTGGCCGCTTGAAGATTTGTTGCCCGAGTCGGCACTGGCCGCTGCGCCGCCGAGGCTGCCTGAGTTGGCCGAGCCGGACGTGGTGCGGCACTTTGTCAATTTGTCCACGCTCAACATGTCGGTCGATACGCACTTCTATCCGCTCGGCAGTTGCACGATGAAGTACAACCCGAAGCGGCACGAGCGGCTGTCGCGGTTGCCGGGCATCGTCGATGTGCATCCGCATCAGACGGCGGGCAACATTCAGGGCTTGCTCGAACTGTTGTACGAGATGCAGGAGATGCTGGCCGAGATCTCGGGGTTGCCTGCGGTCTCGCTGCAACCGGCGGCCGGTGCTCACGGTGAATTGACGGCGCTGTTTGTCGCGGCGGCTTACTTCCGTGACAAGGGCGAAGCGCGCACGAAGGTCATCTTCCCGGCGAGTGCTCACGGGACCAATCCCGCCAGTGCGGCGATGGCCGGGTTTGGCTGTGTCGAATTGAAGGGCCGCAGCGACGGGTTCGTCGATATCGAGGAACTGAAGCAACACCTCGATGACAAGACGGCCGTCTTCATGGTCACCAACCCGAACACGCTCGGGCTGTTTGAACGCGAGATCGCCGAGATCGCGAAAGCGGTGCATGATGTCGGCGGGCTGGTCTATATCGACGGCGCGAACATGAACGCCATCATGGGGATCACACGGCCGGGCGACTTCGGCGGCGACATGATGCACTACAACGTCCACAAGACATTCACCGGCCCTCACGGCGCGGGCGGTCCCGGTTCGGGACCGATCTGCGTGCGCGATTTTCTGGCGGACTATCTCCCGGCCCCGATCGTCCGCCAGCGCGACACCGGTTCCGATGAGAAGCGATTCGAGTTGGCCACTCCCTCAAAAACGATTGGCCGCGTTCGCTCATTCTTCGGCAACGTCGGCATCCTTGTGCGTGGCTACTGCTACTTGAGAACGCTCGGAGCGGCAGGCGTTCGTGAAGCTGCGGAGCAAGCGATTCTCAACGCGAACTATCTGAAGGCGCTGCTGGCCGACGTGTTGCCGTCCGCGCACGGAGAACACTGTCTGCACGAGTTCGTCGCGTCCGCCGAGGGACTCGCGAAGGGACGCGGCATCACCGCGATGGACATTGCCAAGCGGCTACTCGACTACGGCTTCCATCCGCCGACGGTCTATTTCCCACTCGTGGTCCCGCACGCGATGATGTTCGAGCCGACCGAAACCGAATCGAAAGCCACGCTCGACGCCTTCTCGGACGCCATTCACAAGATCGTGACCGAGGACGCCGACCTCTTGCACACGGCTCCGCATTCGACTCCGGTCAGCCGCCCGGAAGAAGTGAACGCGACTCGCAAACCGCGCCTAACGTGGGCCGCTTGCAACAAAGAGTGACCGACGACGCGATCGCTCCTCGACGGAAGCCGGGGATATACCTCATGCGGTCGAAATTGACGCAGCGTCGTACTACTCGGTCTGAGATTCTGGTCGCCCTGCGCGCGTTTCCGTCTTCAACAAGTCGCCTTCATCGCTCCGCGTGAAGAAAGCCGATGGGAGTGGACGCTGATCATGCTCATTGATGCTGGATTCGCACTCGGCTTCCTTCACGCGGAGCGATGAAGGCGACTTTGGCTGCGGCTACGCCGCGTCGTTTCACCGCGTGGGCAACGCCCCGCGCGTCCAGCGACGTGAAAAGTAGTTTTGCCGCACGACGCGCGGGGCGT
>JAYSQC010000708.1:0-3889 GCA_043721755.1 Schlesneria sp.
GGCGCGAGCCGTCCGGTTGAAGCGAGAGCAAACTCGACAAAACCGGGCGGCTTGCGCCGCTCCGCTACTCGATCGGTTCTAAAGTGAGTGCCATTGGGCGTCAGCCCCCTAGTTCTTCCTTGAGCGAACGGGCTAACGCCCAAGAATCAGGGGGCTGACGCCACCCCGCTCCGAAAATCACATGCGGGAATCGAGCGACGCGCGTCGCCCGATCCGGTCGGTTGCCGGTCAAATAGGGAGACGCTACCCTCCGGCCCGGTTCGCGTTTCACTCATATTTGAAGGAGTTTTGTTCCATGACTGCCCCCATCCATGTTGCCGTCACCGGAGCCGCCGGTCAGATCGGTTATGCCACGCTGTTCCGCCTCGCGTCGGGAGAAATCTTCGGCCAGCATCGGCCCGTCGTGCTGCACCTGATCGAAGTTCCCCCCGTCATGGCGGCACTCGATGGCATCCACATGGAACTGGATGACTGCGCGTTCCCGACCCTCGCCGGAGTCGTCAAGCACGACAGCGATCACATGGAAGAGGGCTTCCGTGACTGCAATTTCATCGTGCTCGTTGGCAGTATCCCGCGCAAGCAGGGGATGGAGCGAGCCGACTTGATCCGCATCAACGGCCCGATCTTCACAAGTACGGGCAAGGCGATCCAAGCGGCTGCGGCCAAGGACGTGCGCGTCGTTGTCGTCGGCAACCCTTGCAACACGAACTGCCTGATCGCGATGTCGCACGCACCGGATGTGCCTCGCAACCAGTGGTTCGCCATGACGCGGCTCGACCAGAACCGCGCGGCGGCTCAGTTGGCACAGAAGGCGGGACGACCGGTCGGTTCGGTCTCGAACGTCGCCATCTGGGGCAATCACTCGGCCACACAGTTCCCCGACTTCGTGAACGCAAAGATCGACGGTAAGCCAGCCAAGGAAGTCATTGCCGATCAGGCGTGGCTTGAGGGCGACTTCATCAGCACCGTTCAACAACGTGGCGCAGCGGTCATCAAGGCCCGCGGTGCATCGAGTGCCGCCAGTGCGGCCAACGCGGCGCTCGACACGATCAAGAGCATCATCACGCCGACACCCGCCGGCTCGTGCTTCAGCGCGGCCGTCTGCTCGGACGGCAGCTACGGGATCGACTCGGGCTTGGTTGTCGGGTTGCCTCTTTCGACCGACGGCCGCAACTGGCGCGTCCTTTCCGGATTCCAAGTCGATGACTTCAGCCGCAGCCAGATCGACAAGACCGTCGCCGAACTGAAGCAGGAACGAGACACGGTGAAGGATCTGCTGCCGTAGTTTTGCCTCGGGCGTAAGCCCTCCGCTTTTCCGAGCGGGGGACGTAAGTCCCCCGGTTCTTCGATCGTTTAAAACACACGGAACCGGGGGACTCACGTCCCCCGCTCGGAGAGATAGCGAACTCACCTCCCCCACGCGGAACGCTCGACTCGGTAGGAGTCTCTCGTCATGACTCTTTCATGGCTCATCACGACGACGACCTATGGTTCTTGGCTCCCGGGCGATTCTCGCGGGTTTGTTGATACCGAGCACAATCAGGTCGGCCATCCCGGACAAGCGCCGAATTCACAACTGCTCGACTGGTCTCGTCGGCAACTGAAGTGCCCGCCAATTCGGCTCAGTCAGGAGCAGGCGGAGGCACTCCTTCCTCAGTTGCATGAGACCTCAAGGCATCGCGGTTGGTCGTTGCATGCGGTTGCCGTTATGGCCAATCATTGGCACGCGGTCGTTTCTGCCGTCGAGTCCGTCGAGTCGAAGCGCATTCTTGGTGACTTGAAGAGCTACGGATCACGTTGCTTGAGCAAGCAGTGGGGTGTTCCAGCCTCGGAGACGTGGTGGACTGAGTCCGGCTCGCACCGGCGTCTTGTCGATGAACCGAATGTTGAGGCCGCGATTCGTTACGTGGCCGAGCAAGAATTCCCGCTCGTGCTGTGGGTCCATTCCGAATTCGAGTCGCTCGTCCCCGAGGATCGGCGGGAAATGGCCATCCGACGTTGGCACAAATCTTCTTCCCGAGCGGGGGACGTGAGTCCCCCGGTTCCCAGTGTCCTTCCCGGTCTCCTTCCGAGCGGGGGACGTAAGTCCCCCTGTTCTTCGATGCGTGAACCGCCGTCAATTTTGAATACCGAAGAACCGGGGGACTTACGTCCCCCGCTCGGAAGGACAAGTGACTCACGTCCTCCTCTCAGGGCAGAGCTGGGGGGGGAGAACGCGGCGAGTTTGAAGAACCGGGGGACTTACGTCCCCCGCTCAGAAAGAAGTGATCTCCGACAACTCGACAACGCCCACGTCTGGCATCCCTTCACGGCGATGTCGGCGTACCGCGACGAGTCCGCGCCGATCATTGTTGAGGCCGACGGCTTTCATCTGACGGACGCTGACGGACGACGTTATCTCGACGGACATTCGTCGCTCTGGTGCAACATCCACGGGCATCGAGTCCCCGCGATCGACGCCGCGATTCGCGCTCAACTCGACCGCGTCGCTCACTCGACATTGCTCGGTCTCGCCAATGAGCCGAGCATCGAACTGGCCGCCGAGTTAGTGCGGCGCACTCCGGCCGGTTTGAACAAGGTCTTCTATGCGGACTGCGGCGCGGCGGGAGTCGAAGTCGCGCTGAAGATCGCCTTCCAATACCATCGCCAAAAATCGAGTGGCCCCGAGGAACGAGACCTCTTTGTTTGTCTCGATCATGCCTATCACGGTGACACGGTCGGGACGATCAGCCTCGGCGGGATCGACCGGTTTCACAGTTTGTTTGGGTCGCTGATGTTTCCGGCGCTGCGCGTGCCGTCGCCCGCCATCCGCTTTCCGAGCGGGGGACGTGAGTCCCCCGGTTCTGCGGTGCGCGAACAGACTTCGCAGAACCGGGGGACTCACGCCCCCCGCTCGGAAGGTGATTCGTTCACGCAACTCGAACGAGTTCTCGCCGAGCACGCTGGACGCATCGCGGGCTTCGTGATCGAGCCGCTCGTGCAGGCGGCGGCGGGGATCCTCGTTCATCCACCGGGCTACTTAAAGCGGGTTCGCGAACTGACGCGGCAGTACGGCATCCCGCTGATCGCTGACGAGATCGCAGTCGGATTCGGCCGGACGGGGACGCTGTTCGCCTGCGAGCAAGAGGAGGTCTCGCCCGACATCCTGATCCTGTCGAAAGGACTCACGGGCGGCTATCTGCCGCTGGCTGCGACGCTGGTCACCGACGAAATCTACGACGCCTTTCTGGGCGATCCGTGGTCGGGGCGAACCTTCTATCACGGTCACACGTACACCGGGAATCCGCTGGCCTGCGCGGCGGCGCTCGCATCGTTGCGGCTCATGGATGAGAACGATGTGCTTGGCAACGCATTGCGAATCGAGGCCGTGTTGCGGCGCGAACTGGCTCCACTCGCGGAACCGAGGGACTCACGTCCCCCGCTCGGAGGAACAAACGCTCACGTCGCCGAAGTCCGCCAGAAAGGAACGATGGTCGGCATCGAACTGATTCAGGATCGCGAGACCCGCACTCCCTTTCCTCCCGAGTGGCGTGTCGGCCACCAAGTCACACTCGCCTGCCGTCGTCGGGGCGTCATCCTGCGCAACATCGGTGACGTGATCGTCCTCATGCCCGCCCCCGCGATGTGGGAGGAATTGGTCGTCGAACTCTGCCATGTCGTTCGAGAATCGGTCGGCGAAGTGCTGAGTGCCGTTGAGCTGTAGGGTGCGTGCGGCCGGGGACGAGCGGACGCGAAGCAACATCGACCTCACGCGGCACAAAGTGAGAGGTTTCCGAGCGGGGCGGCGTCAGCCCAATGGCACTCACTTTAGAACCGATCGAGTAGCGGAGCGGCGCAAGCCGCCCGGTTTTGTCGAGTTTGCTCTCGCTTCAACCGGACGGCTCGCGCC
>JAYSQC010000709.1:0-1747 GCA_043721755.1 Schlesneria sp.
GAAGCGTGAGCGAGGACGACAGTCGAGCGACATCCGTCCTCGCTCACGCTTCGGGTTGGTGTTGTTCAAAACACGGCGTAATTCTTGGACAGGTTCTAACAGGCGGTTAAATCCCCGCCAAGCGGTCTTGGGAGTCGCCGAACTGGGGCAGTTCCAGCCCCAGGCGGTCCATCAGCGAGAGATACAAGCCGCACAACTTGCGTTTGTCGTTGCCCGCTGGCAGGTAGTCCAACGAGCGACCGGTCTGCAACTGACCGCCCAACCCGCCCGCGGGGAAACTGAAGTAGACACAATCAACGGCGGGTTCTCACGATCCGGTGTCTCGAATAGCCAATTCGGCTCTGGACGGATGACTTCACCCCACTTCAAACAGTGGGTCCGGCCAGAGGGTGATCGGCCACGGTGAGACTGCGGCGATACGGCGAGCGGCGGCATAGTTGGGGACGAAGACCAGCCCGCATTCGCGCGGAAGCGGACTCAGGTCGAGATCGTCGATGTGACGCCATTCGCGTTCGACGGTCCAGTCGATCCCGGCGGCCTGTTGTTCGTCAGAGATCGTTTCACCGGCAGCAGCAGGCTTGGATTGGGCGAGTTGAAAGAACGAGCGATCCTTCGTGTCGAGACCATGCCACAAGGCGTCATCACCGTAGATGACGGGCCGTGTACCGCGTTCCTCAAGCCAACTTCGGCGAATGCACAACCCGAACGGCTCGAAGTCCCAACGACCTCGATGAGGACGGAACCGCCTCAATTCCGGTAGGTGTGAGAGTGGTGAGGCCGTGAAGCTGACGACCCGTATGCCACCGCGAGCCGTTCGCGCCGAGGCCACCAAACGCTGTTGTTGAAGAATCCGCTCCAGCGTCCCGACCGGCGAGTGATCGGCGTCGCTGCGGGTCAACAACAGGCTGTCGAGGTAGTTCTCGGGCGACTGCTCTGGCCACGGGCCGGGGCAACCGCGTGTCGTATGCGACAACGAGACCCACCCGTCGGCCGCAGGGAACGGCACGAGTTCGACGATGTCCTCAGAGAGTGCCGACAAGCCGGCGTGAACGCCCGACAACGGCCCCGACTCCACAGACGTGGGCTTCCAAACGGCCGCCCCCAGCGACGCCAATTCGTCGCGCGCCGCAGTTCCCTCCAAGTTGGGAAGGTCCACGAGTGTCACGCCGCCCGCACCGGTTCGCAGCCGGTCTCGCAGCAGTCGATGCCAGTGGCCATTGTTCCGCAGTCCCAGCACCAGCAGCTCATCCGCCGCCGCCAAAGTTCGGTCTCGCTCTGGAATCGCATCCGTCGGGTCGAGCGGCGAGCATTGTTCTGGTTCAGGCGAACCGCTCAATGGACTCACACGTTCGTGATTCACATTGAGGAGTTCGGCACCGCGCCGCACGAACTCGCACCCGGCGGTTCCCTCGCCGATGAGCAGGAGCTGGCCGCGATCACGGACTCGACGCAGCCCCGCTCGCATCCCGAGCAACCACGGCGCGTCTGGCGGCACGAGACGCGGAAGCCTCGACATCACGATCGCCGTGCGGATGCTCGCCCCCATCAAGAGAACTCCCGGCATCGAGACATGTTGGGCGCGCGGCTGGAATATACCTTGCGCGGTGAGTGATGAGACATCTGAGCGGGGCGGCGTCAGCCCAATGGCACTCAGAGGCTATCCGAAAAGTGATATCGCCCTAAGCGTATGTCGCGTCTATGTTTCTCGCGTCCCTCAACAACGGAGTGCGAGAACATGTCGAGTGCT
>JAYSQC010000710.1:0-7108 GCA_043721755.1 Schlesneria sp.
GCACATTTCACACTAACCCGAAGCGTAAGCGAGGACGTGCTTTGCATCCTCGCTTACGCTTCGGGTTAGTGTCAGCTTCTCCCACGAGCGGTATAAATCTGTTGACGGCCTGTTTGGCGCGGTGCTCCTGACTCCGCCGAAACGGCTGACCGAAGGTTTCCTCCACGAGATTCAACACGGATGGCGGAGGCCCATCGAACGACGCTGCCAGTGCGGTGGCTGATCTCCAAGAACGGTGAAGTGCAATGAGTGCGATGTTCAATCCAATGGACCTTTCGGGGCAGACCATTCTGGTGACGGGTGCCTCTTCGGGGATCGGGCGTGAGACGGCCATCCTGCTCAGCCGACTCGGTGCTCGGCTCGTCGTCGTCGGCCGGAATGTCGAGCAGCTTCAACGGACGATCGCGAGTCTCGAACCGGGCGCGCATCGCGCCGAGTCTTTGGACCTCGCCCAGCAGGCCGATCGCATTCCGAGTTGGATCAAAGAGCTGACGAAAGAGATCGGCCCGCTGCGCGGGCTGGTCCACAGCGCGGGCATTCACCAGGCGCGACCGCTGCGGTTTCTGTCTGCGGAAAATCTGGACGATGTCATGCGGATCAACTTCGTGGCGGCCGTTCAGCTTGCCAAGGGGTTCCGTCAACGAGGCGTCTGCGCGTCATCCAGCAGCATCGTGTTCCTGTCCTCGGTGGTCGGACTGGTCGGTCAATCGGGCGTCTCGGCGTACTCGGCCAGCAAGGGAGCGCTGATCGCTTTGAGCCGCTCACTGGCATTGGAACTGGTTGCCGAAGGAATCCGAGTGAACTGTGTCGCACCCGGTCAGGTGAGAACCGAGATGGCCGAGCAACAGCAGCAGAGCCTGACCGCAGAACAGTTCACTGCGATTGAAGCCCGGCATCCGCTGGGACTCGGACAACCGTCAGATGTCGCGTCAGCCATTGCGTTCCTGCTGGCGGACACAGGCCGCTGGATCACGGGAACAACCCTGGTCGTGGATGGTGGCTACACCGCTTCGTAGTTTGTGAGTTCCCTTTTGAGTCCCCACATGAATCACAGACTCATCATCATCGGTGCCGGAGGCTTCGGGCGCGAGGTTTTCAATTGGGCACGCGATGTCTCGGCAAAGAACGGTGAGTGGCAGATGGGTGGGTTTCTCGACGCCAACCCACAGGCACTGGCGGGCTATCGCGTTGATGTCGAAATTCTTGGCAGCCCCGATTCGTACCAACCGCAACCGAACGACCGGTTTGTCTGCGCGATCGGCGATCCTACGACACGGCTCAAAGTGTGCCGGATGCTTTCGGATAAAGGAGCGCGTTTTGTGACTCTGATCCACCCGCTGGCCGTGATCGGATCGGACTGCCGGATTGGACTAGGCTCCATCATCTGCCCGCTCACCGTACTGACGACCAACGTGACTCTCGGTTCGTTCGTAATCCTCAACACGCACTGCTGCGTCGGCCACGATGCCGTGCTGGGGGATGGTTGCTCGGTCAATCCGCACGGTGCCGTGGCAGGCAATGCCGTGCTGGGCGTCGGTGTCTTGATGGGCATGCACTCGGTCGTGTTGCAGCGCGTTCACGTGGGAGACGGTGCCATCATTGGGGCTGGCAGCGTTGTGCTGCGCAAAGTCGCACCAAGAACCACGGTGTTGGGAGTTCCCGCCAAACGCCTGATGCTCGGTTTGGAAGCCTCATAGAACGGCCGCGTCTCGTTCACGAACAACCTCACGCTGAGTTTCCGCAGAAAGAGTTGAGTCCATGTCTGCGATCATCCAAGCCATCGAGTACCACCTACCGGAGAGCGTGCTGGGCAACGCGCAGTTGGCACAAGAAAATCCCGCTTGGACGGTCGAGAAGATTCAGTCCAAGACGGGCATCTTGGAACGGCATGTCTCGCGCCCCGACGAATGTGCCTCAGACTTGGCGGCTCAAGCTGTTGTGCGACTGTTTGAACAGGGAGCGTGTCGGCCAGACGAGATCGACTTCCTGCTGTTCTGTACGCAGTCGCCCGACTATTTCCTGCCCACCACGGCCTGCCTGCTTCAAGAGCGACTCGGCTTGCGAAAATCGGTCGGTGCGCTCGACATCAACCTCGGTTGCTCGGGCTTCGTTTACGGGTTGGGTTTGGCGAAGGGCCTGATCGAAACGGGACAGGCGAACACCGTGTTGCTGCTGACCGCCGACACCTACACGAAGTTCATCCAGCCGCAAGACTTTAGCGTCCGCAGCCTATTCGGTGACGCCGCTGCCGCGACGTTACTGACGCGCGGATCGAGTGACGACGAGAGCATCGGCCCGTTCGAGTACGGCACCGACGGCAGCGGTGCCGGGAATCTCATCGTCAAGTACGGCGGGTTGCGGCATCCCCGCGAATCGGCCTCGTCTCAGGCGGTGCCTGTCGCGGCTGCGGCTGTCCCAACGAACCGCAACACGGATGAACCGCCTCAGCCCCCCACGCTCTACATGAACGGCCCCGAGATCTTCGCCTTCACCTTGGGGGCCGTACCCCAGGCGGTGAACGCGCTACTCGCGCGAACAGGTCTCACGCTGGACGACATCGACCTCGTCGTGTTTCACCAAGCCAACGAGTACATGCTCGAACACCTGCGGGCGAAGATGAAGATCCCCAAGGAAAAGTTTTTTGTTTCGATGAGCCATTGCGGCAACACGGTCTCATCCTCGATTCCAATCGCACTCAAGGATGCCTGCTCGGCCGGACGCCTAGTCACGGGAAACCGCGTGATGCTGGTCGGCTTTGGCGTTGGCTATTCTTGGGGAGCAACGCTGCTGCGCTGGGCCGTCTGATTGAAGGCTCCCGCTGACCAATTCTTTTGAAGAACGAAACTTTCCATCATCGCGGCGACACACTGATTTTTTGATCGCGAGAAAGGTGACGACATGAACTCCTCCACAGTATTCCCCGCCACGTTGGCCATCGACGGCGGTACGCCCGTTCGCGCGGGAGCCTTCTCGCCTTGGCCCTTCTTCGATGACGAGTTGTGTGCCGCGTCTGACCGAGTTCTCCGCTCGGGCAAGGTGAACTACTGGACGGGCAACGAGGGGAAGTTGTTCGAGCAGGAGTACGCGGCCGCCATCGGTTCTCAATATGCGATCGCGTTGACGAACGGGACGGTCGCGCTGGAACTGGCGTTGTACGGACTGGGTGTGGGCGCGGGAGACGAAGTCATCGTGCCGAGTCGCACGTTCATTGCGTCGGCCAGTTGTGCGGTCATGCGCGGCGCGAAGCCGGTGGTCGCAGACCTCGATCACGACAGCCAGAACGTGACCGTGGAGACAATTCGCGCGGTGACGACATCGCGCACAAAAGCCATCGTCGCCGTGCATCTGGCGGGTTGGCCCTGCGATCTGGACCCGATCATGGAGTTTGCCGAGTCGCGCGGGATCAAGGTCATCGAAGACTGTGCTCAATCGCACGGAGCGACCTACAAGGGACGGCAGCTCGGCTCGATCGGGCATGTTGGCGCGTTCTCGTTCTGCCAGGACAAGATCATGACGACCGGAGGCGAGGGCGGCCTGATGACCACCAACGACCGCGAACTGTGGAGTCGTTGCTGGAGTTTGAAGGACCACGGCAAGAGTTGGGACGCGCTGCAACAGCCGCATCAACCTCACTTGTTCCGCTGGCTGCACGAAGGCTTCGGGACGAACTGGCGGCTGACGGAAGCTCAGTCGGCGATGGGTCGCGTCATGCTGAAGCGGCTTCCCGAGTGGGTCGCCACGCGCCGCCAACACGCGGCCACGCTGACCTCAATGCTGGGGGCGGTCGATTCGCTCCGCATCCCCGTTGCACCAAGTGAAATGACTCACAGCTACTACAAGTACTACGTGTTCGTTCGTCCGGAGCGGCTGTTATCGGGCTGGACCCGCGACCGCATTGTGCAGGCGATTCAAGCCGAAGGGGTGATGTGCGGCCCCGGCTCGTGCAGTGAGATCTACCTGGAGAAAGCGTTCGACGCGCCGGGCCTCCGCCCCGCGCAGCGTCTTCCCGTCGCACGCGAGATCGGTGAAACGAGCCTGATGTTCATGGTCCACCCGACACTGAAGGCTCATGAAATCGAAGAGACTGGCCGGGCGATTGCGAAAGTGATGGCGGTGGCCAGCGGAACCCTGTGCGCCGCCGAACGCCGGGCGGCGTGAGCGTTCATGGACCGAGTCATATAGCTCGCCTCGTCGATAGTTCTTCGTTTAACCGCGTGGGCAACGCCCCGCGCGAGGAGTGGCGTGGCAGGTTGTTTCACCACTCGACGCGCGGGGCGTTGCCCACGCGGTTAAACAAAAAGCGGCTTCATGAGCGTTCGAGACTACGTGCAAGAGGTTCGGGAACTCGGTCTGCGTGGAACGCTGTATCGCGCGTCGTGGGAACTGCGACAACGGAGCGGTTGGTTCGCGCTGCGTGATCGCTGGCGAGGCGTCGCCGTGCCGAGTCTCGGTCACTTCGATGTCGCTGAGTTTGTCGGTCAACTGCCGTGGTCGGCACCGAGCGACGTGGCAACGACTTTGAACGCGAGCCTGACGGCTGTCGAGCGCGACCAGTTGAAGCAACGCGCCGACGACGCAGCACGCGGGCGCATTCTCTGTTTCGGCAGTTGGTTCGCCGAGTTTGGCGACCCGATTGACTGGTTCCTCTACCCGGCGACGGGCCGCAAGTGGTCGGCCAACATTCATTGCAGCCGGGCACTCGATGAGATCGGCAGCATCGGCGACATCAAGCTGACGTGGGAGGTCGCCCGGTTTCCTCACGCCTACGCGATGGCTCGCGCGGCCGTCTGCTTCCCGGACGAAGCGGCGCGCTGGGGTCAGAGTCTCGCGCGACAGATCGAACAGTTCGTGAAAGCCAACCCCGTTGGACAGGGACTGCATTGGCACGCGGGCCTGGAAGTCTCGCTCCGCAGTTTTTCGTGGCTGTTCGCCTGTCATGTTTTTCACGCCGCAGGGGTCTGGAGCGATGAGTTCGTCCGGTTCATCGCCGAGGCCCTGTTGTCGGCGGCGCAGCATGTCGAACGACAATTTGAGTTCGCCAAGGGTGCGGTCTCGAACGACCACTTAATCGCCGAAGCTCTGATGCTGTACGTGTGCGGTCTGCTGCTGCCCGGAACGCCCCAAGCGGCGCGGTGGAAGCGGGACGGGTTGGAAGTGCTGGTCCGCGAAGCGGATCGGCAGGTCTACCCGGACGGCGGCTACTTCATGCTGTCGCACAACTATCACCGCGATGTGTTGCAGATGTATCTCTGGGCAATCGGCTTTCACGAACGGAATGACGGCCCCGCGCCGGTGTCGTGGCGGCGGATGCTCGATCGAAGTCTGAACTTCCTCACGGCACAACAGAATCCGGACGACGGCCGTCTGCCCAACTTTGGCTACAACGACGGCTCGCAGCTTCACGAGCTGAGCGTGTGCGAGTTCGCTGACTTTCGCCCCACGCTGCAAGCCGTCGGTGTTGTGGCTCGTGGCGAACGACTCTACGCGCCCGGCGCGTGGGACGAAGAGGCGACATGGTGGAGCGGTTCGGCCACGAGCGCAATGCCACAACGCGAGCCGTCACGGACATCGGTCTCGTTCGACGAGACCGGTCTGGCCGTGCTTCGGAGTAACGCGCCGAACACGTTCGTGACGTTCCGCTGCGGCTCGCTCCGTGACCGCTTCGGTCAGATTGACATGCTGCACGCCGATGTCTGGTGGAACGGCGTCAACGTGTTGGCCGATGGCGGCTCGTACCTCTACAACGGGCCGCAGGAATGGCATCGGCACTTCGTCGGCGGGGCGAGTCACAACACGCTGACCGTGGACGGGCAGGACCAGATGCTTCATTGGCGGCGGTTCAAGACGTTGTATCGCACACCGGCGCGAGTCTTGCGTTTCGAGAACACCGCTGCGGGAGTGATCTGCGAAGGAGAGCACACCGGCTTCCAGCGGCTGCGACACCCGTGTACTCACCGCCGCGCGATCCTGCTGACGAAAAGCGGGCTGTGCGTGGTCGTCGATCATGTGTTCGGTTCGTCACCGGAGCCGCGCGACGTTCGCGTGCATTGGCAGGGGGGGCCGCTGCCGTGGGAGTTCGATACGGTTGAGAACCGGCTGTCACTGTTGACCGACGCGGGGCCGTACTTCGTGAGTGTCCACGTCGCGGACGGAGAAGCCATTGACGTGGATGCGGTGGCGGGCCAAGAGGCCCCTCCGCGCGGCTGGGTCTCGCGCGCCTATGCCGAGAAAGCCCCAGCACCGTCGCTGGTCGCGAGTTGGAGGGGAACTCTGCCCTTCACCTGCGTGACGGTGATGGCAGCCCGGACGTATCGCGTGAAGTCCGCAGGAGCAGACTGGTCGGTCTCCACGCGGAAAGATTTGGTCGAGTTCTCCCTTCGAGACGGACGATTACAAATCGTAGCGATGAGTTCGATTGCAGCGGATGGGCTGAATGTCGGGAGTGCCGACGGACGCTGGACCGACGGCAATCGTGACGACCTGTGAGATTCCGTCGCAGGAGCCAAGCGACATCCGTCCCCGCCGAGCGATTCGTGGGTTGGGCCATGCTGTTGGCGGCAGCCGCCCGAACATCGACCGCCGCGTTTCGGCCGTTCACGCCGGATTGCGTGTTGCGGTTTCGTGCCAATTCGTTATTCGACTGCGAGAAGTGAAGGCACCTGACCGCATTTCCGTGACTGAGAAAGAACCGCATGAGTACCGCGACCACTGCGAGCCCGTTTGCTGTCGGACCCTACGTGATCGGAGGAGTCGATCAGGGAGTGTTGTTTGATGACGCGGGAAGCTTGGCCAACGACCCTGCATTCACATGGGACAAGGACGAGAAGGTGCTGACTGTCGCCGACTCCACGCGCGCCACGATCGATGTGATTCGAGGTTCCACACCACATCCCGCGTGGAACTACGCGAACCATCTCGTCTTCATTGCCGGACAGGAATCGACGGGCGGAGGGACCATCTGTGCCGTGGCCCACGCTCATGACGACCCGACCACGTCCCCCGAATTCACCGGCTATCGCAGTCGCGGCACGCTGGCGAACCCGCAGGCCGTGATGAACGGCGACCGGTTGATGCGCTATGCCTGCGTCGCGTGGGATGGTGCCGCCTT
>JAYSQC010000711.1:0-20308 GCA_043721755.1 Schlesneria sp.
GCACATTTCACACTAACCCGAAGCGTAAGCGAGGACGTGCTTTGCATCCTCGCTTACGCTTCGGGTTAGTGTCAGCTTCTCCCACGAGCGGTATAAATCCGCGTCGCCTAGTGATAGGAACGCGCGGGGCATTGCAAGCACGGACGAGCCGCCCGTGCTACGACCAGTGCCATCGGTCCTATTCACGCCTTGCGAATTTTCTCGCGGCCTTCTTGGACGTTCTTCGTCGCGTTGCGCGTATCCAGCACGAGGCGGCTGTGCTTGACGATGAAGTCGTGGTCGTAGGCCGAGTGATCCGTCGAAATCAGCACGCAGTCTTGAGCCGCCAGCAACTCGGGCGTCAGCGCTTGGCTGTCCATCGCGGGCAGGTCCGGATAGTGCCGCATCTTCGGCAGCGTCGGGACGTGCGGATCGTTGTAGCTCAGCACGGCACCGCGCTTGAGCAGCAGTTTCATCAGCTCGAACGTCGGGCTTTCACGCGGATCGTCCACGTCCTTCTTGTAGGCCGCGCCGAGGATCAGAATCTTGCTCCCCTTGATCGGCTTGCTGGCGTCGTTGAGGTATTCGGCCAGCCGCGCGATGACGTAGTGCGGCATGTGCGTATTGATTTCACCGGCCAGTTCGATGAACCGCGTTTGCTCACCATGTTTGCGTGCCAGCCACGTCAGGTAGAACGGGTCGATCGGGATGCAGTGCCCACCGAGGCCCGGTCCCGGATAGAAGGCTTGAAAACCGAACGGCTTTGTCTTCGCCGCGTCGATCACTTCCCAGACATCGATTCCCATCTTGTCGTAGAGCATCTTGAGTTCGTTGACCATCGCGATGTTCACCGCGCGGTAGGTGTTCTCCAAAATCTTGGCTGCTTCGGCGATCTCCATGCTCGACACGCGGATCGCCTTGACGACGGCTTGTCCGTACATCGCCATCGACAGGTCGGCGCTGACTTCGTCGTAGCCGCCCACGAGCTTCGGGATGGTGGCCGCTTCAAACGTCGGATTGCCGGGATCTTCGCGTTCGGGGCTGAACGCGAGGTAGTAATCCTGGCCCGCCGTCAGTCCGGTGGCGTTGAGGACCGGCAGAACATTCTCGCGCGTCGTGGTCGGGTGCGTCGTGCTTTCGAGGACGACGAGCTGCCCCTTGCGCAGCGTTTTCGCGATCGAGTGCGCGGTCCCTTCGATGTAGCTCAAGTCGGGATCGCGACTCTCATTCAACGGCGTCGGGACGCAGATGATGACGCAGTCCGCCTCACCAAGCCGGCTCATGTCGGAGGTCGGCTCGAAGACGCCGTCTTGAATCAGCTTGGCGATCGCGGCGCTGTCGATGTGCTTGATGTAGCTCTGTCCGGCCTTGAGCTTATCAACCTTGGACTGGTCCACGTCGAAGCCCATCGTTTTGAAACCGGCTCGCACGAAGGCCCGAATCAGCGGTAGACCGACGTAACCCAAGCCGATCACCCCAATCATGGCCTGTTGGTTCGCAATCTTTTCTGCCAGTCCGTGAGTCGTCGTCATGCGAAGAACCTTTTTGAATTCGATCCGAAACCTGATGAGTTGGAAGTGGACGAAACTCGCGCTGCCACCGGTCATTGACCGTGCGATACCTCACACGGTCAATAGTGAGACATCTGAGCGGGGCGGCGTCAGCCCAATGGCACTCACTTTACTAACCCGAAGCGTGAGCGAGGACGATGGCAAGAGGCGTTTCCCTTCATCGCCCTCGCTCACGCTTCGGGTTGGTGGGCTAAAGTAAGTGCCATTGGGCTTACGCCACCCCGCTCAGATGTCTTCAGAACAGATCGCGTGAGGGTTAAACGACGTGATTTTGGACTGACCCATCCACTTGGAATCGGCATGACTCGCCGCATCGCACTCGCTGCTTGGATCTGTCTCGTCGCGTCGGCACAACCTGCCGCCGCGCAACGGCTCGTGCCGACGTTCTTTCCCGAACAGCGGTCGATCATCGTTCGCGATCCTTCGCAACTGATGCCGTCACGTCTGCCCGATTCACTGCCACCGTCCACGGTCTCCAATCCGCAGCCGGAACTTCAGCCCGTTCAGGTCTCATTAGACGACACGATCCGCATGTCGCTCGGCAACGTGGACGTGATTCGTATTCTGGCCGGAACGACGGCGACGAACAGCGGGCGAACGATCTACGACCCGGCGATTACCAACACGGCCATCGATCAACAGAACGCGCAGTTCGATCCGACGCTCTCCGTCAGTAACACCTGGAATCGGATGGAGAATCCGCAGGCGGTCTTTGATCCGATCATCCCTGGCCAGTCGATCATCACGGGCGTCCGCAACGACTTCTTCAACACCTCGACGAACCTCACCAAACAGAATGCGTTCGGCGGAACATTCGGCGTTGGCTTCGATGCGACTCCCGCGCGACTGACTCCGGGCACGTACCCGCTCAATCCGCAAACCCGCTCGTCGAGCAACATCAACTACACACAACCGCTGCTCCAGGGAGGCCGTCTCGGCGCGAACCTCGCTCCGATCGTGCTGGCGCGCATCGACACCGAGCGCTCGTACTTCCAGCTCAAGGACTCGCTGCAGGAACATGTGCGCGGCGTGATCGAAGCGTACTGGTCGCTCGTCGCCGCACGCACGGACGTGTGGGCACGACGGACTCAGGTCGATCAGTTGACCGAAATCCTGCGCCGCATTGATGCCACCCTGAAGACGGGGACCGGCAATCGTGGCGATCAGGCGCAGGCTCAACTGGCATTGGCCAACTTTCGAGCGAGCCTGATCGCCTCGGAAGGAAACTTGATTCAGCGCGAGGCCGCGTTACGAAACATCGCGGGAGTCGCTCCGTCCGACGGCACGCGACTCGTCCCGAACTCGCCGCCGCAGCGAGAACGCTTTCAGCCCGATTGGCTGTCGATCGTGGAACTGGCCGGTGAACGTCGGCCGGACATCATCGAACTGAAGCTCATCATTGAGGCCGACCAGCAACAGTGGCAGATCGCTCGCAACACGGCTCTGCCACGACTCGATGCCGTCGGTCAATACCGCTGGAATGGACTCGAGGGAACGATGCCGAACGGCCAGTCGCTCTCGTCGTCAGCCGGAGCCTTCACCGACTGGACGCTCGGCGTGAACTTCTCGGTGCCGCTCGGACTGCGTCAATCGCGCGCTTCGCTGAGGGCACGAGAACTCATCATCGCGCGCGACAGGATCAACCTTCAGCAGGGCCTGCACAGCTCGATTCACCAACTCGCCGCGAGCGTCCGCAACCTCGACCAAGCCTACGATCAATACCTCGCCTTCCGAGAAGCGCGCCAAGCGGCTCGCGAAAACCTGCGGTTCCAAAACGCCAAGTACTTCACGGGAACCGCGATTTTCATCAACGTGCAACAGGCGATTACCGACTGGGGCAACTTCGTCTCCGCCGAAGCCAACGCGCTGACTCAATACAACACGCTGCTGGCCACGCTCGAACGCCAGACCGGCACGATCCTCGAAACACATGCCGTCGTCTTCTACGAGGAACGCTTCGCCGCAGTCGGACCACTCGGCCGCTTCTGTGATGACGAGTGCTATCCACAGAACAGGCGTCCGACCACCAACGCCAACCGGTATCCCGCCGGAGACACTCCGTCCGAGCAAGCCTTCGATCTCGAACAACCCGGCAGCCTGCACGACAAGCGCCCAGACCTCAACTACGACGACATCAAGCTGCCGACGTTGGAAGAGATCATGCGTGAGTCGGGCGTTCCTCCCGCACCGCGACCAAAGCGGGAAGGCGAGCCGGGCATCGAGCCGCCGGGTGAAACGCAGCCGCTTCCACCGGCAGAGGCACCTGAACCACAGCCGCCTCGTCCGCGCGACGCTTCCACGGGAGCCGCTTCATTGACCGTCGAACCACAGTCCAACGATGTCCTCGATGACGCTCCCCGTGAGACGCGAAGTGCCGCCGCATCTCGTACCTCACGATTCCTGCGTCTCTTCAAAGTGTCGCAGCCGCTCGCCCGCAGTGTGCCCCGTGACGAACGATGACTGGCGGGACCATCCCGGCGTTTCGCCGCCCCCAGCGATGGCGAACACACCCAAGTCTGGGGGCGACGAAGCGCCGACCCCAGACACACGTTTGTCCCTCGTGCGTCCTCGCTCACGCTGCGGGTTGGTGTCATCGTCACCGCGTGACGATCTCGCCGTACATCAAGTGTCCCGACGCAACCGTCGCTTCCACATCGAGACGTTGCTTGTTCGCAGCGACTCGAAACACGACGAGGTCCGCGAGCGAGCCGCGTCGCAAACGAGCGACCTCGCGACCCAGCAACTTCGCCGGGTTCTTGCTCGTCATGTCGATCGCTTCACGCAGCGAGACGCCAGCGAACTCCATCACGTTCGCCACGCAAACATCCGTTTCCTGAGCCGACCCGGCGAGCAGTTCGTGTTGCCCGGCTACAACCAGTTTGCCGTTCTCCAGAATCTCACTCCGCCCGAGTTTGCTTTCGTACACGCCCGGCGGACAACCGGCCCAGCCGGCGGCGTCGCACGTCAGGATCGTTTGCTTGGGCGACTTGACCTTGATGAACATCCGCACGAGTGACGGCGGCAGGTGGTGGCCATCCACGATCAAACTGGCGGTGAGTCGCGTGTCGGCCAGTTGCTCGAAGATGCAGTTGCGGTGGCGGTGAATCAGCGCGGGAGCACCGTTCCCCAAATGAGTACTCAGCCGCGCCCCGGCATCGACCGCCGCGCGAACTTGTTCGGGAGTGGCCGCCGTGTGTCCAATCGAAATCACCACATGATGAGCCACCGCCTGACGAATGAACTCGATCGCTCCCTCGACTTCCGGCGCGATCGTCACCAGCCGGATGCGGTTGCCAGAGATCTCCTGCAACCGCTGAAACTCGGTCCAGTCGGCAGGTCGCACATGCTGCTTCGGGTGCGCCCCGCGCGGCCCGTCCTCACCGGATATGTACGGTCCTTCGAGATGGCAACCGCTGACCATGCGATCCGCCCACGGTTCGTGTTCACACGCCGATCGAATCGCCGCGAAGCCCGCCGCCAGTCCCTCAAATGAATTCGTGATGAGCGTCGGACAGAGCCGCGTCACCCCGAACCGCGAGTACGGCGACAGAGCCTTCAGCACGTCGTTCGCAGTCAACGCTTCATCACTGAACCAGACGCCACTGTGCCCATTGATTTGCAAATCGAACAGACCCGGCGCGACGAACGGCCACTCGTCCACCGAACCCTTTGGCCATGCCGGTTCGACCGACCGGATGCGATCCCCACTGACGGCAATGCATAGCGGCTCGCCGTTTTCATAACTGCGGGCACGAATCGTCATCATGGCGGGAACTCCGGAATTACGCCTCGCACGACTTGGCTTGACTCGTTTAACCGCGTGGGCAACGCCCCGCGCGTCGAGCGACGTGGAAAGCTGTTCGCCGCACGACGCGCGGGGCGTTGCCCACGCGGTTAAACGACTGTGTGTCAATTTAGGCGAGAGAGGTCTCTGTCGGTTGCGAACGGAAAGCGTAACGAGTGCCAATAAAAAAGCCCCCTCAATCCACGAGGTCGGGGAGGGAGGGGGCGGTTGAGATTCTGAGTGTCGTCTTGATCAACCATGTACTCGGAGAATGTCGATCAGTGTTCCTTGGCGTTGATCCACTTCATCATGCGGCGGAGTTGCTTGCCGGTCTCTTCGATCGGATGACTGCGTTCGCGACGCTTGATCGCTTGGAAGCTGGCTTGGTTAGCCTTGTTCTCCAGAATCCATTCCTTGGCGAATTGGCCAGACTGAATTTCGTGCAGAATCTTCTTCATTTCGAGCTTGGTTTCGGCCGTGACGATGCGCGGGCCGCGTGTGTAGTCACCGAATTCAGCGGTGTTCGACACGCTGTAACGCATGTAGTTCAGACCGCCTTGATAGAAGAGATCGACGATCAGCTTCAACTCGTGCATACACTCGAAGTACGCCATCTCGGGTTGATAGCCCGCTTCGGTCAGCGTCTCGAACGCCGCCTTGATGAGGGCGCTGACACCACCGCACAGCACGACCTGCTCACCGAACAAGTCGGTTTCGGTCTCTTCGGCGATCGTCGTTTCGATGACGCCGCCGCGCGTCCCGCCGATCCCCTTGGCATAGGCCAGCGCCAGCTTGCGACTCATGTCGGAGGCACCGGGTGACAGAGCGATCAGGCTCGGCACACCGCCGCCCTTTTCGTACTCGCTGCGAACCAAGTGGCCCGGCCCCTTGGGAGCAACCAGCGCACAGTCGGTTCCCGCAGGCGGCAGAACCTGTCCGAAGTGCAGGTTGAAACCGTGCGAGCACATCAAGAGTGCGTTCGGCTTGAGATTCGGCTTGATGTCGCTCTTGTAGAGGTCGCCCTGAACTTCATCGGGGAGCAGAATGTTGACCAGATCACCGACCTTGGTCGCTTCCGCCAGAGAGACCGGCTTGAAGCCGTGACTGACTGCCAAGTCGTAGTTCTTGCTGCCGGGGCGCTGCCCGATGACGACGGTGCAGCCGCTGTCTCGCAGGTTCTGAGCCTGAGCATGTCCTTGGCTGCCATAGCCTAGAATCGAAATGGTCTTGCCCTTCAGCAGGGACAGATCGGCATCGTCGTCGTAGTAAACCTTCGCGGCCATCGTGGTTCTCGTCTCGAGTGAAAAAGGAAGAGGGTCGTTACAGAAGTTTGATTCGTAGGGTAAGCGTCTCGCTTGCCCGTGTTTTCAATTCAAACCGGCTCGCTTACTAAGTCTAAGCACGGGCGTGCGAGGCGTTGGACCGGATGTCATTCCGCGAGGAAGCTAGGCCAGCGCCGCTTCCTCATAAGTCGGCGGCGGTTGCAGGGCCGATTCGATCGACAGCGAAGTCTCCCGCGCCAAGGCGACTCGCCCCGTGCGGACCATCTCGATGATGCCGAACGGACGCATCAAATCGACGAACGCAGTCAGTTTGTTTTCGGAGCCGGAGATTTCGACGATCACATGACTGGCCCCGATATCGACGATCTTGCCGCGGAAGATATCGACCATCTCGCGAATCTCAGTCCGCATGCCGGACGCCGTAGCCACCTTGATGAGCATCAGATCGCGTTCGACCACGGCCTGGTTCTGATAGTCCACGACCTTGACGACGGTGATGATCTTTTCAAGCTGCTTGCGGACCTGATTCAGCACCTTGTCGTCGCCTGCGACGACGAACGTCACACGGGAAAACTCGGGGTTTTCGGTCTCACCGACCGCCAGACTTTCGATGTTGAACGCTCGCGACGCGAGCATCCCCGAAATGTGAGCGAGCACACCCGGTTGGTTCATCACCATCGCGGACAAAACATGCTTCATCGACGCAAGACTTTCCGAGCAGAATTATCAGAACAAACGCCGCAGCGGTTCGTGGAACGCACACCCCACAACACCCGGCCGCGAACAAGGCGGCACATGGTATTCGTCGTTTGGGGCGCACACAAGGAAGTTATCAGGAGAGTCTCAATGCGGAGTTGTGCCAGGTTCAAGACGCGGCGGGTTGGGGTCTCAGAGGTCTTCTCTTGTCCCCTCTCCTCCGGCTTTGCGGGGGAGAGGGTTAGGGTGAGGGGGGCTGCTGAGTGGCTGTCACCTTGGTGGAACCAGGCCCGGAGTTGTGCTCGCCGCAACCCTGTTCACAGGAGGTCCGCTGATGAAGAACTTGCTGCCTTGCCCGACGTTTTGGTTTTGCTATCATCCCGCCCCGATTGGGCTGGCGGCTGAACGGAAGCCATCGCAGTAACACGCGAGGGTGGAAGCTTCAGAACGATCTGCTGCAGTCGATCACCGCGCCACCGTAGCTCAGTTGGTAGAGCGATGCTTTCGTAAAGCATAGGTCGTCAGTTCGAATCTGACCGGCGGCTCTGGATTCTCAGCAATCATCACGAGTCCACAATCGTCCTCAAACCCCTGCCAAACAGGGGTTTTTTCGTTGGTAGACGGCGGCGATTCGCGGCCCATTTCGGACGGTGCCGAATCATCAACCGTCATCAATCCCAACCCCGTTTTCTCACCCGCGCGTGCAACCATTCGTGCAACCAAACGAGACGGGTTGTCTGACCGAGCAGCACTGGCGTCGGTGCCTGTGGCACGGAGTGTCTGCGGTTCACCCGTGGGGAGCGACGGCAGCTTGCTCAGGTCCGCTGCCACATCGACGAGGCTCAGTTGCGTGTAAGTTCGCATCGTGAGATTGATGTCCGAATGCCGCATCAACTCTTGCGCGGCCTTGGGCGAGACTCCGGCCATCGCCAAGTTCGTCGCGAATGTGCCTCGCAACGAATGGAAGTCGAGGCGTCGGCCTGCCGTGTCCTCGAAGGGAACGCCCGCCGCGTCCAAGTCGCGACGAAGCATGACCGCCCCTTTCTCGCTCCACGTCCCCGGCCAGAGCTTCACGTCGGCATTGGCGCGCAATCGCAGGGACGCCGCCGTTCGTTCCCGTTGTGACAACCATGTCCGCAGTCGAGCGGCGAGTTCGGGACGGATCGGCTGAACATCGCGCCGACGACGTTTCGAGGATGCGGCTTCCACCGTGATCGCGGGAATCCGGGCGTCCAAATCCAAGCTGCCCACGGACAGGCTGGCCAGTTCATTGGCACGCAAGCCCGTCTCGCTGGCCACGAGGTACAGCATCACACGATCCGTTCCGGTGAGGCCGCGAAACGGCATCCCGCTTGAGGCCGCGACCAGCAACCGCCGGAACTCGTCGAGAGTTGCCGGGCGGCGTTCCAATCGAACGTCCTCATCGGCATTCAGCTTGCCGACACCATCGAACGGATTTTCCGGCCACCGCTTCGGACGGCCTTTGATGAGCCAGTTCCCGAAGTTCTTGAGTGCTGCCACATGATCGTTGGATGAGGCGAAAGACAGTCCCGGTTCCGTGATCTCGCCAGAGACGACCGGTTCGCGCCGTTCGGCAAGGTATTGCTCGGCGGCAGTGGACGAGAGGTCTTTGAGTCGCTTCCACCCGCAAGCATCGACCACCCGCTGGACGGAGTTGCCGAGTTTTGTCACATGGCCTGCCGAGCAGTTGCGGGCCTGCAACGCCTTCAACCAATCGGCGAGGTGTTCCTTCAACGGCTTGCGGGCCGACTCGTCGTAGCAACTGACGAGACCGGCTTTCCCATGTTCGGCCTTCAGGCGAAGTTCGGCGAGCTTCTGCTGTGAGGCGGTCTTGTCCCGGAACAGCTTCACTTCCCGCACGATGCCGTCCGCATCGCGATACCGAGCGGACCAGACCTTGGAGCGTTCCTTGACCTTGGTCGCGTCCGGCGTCGTCTTGGTGACGCGCTTGCCGTTGGCATCGAAGTAGCGTGTGACTTGCTTGCGGAACAGTGACATCGCGGAGACTCCCTTGGTGAGAAGCCCGCCACGGTGTTCGCGTCCGCTTCTCACGACGAAGCACGAACACCGCAGCAAGGCAAAGGTCGGACAGGACAATACCATCGGCCACGTCGAGAAGTCAGCCGCAACTGACGAACGACCTGCGAGTTGTCAGTCATCGAGCAGCCGCATCATTTGGAGTTCGGCTTCGCAGACCGCATCAGGTCGGGCCGTGCCTGTATCGCCGCCCTTTGCCATTCGCGTTCGTCGTTCGCGTTGTCTGTCATCAGGTCACTGGTTCGGCGTTGCATCTCGGGTGGACTATCCAGCGATCGGATCCATTCCCGTGCCTTATCTTCGTGATCGCCGCCACGCGCCCGCCACGGATCCTTGCCCACGTTGTCCCGCAAGATCGACGTGAGCAATCCGGGCAGGTTGTCCTTCTGTTCCGTGGTCGCGACCAGTGAGGCCACCAGTCGGAACACATGAAGCCGTTCGTCCGCGTTGCAAATCTTCGCATTCAGAGCCAGGTCGAACACTCGTTGGACGTTCTTCGGTTCAGAGAACTCTTCGCGTTTCGCGTTCTTCCAGAGAGTGAACTTCTTGGAAGCCCCACCCGTACCCCTACGGTTTGTAGGGGTTTCACATTGTGGTTCTGATTGTAGTTGTGGCTGTAGTTGTAGAGGTGGTTGTAGAGGCGCGGGATCGTCGCCATCGCGTGGCGAAACCGTCGCAGATTCGTCGCCAGTTCGTCCCGAGTCCGTCGCCGAGTCGTCAGCACGGAGTCGCTTCAACTTTGCCCGCTTCGCGTCGAGCATTCGCTTCCGCGCCGAGTCTCCGAACCGCTCCAAGAATCGCGGAATCGACGCGCCATGTTCATCGACCACCAGCCAACCAACATCCACCACGGCCTGCCAGAACTTGGCGTTTCCGCCACACTGACGACCCAGCGACTTCAAGCCCGCATGGCTCAGCATTCCATCCGTCGTCTGTCGATCGGCGAGACTCCACAACAGCACCAGTCGGCCAATGATCGTTTCCCGTTTCTCGCCCGTCCGTTCGATCAGTCCCAAGAATTGAGGCGTCTCAGCCAATTCGTGATCGACGGCAATCCAGTTTCCTGCCATCGCGTCACCGCCTTTCGTCTTGGGTGAGAGTGTCGAACGTCTGCCGATCCGGGCAGCCAAGTTTGGTCCACGCTTCCAGATCGCTCCGTCGCCAGACGACTCGGCCACCCAGCTTGATCGGCCGTGGGTTCTTGCCGGCGGAAGTCAGCCGATCCCAAGAGGCCGGGGACACGGCGGACAATCGAGCGGCTTCGATGCGACCGACGAGCAGCGTGACTACAGTCGATGCGGCGGGGGTGAGGGTCTCACGCATGATGTGATCCCTCCCCGCTGGTCGCGTCGTGCCACAGTGTCCGCTGTGTCGTCGGTGACGATGACTGATCGCCGAGTGGCGGCGCGGGATGATCGGCTAGCCACTGCCGCACCGGATCAGCGTCGAGCAGTCTCCACTCGATGATCCGCCGCCTGTTGCAGCCCTCGCGCTGGCTGGGCACCATGCGCGCCTCGGCGATGGCCTTCGAGGCCACGAATGGCCGATGGACCGCCCCGAGATGATGGCCGCAGAGCCAGGGCGGCAGGTCCACATCATTGAGGGACGCGGTCCCGTGGCTCAGCAGCCGCGCCGCGAACTGCCGCCGCACGATCAGCAGTTCGCGGGCGTGGTGGGATTCGTGGCCATCGAGAGCGGCATCCTTTCGGCGGATTCCTTCCCGCATTCCGGCGCGTCGTTCAGGTGAGTCAATCGCCATGAGCGGCCTCCCCCCGCGAAGCGCGGCGAGCGTCAATGGCATTCAGTTCGTGACGGATTTGGGCTTTGGCGCGGGAGTCGTAGACTCGGGACACGCCAGACAGCGCCGACGGCTGGATGTGCTGCCGCGTGGACAGGACATAGAGGATGCGGTGGACGGGCTGCCGTAATTCTGTGGCCAGTTGGCCAGTCGTCAGCAGACGAGGCGGGGATGACATTCGATTTGGCTCCTGATGGGTGTCGTAGACCACTCAGAAGCCGATGTCATTCTGCGCGCTTTTCCCGCACGCAATTGCGTTTACCCCTGTTTTTTACGAACCGTTGTTTCCGGAATCTGCGCGCAGATTCTGAAATGTGCGCGCACATTTCATTTGCGACGCCGCTTCGAGACAGTCAACCGCATGGCTGCTACGGTTTGGTTCGGCGAACTCGTGCCATTCTTCAAACCGTTCAACAGGCCATCGCGTTCGACCTCGGTCAGGCGTGGTTCGACGTTGATTTCCTGCTCCGCTTCCTCGTGTGTGTACGTGTCTTCGCAACTGTTTTTCAGCGATGGTTGGGTTTGGACACGTTCAGCCAACTGACCGATCCCACTGGATTGGACGCTCCGGCTTCCCTTCGGGCGACCTCGCCTCTTTGGCCATCCGAGTTTGTTCCAAGCAGTCCGCACGATGTACGGTGTACACGGTTTGCCATTCGTCTCCGAAATGAATTCTGCCGCTTCGTCGTTGGTCAAATCTTTGACCGCAATTCCTTCTCTGTTCAGGGTTCCCCTCGCATCCGACCCAGACAACAACGTCGCTGCTTCGTCTACCCTCGTGCCGCCCGCCGTTTCTTGGACTGGTTCAGCGGTTTCGGGCTCGCCCGCTGGTGTCTTGCAATTCCAGTTGAGGATCTCGTCGATCGTTGGCGGCGTCACAATCTCATAGATGAACGCCTCTTCGCGTTTGTCCAGTAGCCATCGGAGGCAATTCGTAAACTCGATTTCCAATTCTGCGGGGAGACGGTTGAACGGCTTCCAATTTAGAACAACGCGGCTCGCAGCGTTCAAGCAGTATCGCGTCCACGCGATGGGGAGACTTCCCACATCCGGAATTGGGTCATGAGAAATCCGCAACAGCTCGTGGGCGATGGTCAACACAAACTCGTGAGCAGTGAGCGACGCCGAATAGTCATCCGCATCGGAATCGTAAATGCAAAATGAACTTTGACGTTCTGCATTTGCCAGCCGCATCACCTCGAAACAGTTGGGACCGGGGACTCTCAATGTTTCGAGATGCTCCAATCTCACCCGTTCGAGAGAACCGATGTAAGAGCGCACGTGGGAACTGATTTCAAAGATATCTTCACTCGATCGAAGTGTTGGCCAGACGTCAGTGAGCCAGCCCCGCACAGCGACACACGATTCGAGAATCCTCACGCACAAGTCGTGATGGTCGCGATAACTTTTCACGACTGCGCGAAATGCGTTCTCAGCCGTGCTGCGATCTTCCACGGGTACTTTCGGGCCGCGCGCCGTCGCCATGATGCCTGTCCTGATTCGAGCGGCGGGCCGTTCGGGGCTGGAGCCGCCAGGACAGAAACGACTTCAACAGCCCCGAACCGGTTTTAGAGCAGACCGCGCTTCGAATCACAGTCCGCACCCGTCGCCGAGATTCTACCGAGGGTCACGCCAAAAAGGTGTCCACGGTGGTACGACTCCCACCAAACAAAAACGCCATGCAACCAATCCCACGGGGCGAGCGACGAATGCCAGTTTTGTCAGAAAACGCCCACTCAGCGCGCTCGCACAATCGCGACATACCTCGTTCCGAACTCCGAATCGGTGATGCTCACCGTCCAGCTCCCAATCGTCACTGGGAATGCTCGCTGGGCGAATGACGTGGCGTCAGTGATCGCATCCTGTAACCGCCAACGGAGTTTCAAATCACCAACCAATTCATCACCAAGAATCCGACCGAGATGGAATCCACGGGATTGGGAATGTTTGTCATTCTGCACGCTGAAGAGCATAACCGCCGCAATAGTGGAATCGTCCGGGGCGACATCAAGCCGGACGTCAAACCCGGGTTCATTGGTCCTACTCACCGAATGTAGTTGCCGCCGCCCCTTCACAATTGGACGCGATTCATAGAACGCCAAAGCGGCTGGCCAGGGGCCGAGTTTGTCCTGAATGTTATCCACTTCGCTCACGAGCCCCGAAGCCGCGGCTGGCATGTTCACCGGCCTGCCATCCAACGGAATCGGGGCCGCAGTCCGACACACCAACAGAACGGCGATCAGCAAACACAACACCCCGGAAACAATGACCCAGCCGGGGATGGCAATCGTTCTCGTCAAGAACCGCTGCATCGGAATCAACCTTCAGGATGCGGGAGTCATCGTTGCCAGTGACGTTCGACGGGCCGCGAACCGATTTCATCCGACTCGGTTTGCAACCCGGTCGAAAGCCGTGGCCGAGATACTACCGCCCAACTCGGCGACATCGAAGCGTGAACAACAACGAACGCGGCATCGTCCGCAGACCACCCGTTGTCACTGGCGTGTCCCGTTCGTACCGCATCATGACGAGACTCGTTTTCACAACTCGTGGGCGGCAAAACTAAAATGGAAGAATGGACTATCAAACTCGCCTCCGAGAAACCTGACCTTCATCGAGCGAAATGACGCTTCAAACACCGTGGTTGGAATGTCCGAGCCCGTCTTCCCGTTCGTCGTCGCCAACTGTGCCGGCTTTGCCTTTAGCGCCGCGACAAACCAATTCGTGGCTCGTGTCACCTCTTCCGGATCTTGTTCCAGAACGGTCACAATTTTCTTGTACGTCGCAGTAAGTCGCTCGGCTGCGCCTTCATCATCGAACGCAAACTCGATTCCAACGTGACTTACACCGGCAGGATCCCCAATTATCTGGACTGAAAACAAATCGAGTTGTCCCCGCTTCACAAAGTGGCCGGTGTCCTTATCAAAACGCTCGAACCCGAACCGATATCCGATTGGTTCAAGTGCCTGTTCAAATTCAGCAACCTTCGCACGAAACACTGGACGAGAAGGTTGAGTGGCGGGCCGTGACTCAATCTCATTCGTCGTCAAAGTAGGTGCGACGGCGACGGCTGGCGCTTGTATTCCGATCCGTGGTCCCAACCATGCGCCGATCGCCACGCACAACACAGCCGCGACCAAGATCATCCAGGCGGGAATGGCATACTTCTTGTTGAAGATCTCATTGGCCGTCGAGGCTCGTTCGCGTCCCTCATTTATCGTCTTGTCGGAGTCTGGCACTCCGTGAGTTGGTTCGTACTCAGACGAAGCGAGTGGCGTTTGCTCAGCCGACGAGAAGTTGAACGGTGTCGGCGTCTCTTCGGCAGGTGCTGCGCAAGCCTCTTGTGAATCAGGCGTCAGGTTCAAACTCGTCTCAGTCACAAGAAAGCTGGCAGATTGCTCGGACGCCTCATCCAGCAGCGGCAGGCGGATCACCGCGCCACACGCCGGGCATTTCGTTTTCTTTCCGGCAAGTTTATCGCTCGCAACCAACGTCTTGCCGCAATCGCAGCGAACTTTGATTTTCATCGGCTGGCCTCCGGAGGTTGGGAAGTCGCGGCCCGTCGGTCGTCTCGGTCAATGGCCCGCTTGACGCGCTTCCACAGCGCCGCGTTGTGGAGGTTCTCCAAACCGAGAGCCTCCAAGCACCGTTCCTTGGATCGGTACTTCCCCGACTGCCAGACCGCGACGATGCGAGCCTCATCGGCATCCGCAGTTTGTCGCGTGTCCCGTTCCCCGTCGCCTTCCTGCAGCGCGATCATTTCCGGTGTCGAGTTGGTCATCGCGGGCGTCCTGATTCGAGCGACGGGCCGTTCGGGGCTGGAGCCGTCAGGACAGACGCGACTCAAACAGCCCCGAACCGATTTCAGCGGACCAGTGTTGCAACACTGGCCCGCACCCGTGGGCATCAGTCTATCGCTCCGCGTGCGAAATGCAGCCGATCGTGGTCACTCATCAACTCCATCCCAACTCCCCGATTCACTTCGTTGGAGTCTTCGTGCCCGTCTTGCCTGTGTGTGGATTCAAGTTGCTCTTCGCACTGTAGTTGTTTTTCTGGGTGCTGTCCGATGTCGTTTTCTTGTAGCTGCTTACACTCGTCCCAGCCTTTGTTGTGTAGCCCCGAGCGGTCGTACTGGAATGCTTACTTCCGGTCCCCTTGGACCCACTCCCCTTTGATGCGGCAAACCCTGTGGTCACTGAAAATGCGATCAATGTGGCGAACACGATTGAGCGTTTCAGCATGCGAAGATCCAGCCAGGTGCCATGCTTCAAAAGAACAGCAGGTGCCCGGTTGATGCGATGTTCGATCTCTGGCGTGGGAAACAGTTCTCGTTTCCAAGCGGGCGTTTGCAGTGTCGTCTTCATGGTCAATGTCATCTTTCGTTCAGAGTTATCCGGTCAGTCAGTTGCGCCGTGACCGGTTCGGCGTGTGGTTTCACCCGCGACGCGGGAAGTCCCACGATTCGTCTCACAGAATTTCAGATGCCAAGAAACCGATCGCGGCGGCTTTGCCGTCAGGGGTGAGCGGTAGGCCGTGCCGTCGGTGCGAGTCCAGTATTTGGGCGACGGTCGCATGGACGATCCTGACGGGGATGCCCTGCTGCTCGAACTCAGCGGTCGCCCCGGCGAGACGTGACCGGTATTCGCGGAGCGTGACGCTGCACAGTCCCTCGACAACCGCCTCGCCGTGTTCGTCGTCGGGAAATCGCCACAGGGTCACACTGTCAGCGTATTGAGCCACATTCCGCATCGAGCGGGCGACTTGTTGGCCATGATTCATGCTGGTGTCCTTCAGAGAAAAGTGGTTCCCGCTCGTCAGGCCGCGAACGGTTTGATTCGGCCGGGTCACACACGCGACTCGCTCAACCCTCATCGTTTGGCGCGGCGAGGATGCGCCACGAAATTTCAGAACAAGGGAACTTCGACGGGTGTGATGGCGACCGGCCTCAATCCACATAGGCTTCGAGGAGCGCAGGCGCGCCACGAAATCTGAGCGGTACGATCCTCTCAAACACATAACCGGCGGCGGTCACATGTGACCGCAAGAAATTGATCGAAGACCGAGGGGACTCACGTCTCCCGCTCAGGAAAGCAGAGCCATGACCACCAAAACCAAACCCGCCACCAAGAAGACCGCCGTTCGCGGTGGCACTCCGTCTGCCGCGTATTGGTCGTTGCTGGAGCGATTTCCGCTGCGACCACTGGTGACGGCGAAAGACCTGGATGCCGCCATCGCTCTCGTGGACGAACTGATCGACCGCCCGAAGCTCGATGCGTGGGAGCAAGCCTTTCTGGATGTTCTCGGCGATCTCGTCGAGGCGGCGGAAGAGGAGCAACATCCCCTCGACGCGGCTCCCGATGGCGAGACGTTCCTGACACTGTGCGAAGAGAAATGTGTCACGCAGCAACAGGTCGCCGCTGAGTTGGGCATCGCCAACTCAACGCTCTCATCCGTGATTCACGGCAAACGCCGCTTCACCCGCGACCACTTGCGTCGATTGTCGGCGTACTTCGGTGTCCCGGTGGGAACATTTGCCGAGTGACGTTCACGGCTGCTCCCACGTCGAGCGAAGTGATGCTGGCGGCGGTGTCGATGACTCGGCTGGCTCGGATCGTGACGAGTCGGCGACAGGCGGTCTCTGTCGGGGACAGATGCCTACCCGTGAACAGGCTGCTTCCGGTTTGCTTTCGAGCGGCGCTACACAAGTCGCTCCGCTGGCCTCACAACCGGAAGGAAGGAAGCAGTTTTTTTTGGGCGTTGGAACGGATTTGGCGCGGTTCACAAACGGCGATGGGTGGGTGCCGGTAGCCGGAAGAACCTAACAACCGGCCCCCCCCTCGACAGTAGACCCAGCAGACTCGGCAGAGGCGGGTGTACGCGCCGTTCACCGCATGGCCTACCTTGAGGTCTCTCAGCATCCCGTGGCAATCCGGCACCGGACACCGCAACCCGACAACGGTCGAAGTTCGTGGCATGGTTCCGCCCCTCATGAGATTGCTCGATCACCACGTCGCGGCGTCACCGCTTCGCATCTGCCGCGTTCTGTCGAGACAAGATAACCTTCGGGCCAACCGTGTTGATGAGCGACAGCACGGCCGCTTTGAGGTACTCAGGGAGCGTCGGCCAAGCGTCCATGACCTTGGACAACTCGGGATCGACTGGCGCGGTTGCCGACTCGGCGGGCGTGCAACCCCGGTCGGTTTCCGTTTCGCGCGTGCAACCATTCGTGCAACCAACAACTTGGGCTGGCCGTAACTCGTCATCCAGTTTGGCGGTTACGGAATCCGGGCGATGCTTTCGTAAAGCATAGGTCGTCAGTTCGAATCTGACCGGCGGCTCTGGATTTTCAGCCAGCCTCACGAGTCCACAATCGTCCTCAAACCCCTGCCAAACAGGGGTTTTTTCGTTGGGGGACGGTGGCGATTCGGTTTCGCAGTGGTCGAGGATCGTTGCCACACGAGCCGTCACCAACTGACAATTGGCGTGAGTCCGGCCTCGGTCCTTCAAGTCCTGTTCAAAGTCCGTCAGAGGATCCATGACCCGCTTGCCGGTCATGGATGAGTGACCTTCAATCAACCCCAACTTGACGGTCTTAACGCGAAAAGTCGTCCTTCGCGCGAAGAGTCGTCGGCAGCCCTTCGATCCCTCGAACGAGTTCCGCAGACGGCGGATCGTGCGCGGTGCGACCGGCCACGAGCTTCGTCCGCAGTGATTGGAATGGTCTCGGCTGGCTGCGTATGCTGCCCGCCTCTCCGCTTTGAGGCCAAGCTCTGGCTGACGACCGACAAGCTTCGCCCTTCTTGGGAATCAATTGACCGCCATGCCGGAAACACCCGAACAAAAAGCCCGCCGCGAGATTGACGCGAAGCTCACCGCGTCAGGCTGGCTCGTTCAAGATCGGGAAGACCTCGACCTTGCCGCCGGACGGGGCATTGCCGTGCGCGAGTTCCCGATGAAGTCGGGTTTCGGCTTCGCGGATTACTTGCTCTATCTGGACCGCAAGGCATTGGGCGCAGTTGAGGCGAAGGCGGAGGGAACGCTCACCGGCGTGGAAGCTCAGTCCGCGAAGTACGCCGCAGGATTGCCCGACAACCTTCCGGCATATCGGCGGCCGCTGCCGTTCCTGTTTGAATCGAACGGCGCGGTGACGTACTTCACGAACGGACTCGACCCGCGTCCGCGCAGCCGACAGGTCTTCGGGTTCCCTCGCCCCGAAACTCTGGCGGAACTCGTCGCTCAGCCGGAGCAGTTGCGCGAACGGCTCAGCGAACTTCCGCCGCTCGACGAAACCGGACTGTGGACGGTGCAGGCCAAAGCCATTCGCCAGCTCGAAGAGTCATTCAGCCGGGCGGCTCCGCGAGCACTCATTCAAATGGCGACGGGTTCGGGGAAGACATTCACCGCCGTCAATATTTCGTACCGGCTGCTGAAGTTTGCCAGCGCCAAGCGCATCCTGTTCTTGGTTGATCGCAGCAATCTCGGCAAGCAGACCGAGGACGAGTTCGCCACGTTTGAGCCGACCGACGACCCGCGCAAGTTTCCGCAGCTCTATACCACGCAGCGGCTCAAGACGAACTCCATCAACCCGGCCGCGAAGGTCGTCATCACCACAATCCAACGCCTGTTTTCGATGCTCAAGGGCGACGCGGAATTCGACGGCGAGAACGAAGAGGGTTCGTCGTTCGACACCGCCAAACCGTGGAAAGGGGAGCCGCCCGAAGTCCGTTACAACGCCAGCATCCCACCCGAATTCTTCGACTTCATCGTCGTCGATGAATGCCATCGTTCAATCTACGAGTTGTGGAGCCAAGTGCTGCTCTACTTCGACGCCTTCCTGATCGGCCTGACCGCGACACCGGCGGGCAAAACCATTGGCTTCTTCAATCAAAACCTCGTCATGCAGTACGGCCATGACGAAGCCGTCACCGACTGCGTCAATGTCGGCTTCGATGTCTACCGCATCCGCACCCGCATCACCGAGAACGGCTCGACGATCCTCACGGAGCCGACCGGCATCTATGTCGATAAGCGGCACAAGCTGACGCGGCGCGAGCGGCTGGAGCAACTCGCTTCCGACCTGACCTACACCGCCAACCAACTCGACCGCGACGTTGTTTCCGAGAGCCAGATTCGCACGGTCGTGCAGGAGTTTCGCGACAACGTGCTGCCCCAGGCATTCCCCGGCCGCAGGGAAGTTCCCAAGACGCTGATCTTCGCTAAGGACGACTCGCACGCCGACGACATCGTCCGTCTCGTGCGCGAGGTCTTCGGCGAAGGCAACCTCTTCTGCCAGAAGATCACCTACCGCACCGGCTTCACGCGACGCACCAAGACCGTGACGAACGACGATGGCTCGGAATCGGAATTCACCGAGTGGGTCAAGACCTCGAAACTGACGCCCGAGGAAATCCTGGGTGCCTTTCGGAACGACTTCTTTCCCCGCATCGCCGTGACCGTGGACATGATCGCCACCGGCACCGATGTGAAACCGCTGGTGAAAATTCGGCCATTCAACGACAACCGGGTGACCGGCCGGCGCGACCAATGGCTCGACGCGAATGGCGACGAGTATGCCGGGCCCATCTACTCGTGGGAAACAGCCGCTCCCACCGGTTCGGCAGTGGTCACCCGCCACCTGGAAAAACTGGCGTCCGCAGAAAACCTCGCCCGCAACTGGAACCACCTCACCTGGCCACCGACGGTTCGTTCGCCTAGCGCGAGGCGTTCCTCACCTGCTCCCGGATTCTCTTTCCCTAACACACATGAGCCCCGCCGACGACACCACCACCCCGCCACCCTCCCGCAAACCGCTTCCCGGCGAGGCGGACCCGCACTTCGGCAGCGACGACGAGCAAATGCTCGCGTGGGCCGGGCGCGAGGGCATCACGCCCACGAAGGATTCCCGCGGCCACTGGGACTGGGCTGCGGCGTGGGAGGAATACATGGCCCGCCCCGAGCCTCCTCTTCCTGAAAACGAATAACTTCTAACCAATAACTTGCAACGTCTCTTCCGCATGAGTTCCCCAAAGTCATCCCTGGTCGCCCTCATCCGCCGCAGCACCGGGCTGGATGAAAAACTCACGGACTTCGACGTCACCGTCCGCCGGAATTTCCAATCCTGGATCATGCAGAAGCACGC
>JAYSQC010000712.1:0-8964 GCA_043721755.1 Schlesneria sp.
GAGTTCCCTTCTTGTTCCCTCCCCTCGGCGGGGAGGGTTAGGGAGGGGGGCGAGTGGCAAATCGACTGGACCATCCTCCCCCCTCCCCGGCCCTCCCCGTCGAGGGGAGGGAGAATGCCAGAGGCACTTCGGGAAGTGATTGCGCCACTGTTTCCAAACGGCAACATTGCCGCGCGACCGCTTCGATTGGCGATAATATACTTGACTCACCATGTTCGGCGGGATAGAATTCGGCTGTCACGATCAATCACCGCGAGGCCGAATCATGTGCGACACCCCGAAGACCTTAGTGGAAGCCGTCAAATACTTCTCAGACGTTGATGTCTGCAACGAGTACATGAAACAGGTCAAGTGGCCAGATGGTCGGATCACATGCCCGAAGTGCGGCAGAGACCGTATTGGTGAAATCAGAACGCGGCGAATGCTGCGGTGCAAGGCGTCCGATTGCCGGAAGCAGTTCAGCTACAAGGTCGGGACGATCTTCGAGGATTCGCCGCTCGGACTGGATAAGTGGTTCGTTGCCGTCTGGTGCATCACGAACTGCAAGAATGGAATCAGCAGCTACGAACTCGCCAGAGACCTTGGAATCACTCAGAAGTCGGCTTGGCATATGCTTCACCGCATCCGCTTGGCCATGCAAGACGGGACACTCTTGAAGATGTCCGGCACTTGCGAGGCGGACGAGACGTTCGTGGGCGGCAAGGCCAAGAATATGCACAAGTTCGCACGGGCCACCCGCATCAAGGGGCGTGGCGCGGTGGGGAAGGCGATTATTCAGGGTGTGCTGCAACGTGGCGGTCGCGTGATTGCTGGAGTTGTCGGCAACACCAAGCGAAAGACTCTCATGCCGAACATCCGCAGCGTCGTCGCGAAGGGATCGACGGTATATTCGGACGCCCTCAAGTCCTACGAAGGCTTGTCGAGCGACTACGTTCATGAGACGGTTGACCATGCTCGCGAGTACGTCCTTGGCGACGTTCACACCAATGGGATGGAAAACTTCTGGTCGCTGCTCAAGCGGGGAATCAACGGGACGTACATCAGTGTGATGCCGTGGCAGTTGTTCCGGTACGTTGATGAGCAAGTCTTCCGGTTCAACGAACGAAGGAAGACGGACAGCCAGCGGTTCGACGAAGTGATGAAACAGGTTGTCGGACGCCGGTTGCAATACTCGGAACTCACGACCTAGAGAGTTCAGGGGCGGTTTGCAGATAGAACCGACAAGACTTGATGGACCGCATCTGGTGAGTCAACGGAAATCACTTGGCAGACTTTGCTCAAACACTCGAACCGTTCTTTCAACCGGTCTTTCTCTTTTCCAGAAGCACCTTCGATATCTGTGTTCTGAATCAGAAAACGGCACTTCGATGCCTCAAGTATTCCCGACTCAGTTGTCAACGAGTGGATTGTCGTCGCGGCGCTGAGTACGTTGTCCTCGCTGCCAAGAATTGCTCTCTGGAAAATGGCATCTGGTGTTCCGTTCCCATAGTAGTAGTCGCAGGGGAGATGTCGTGGAACTCCGAAGACCGAGCACTCGACTCGTTGATTCCTCTTGAATTCATCGCTCCCAAGAATGCCCGCTTTGTCGAAAAGAGACTCACACTTCGCAATCAATGTGCGAGATTGAGCTAACCTCTTTTCTTTCGGAAGCGGGACTCGCGATACCAGTTCGTGGAACAGGAACTGGACGGCGTCCGGCCCTTGTTTCTTGCGGAGAGACTGAATCATCTCGCCAGCATCGTCCAAAATGTAGTTGCCCTTTTGTGTCGTCAGCAAAGCATTTAGGCTCTCTGGATTTTCCTTGAGGACGGGGCGGCCTCGCGATGGGGACACGGACTGTCCAGAAACGCGATCATTCCAGAATGTTACCCATCGGGTGTAATTGCTCAACTCGTCCTTGTTGATAAACGCAGCCGCAGAAGACTCATCTAAAAACTGCGTATGAATTGCACCTCGCACCCAAAGAATCACGCCAATGTTGCGAGGCTCCATGCGGCTAAGATCAGGCGCATACTTAGCCACAAGGAATCGAGGAGTTAGGGGGGGAATGGCCATGACGTAGGTTCCACTTGCGTGAATCGTTTGCGATTGTTCCAAATCAATGCGTTAATCTTTTTCTGTCGTTCCGTCAGAAACGACAGAACATCTTCGACTTCGGAGTCTACGAGCGGAAGTTTGCGGACATCTTCAACGACACGCTTCAAAAACCAGTCGGGTATGTCTCGTACTCGGTCTGCCCATGTCAAAATGTGTTGCGCAGATTTTACCACTTCCACCAAACAGTGCCATTCATCGCGTGACTGGTCGCCGTCCGTAACGCCAAGCCTATCTTCACATTCTTTCAGCCGCGACCGGCCTCGCCCTTTGTCGATGTAGAACAGAGACCGTTCATGGTCAAAGACTCTAACCAGCGTGGGATCGCTGGCCTTGTCCACTTTGATGTTTCCGGCATGCCTGTCACAGTTGGCGATGAAAATGTCAAACACGAGAATGGCCGCGCACAACTCATCATGGTTCCGGTAGAGTGCTTCGACGTTTAGGTCATCTGGCGTCGTGTCGCCTTCATAGCTTTGGGACGCAAACATCAATGTGGTGCGGCTTTTCTTCCTCAACAGGGAAAATGACGGAATAGGCAATCGCAGATACTGCCCAATGCAACCGGCAATCCATTCATTTGCGATCAGATACCACGATCCGTCGTTGCGGCATTTTCCAAAGGCTTCCGATTTGACGACCCACGTATGGTCTACGTTGACGCCGTCCGATTTTTTGTACGGTCGTCGGGACTTGTAAGGATAAAATGCAGTTTGCTTGCCCGCGGACACGGCCTAGCAAAAACACCGGACAACTCACTTGAACGCGAGTTGTCATCGTCGGGTTTACCTCTCAAACTGGATGGCATGATGAAAAAGACGCAGAAGCCGCAAACTCCACACAGATTCGCCGGGTTGCCTGCATTCGATGAGGCGATGCGGAAATTGGCTCAAGTCCCGAAAGAGGACGTTGAGAAGCGGGAAAATGCCAGTCGCACGCCACGAACAGCGAAGAAGTAGATCGCTCGCTTGTGGAAGAGATTCAGGCAAGCCACCCGAGAGATCGGGACCAGTGACTGAATCACCATGTTGAGTCAAGTATATCATTGCCTTTCGATTCCTACCGCGTCCTAATTGCCATCGCGCGTTACGAGTGATTCGAGCCGCGAAGACTCGGGACGCGGCTGGTCTGACGATTACACCAACTTGGCAGACCGGGTGATTCGCGCCGGTCGCGCGCAGGGCAGCGCTGGCCTTCACTCACATTTTCCGAATTCGCGACTTGTGTTTGGTCAGTGTTCGTGGCCAAAGTAAAAACATGCTCAAGATTTGCCAAACACCGCTGCCCCAGTCGCTGCTCAGCTATGTCGCGTTTCGCGTGGCCTTCTGCGAAACCTTCGAGCGGCTTTGTTTCCACCGAGACCACGCGAGCGTCCTTCCGGATGCTTACGGTTATTTGGGGGAAGTCCCCTTCCTGCGCGAGGTTCCGGCCCAAGTGCAGTTGGACCTGTTGGCGTCCACTTGGCAAAAGCATCTCAGCCGGGACGCTCACCCCGCTGATCTCGTCGATGAGAGCGTGGTCTACGCGGTGTGCGAAGCCGCAGCGCGACTCGTTGAGCAAGACCCCGGGGTGTTTGCGAAACACATGCGCGGTGGACCTCTGGAGTTGGCAGTCCCTGTTGACGCCTACCTGTCTCGCGAATTGCGGCTGCTCTACCTTGAGATGCCCAACGACGGAGACTTTCTGCTCATCAGTCAGTTCCTCGACCTGCCACCCGACGAGTCGGTGCAGCAGAAATTGGAGTTGGGCGTCGATCCGAAGAAACTCGGTTCGATGTTTGAGGTTCTCGGCCGCTGGCACACGTCACCGCAGATGCTCGCGCGGTTGAAGGGGTTGCTCACAGAAGCCGAACTGGGGCGAGTCGCTTCGATGGTTCCTTCGCCTTGCCCGCGTGAGTCAACTCTGTGAGCAGGCTCTCCTGCGTCATGGCAAACAAGTCAGCCACTAAACCTTTATACCTCTTGCGGCCCCCCAGCTAAGAGTTTGGCGCGCCGCGTGCCGTGAGGCTGCGGGTTCTTGATTTCGAGGAGAAAACCCGTGGCCTTACAGCACACGGCTCGCCTCGAACATCGCACTCAGGGCCGTGCGAGGTATCGCTGACTTTCGGCTTGTTCTTAGACTCCGCGCGGCCGGACCTGAGTCGTTTAACCGCTGGGCAACGCCCCGCGCGTCGATGGCAACACAGCGTTCCACATCGCTCGACGCGCGGGGCGTTGCCCACGCGGTTAAACGAGGTAATGGCCTCAGTCATGGCCGCGCGAAGTCTACATCGAAGCCCGAACCCCGCGATTTGCGAAAGTGAGCCAGCTCTGATGAACGACGGATTCCTAGGCTATCGCACGTCATTCATGCTCGACTTTGTCGTCGTCGCGTTGGTGTTGATCGTTCCGGTTCTCGTCTACAGCCTGATTGCAGTGAAAGTCCGGCATCAGTACGGACGACACCGAACGTTGCAGTTGTTGCTGGGAGTTGTCCTGCTCGTTGCGGTCGGTCTGTTTGAGATCGACCTGCAATGGGTTCAAGGTGGTTGGAGGAATGTCGTCTCCAAGCGCGAGGTCAGGTTGACTGAGGACCAGCTCGCCTTCGCCCAACGGGTGCTGTGGATTCATCTCGTCTTTGCGATCTCGACACCGCTGCTGTGGGCCACAACGATCGGGCTGGCTCTGCGCCACATTCCGTCGCCACCACAACCGTCGCCGCATAGCGCCCTGCACAAAACGCTTGGCTGGCTTTCCACGCTCGACATCGTGCTGACCTCGGTCACCGGATTGGTCTTCTACTACTTTGCCTTTGTGACGAAGTAACGGCATCACAGGTGCCAGCCTGAGTCACAACGGACAAGGCCGCAACAGCGCTGCTGTTGCGGCCTTGTTTCATTTCCGTTGTCGCACATGGATGCCGGGCCGCAAACAGCCCGGCATCAAGCCGACAGTAGTACCGCAGACCAGTTCACAGGTCGTGTTGGTCTCACAATCGTCTGTGACATCATCCACACGACGCGGTCCAGAGAACGAACCTTGGTGATTGTCTTCGTCACCAGTGAAGTTAAATGTCGCTCAGAGGGGCTGAGAGCAGAGGCGTACTTGTTTGGTAGGTCAAATGACCGACAGACTCCGAAAGGCGAACCTTCCGGAGTCTGCGAGTTGTTAGCCAACCGAAAGAGGTCAGCGGATACCGGCTTAGAGGATCGTTCCGCCGTCGCCAACAGCAGAAACAGGTGCACCGGCGACGATGTCGCAGCTCAGGTTCGCGTCGCAATCGTCAACCACATCGTTCCATCGTGAGCCACCAGTGGTGCTCTTGATCTTCCCGGTGCCGAGAACGTCCGCACCGCGGAAACCGGTCACAGCAAAGCTCTGATTCAGAGAGCCGATGGCGTTCGAGATGTCGTTCAGTTCGGTGTTGACCGCGACAGCGACTTCGCTGAGACCCACAACCATCGCCAGCACGGCGATCGTCAGAACGAGGGCCAACTCGGCCGAGATGATCACACCGCATTCGTCATTCCAAAGATTTTTCAACATGAGAGAGACCTTTTTTGAGAGACTAAACTGTACTGAGTCGAACCAACCAAACTTTGTCGCCGGTGTCCGTTGAGTACGGAACAACAACCGGCGGCTTGTCCAGAATTCACCAGTGTGTGGCGGGTGAATTCCAAACGGTTGCCAGACTGATTCAGCTTTCGGGGCCCCGGCCGCTGAATCGACCTCGTCTGACTCGAGGAGAATCCCTGCGGCTCGCGACGCCACAGGAAGTTGCACGCAACACGGAATCAGGTCGGCGAGACCATCTCCGAGAAAATTCACTGACTTGAGTCCACTTGCTCCCCGCCAACGCCGGGGAGGTCGGACACTAACTCCAAAGAACCGTGCCAGTCGGAGTGTCGAACACCAGTGTTCGACGCTCGCCACCAATGGCCATCTCGTTCTGCCGTGCCGGAACTCTCTCGCTTCACGAGAGAAGCCCACGTTGTGGCAGGTCTGTATCCACAGGGCGGCCCGATCCGAAGATCGGGGACCGCCCCGCAAGGAACTCAGAGGCGTTTCGATTCCGGTACTTGGGTGTATTCCCGAAATCGAAGGTCGCGTTCCGAGCAGTAGTTCACGTCGTAAGTCATCGCACCGGCCGACGGTCGGAGTCTCTCTCCCACCCTCTCAGCCAGTGGCCATCACTCGCTGCCCTGATGGGACTCTCACGCTCACATGAGCGAAGTCTCAGCTTGGCAGGCATGTATCCACAGGGCGGCCCGATCCGGAGATCGGGGTTCGCCCCGCAAGGAACTCAGAAGCGTTCCGGTTTCGGTACTTGGATGTTTTCCCGAAGTCGAAGGTCGCGTTCCGAGCAGTAGTTATCCGGACATTCGACTCCTTCGTTGAGTCTCGCACAAGCGGCAGACACGGCATCTGCGGCCCACGCGGCGAGCAAGGAGGAATCGCATTAAGCATCAATCACGGTTCCAGTTGGGACAGTTCCCACATTCACGATGACTGACATGTCAGGCACGTCCGGTGCCAAACTCGAATTCGCGGGAAAACGAATCTGCGGCACAGGCTGCATATTCGGACGTATCCATTTATTGGGAAATCGGTTGTATCGATTGTTGCGTCTGGGATATGCGCGATGGATGGAATGCCATGTCGGCAATGCCGTTCAAGCCGATTGGCGCGAGTCTTTTCAAAACGTCACGGAAGCTGAAGTTTCTGAAAAGGCGCAGCAGGCCAGCGTTGAGGCTTGATCTCGACTTGGCTGTTGTCCTGTCTGTGGCTGCGACAGCGATTCGTCACACGGACGTGATGGTTTCGACTGGAGCGAATGCAGGGAAGAAAGGGAGATCGAGTGGAGCGGGTCGGCAATGACACCGGTCGTCGCGAGGAAACCCCGCGACGACCGGTGTTGGATCACGCTGAACGGAAATCCCGGTCGTCGTCTGTGGCGGATTGTGGCGACAGGACAGATCGAGCCTTACTGGATCAGTGGGGCCGGTGTCGGTATCGGCGATGTTGGGGCGGATGGTAGACAGTTCACACAGGGCGTCGCGACAGGAGCACATTGCGGGACTTCGATCACCGAAGCAGGGGCGCTGGCTGGCCCTGAGTAGATGCTCCCGCCACCGATATCAGAATAGCCTCCACCCCAACCACCGGGGGCCACGCCGCCCGTGCCAATGCAGGTGTCGTTGAAGTCGATGAAGCCCGACCCGGCGGTCCACGAGATGGGGCGTCCCCACTTGAAGCAACCACGAAACGCTGGTGTGGCGTACGATTGATTCAGTCCCGAGAACGCCAGGGCGAGATCTTGAAGCTCGCTGACAACGGCCTGTTGAACCTGCGCCAATCCCACGACGATCCCCAAGACCGCGATGGTCAGGATCAGGATCATCTCGGCGGACAGAATGAATCCGCCTTCGTTCGATCGCAGTTCCTTACAGAATGTCTTCATTGGAGGGGCCTTTCTTCAAACGGTGAGCGCGACCGAAGCGGCGATCTGACGCACGACGCAGATGCCCGGTGGCGCGGAATGCCAAGCGGAGGCCACTCACCACCCGCCGCCGAATCGACTCGCGGGCGAGACCGATTCGACGACGGATGAAGAGCCGTGCCGACCTCGTCGGTGGGGCGTAAACGGTGACCGGCGGGTGCCACACACCCGCCGGTCGCTCAACTCAGCGCAGCAGCGGTCTCTCAGGTCGCTTCTCACGCTCGAACTGCTTTGGGGCACGCGGACCAGCGTCGATGCGACGGATCACGCGGCGATGTATTTGCCCGGCGGGTGCCACACACCCGCCGGGCGTTCAACTCAGCGCAGCAGCGGTCTCTCAGGTCGCCACACACACTCGAACTGCAATGGGAAGGACGCGACGGATCGCCTCGCCCGGATTATTGATGGCCCCTCGTGGGACAGTCGCAGCCTGCACGTAGCTGAGTTCGCAAGAACTCAGTTCCTGATGGTGAGTTGGGCTGAGTTCTTGCGAACTCAGCTACGACGCCATGAATCATCCGGGCTGAAGCGGGGTCGCAGGCAGGACGCGGATCGGAAGGCGGTCGCGATGTCGAGCGGTGTGGTCTTCGGTGGGAGAGCGTGCTCTCACTTATGCCTGCACAACCGATCCACTCCGGATGACCGCGACGATCCGCGTGTCTGTCATGATCGGCACAGATTGCAGACGCCGTGCCATCGCGAGGATCGTTACAGCCGCTACAACCGGAACTTCGTATCGAGACCATTGGCAGGCCAGCAGTTGCGGCAAGTGTGAGGCCATCGGCGAGTTCGGATCGTAGCGATTGGTCACGAAATACTGTTCGACCGGATTAGCGCAGTGATAACGATTGTGTCAATTCCCCTGAACGAATCGATTAGCGCGGGCGTCCGGTGCGAGGTGACGCAACCAATGGATCTGGGGTCGGGAGCCTCGACGCAATCGCCAGGGCATTCGCCTTTTTCAAATTTGGGTGCCACGGTCACGGAGCTTCGACGTGGCCGTGAGATGGGGAATCCGCCTTCACATCCTCGCACGGCCACGCAAGTTGAACCATGCCAAACTTCAGGTCAGATTTGGCAGGGCAACACGCCCGCCTTCTCCGTGTCGGCTTGACCGACTTGTGGGGCGGTCGCTGGCGACGCGAAACGCGGCGACATGATCAGACGATCGGGGTATTGGTCTTGAATCCGTTGGAAGTACGCCACCAACTTGGCCGGATCGTGGTCGCACAGGGCGGAGATCCGGTGTCGGATTTCGCGAATCTCGTCGATGACGGGATCAGGCATTGTTGGATTCATGATCGACTCCCAGTCATTCGAGCGGTGTCACCAGCGCCGGGACAAACAGGCGGCTCAAGACAACCGCGAGTGGCACCCGCGCAAGGCAGTCGG
>JAYSQC010000713.1:0-1849 GCA_043721755.1 Schlesneria sp.
GCAACTTAAGATTATGCCTGTTTTATTGGGTGAATCACGTTCACGTTGTACGAATGCTGGCCGAATAATGTCCCGTAATTGAGAGACACTACACTAGCCGCCGATAGTTCCAACTCACCGGCGGCTAGCGCCCAGCCACTCACGGGAAGTTATTGCGTGCCTGTTCCTTAACGCTGGCAACGTGTGTGTGTGTGTGTGTGTGTACAAGGCAGTTGTCGTTGGAGGGATGCTGGGGGGGGCAGCGAGCGGCTTCGCAGGCGGCGATGTATCGGCTGAGAGCCGTCAAATTTTCCAGGAAGCGTTCGCTGGTGATGACCCGGCGGGTGGGATCGTGCTTGCCGTGGTATTTCAATGTGCCGTCCTCGACCCACGCGCCGCGGGCGTCGAGTGATTCGATGGCTTGGCGAGATTCCTTGGCCAGCGACGGGCTGGGCACCCCGGGCTGCTTCGACTTCGAGTGACGGAGGGCTTTGAGTTCATCAGCGGCGAGCCGCTCGTACTCGCGAGCCAACTCGTCCAAGTTCGCTCCAACCTTGAATCCGTAGTGTGTTGGCAAGTCGCCATCGTCGTGAGTCAGCACGTACTCCTTCGTAAAGTAGAGCGGTTGGTTTGTCTGAAGTTCGTAGAACCGCGCGAGTTGCCCGTCAGGCAGACGCGATCGTTTGAGGTACTCGATTGCCGGTGGGATCGGTTTCAAGTATTTGCGGTCGCCGGTCGCAACATAGATCTGCATCAAGGTGCGGATCGCCCCCTGGGACTCGGAATCGGTCACGGCTGGCGGTTCAAATTTTCGTGCCCAGCACGGGTGCATTTCGAAGTCGTACTGCTGCGCCCAAGCGGGCTGCGGCTCGGGCAGTTGCGCGAGGATCAGAAAGTCGCCCGTACGTTCGGCTGCGCGGAGGTACTTCGTGGCCTCCTCCCCATTCGTGTCGCCATAGACCTGATTGGCGAGCAGCATCACGCTGATCACATCGGCCAGCGCGTCGTCGTTGAGCGTGTAAAACTGGTGGAATACTTCGCCGTCATGGTGCGCGACCACGTTTCCGGAAAGCTGGCTTTCATGACCGGATACTTCTCTGTGTCGGGGAACTCGGCGTAACCCTGCGGCCACGCGCCGTTCGGATACTGCGCCTTCAGGGTCGATTCGAGCGAGAACGTGATCGCCTCATGCAGCCGCTGGTCTTTGAAGTCCTTTGCCTTGTCGAGCCACATCCGGAACCGCATCGCCGACGGCGACTTGTCGTCGTCGAACGTGGTGACGTTGAACTGCGTGGCGTTCGATTTGCGACGTTCGGGATCGACGCGGTAAGCCTTTTTCTTCCGTTCGTCCGGCGCGAACTTGATCGAGGCATTCCAGCCACCGCTGCGTAGTTGCCCGCGCATGAGACACTCCGCCGCCGCATTGGCCGCTGTGAGCAAGTACGGCTCGCGCGTCAGTTCGTAAGCCTCGACGAACGCCAACCCGACGGCGGGCGTTCTCGGCGGCTGCACCCAGACCGTGTCGAGGTCCGTCTTTCCCTCACCCTCGCGCTTCACCAAGTCATGGCTGTACCGATAGACGTAGCCGCCGTGAGCGGCCACCTTTGTCGAATAGAATTCGACCGCCCGTTTCATCGCCTTGCGAGCGTCTTCGCGCAGGTCTTCGGCGATGCACGGCGGTGCCAACAGGAGCGGTATGAACAGGGCCAGCCAGAATCGTTTGGAGTGTCTCACCATCGTCGTTACTGCTCTTTGACTTTCTGAGCGGGGCGGCGTCAGCCCAATGGCACTCACTTTGTAACCCGCAGCGTCAGCGAGGGAGTCAAACACGCCGTGAAACACGAGGAACTCCCTCGCTGACGCTGCGGGT
>JAYSQC010000714.1:0-9304 GCA_043721755.1 Schlesneria sp.
ACCCGCAGCGTAAGCGAGGGAAACAAAGGGAAACGCCTCTTGTCATCGCCCTCGCTTACGCTGCGGGTTAGTAAAGTAAGTGCCATTGGGCTAGCGCCCAGCGGCTGATAGTTTTCCGACAGAGCCTAATACTCGGTGACTCTTCGTTCACAAATTCACTCGGGAGAAACGTTCCATGCCTCGTTCCATCGCTTCATTGTCGCTGTGTCTGGGAATCGTCTGGGCTGGGGCTGTGTTCGGTTCCGCAGTGGGATTCGCGGCGGACGGCAAGTGGCCGAACGTGGCCAAAGTTGAGAAGCAACCGCTCGTCGCTGCGACCGAGCGGCTCGTGCAGGCGCTTGAGTACATTGGCTCACCACTCAGCGCGGACGAGCGCAAGATGCTGGAGGCCGCGTTGAAAACTGAGGGCGATGCCGACTGCACCGAGGCCGTGCAAAAGGTGCTCGACAAACTGTGCCTCGTCGGCGTGAGCATCAATCCCGAGAGTCGCGTCTCGCTGGTCGAAGGCCCGGCCCAGCGCGAGCTGGTTCAGCAGGGCTGGCGCACGTTTCTCGTGAAGGTCCACAACGAGGCGGGTGTCACCGCGCCGCTCGTGCCCGAAAGTCCAAACTTGCTGCCGGTCTATCAGCGCGGCTCGAAGAACGCGCGTGAGAAACCGATGACCGACGAGAAGCTTGTCCAGCCGGGAGACGTGCCGAACCGGTTCCTCGATGCGCAGATGTTCGACAAGCAGCCGCTCAAGCCCGGCCTGTCGGGACTCGAACTGGAGTACCGCATCGTTCAGCTCTACAGCCGCGATGTCGGACGGCGCGAGGCGTTACTCGGCTTTCATGTGGGACAGGGGACGCAGGACTTGGGCTTCCGCAATTCGGTGCCGGTCCTGTTCACCTGCGTCCCGGCGGTCGAGGTGGCTCTCGGGATCAAGGACTTCGACGGGACTCCGACGATGGCCGCGCTGACCATTCGCGACAAGTTTGGCCGCGTCTATCCGAACCCCGCGCGGCGTCTGGCTCCCGACTTCTTCTTCCACGAGCAGATCTACCGGGCCGACGGTGAGTCGGTCCATCTCCCGCCGGGCGAATACACCGCCGTCGTGCAGCGCGGGCCTGAGTACCACGTTGATACGCATTCGTTCGTTGTCGGCGCCGGAGAAGAAAGAACCAGGGGACTTACGTCCCCCGCTCAGAAAGACGGACAGCAGAATCCGGTGGTCAGTCAGCGGCTGGACTTCAAGCTCCGTCGCTGGATTCATGCGGCGAAGCGCGGCTGGTTCAGCGGCGATCATCACGTCCACGCGGCGGGATGTGCTCACTACGACAGCCCGACCGAAGGCGTGTCGCCAGCGGACATGATGCGGCACATTCTCGGCGAGGACTTGAACGTCGGCTGCGTTCTCTCGTGGGGGCCGTGCTGGTACACGCAGAAGCGACACTTCGAGGGGAAGACGTCCGCGCTGTCACGGCCCAACTACCTGATGCGGTACGACGTGGAGGTCTCCGGCTTCCCGTCGTCACACGCGGGGCATCTCTGTCTGCTCAAGCTGATTGAAGACGACTATCCCAATACCACGCTGCTCGAAGAATGGCCGACGTGGACGCAGCCGGTCCTCGAATGGGGTCAGAAGCAGGGGGGCGTGGTCGGTTACAGCCACAGCGGTTGGGGACTTCAGTTGCCGGATGTGATGCCGGATGGAACTCGCCAGTTCAACACGCATCCGTGGGGAGGCGCTCCGCAGGGCTGGCAGGGGAAGGCATCGACGGTTCTACCCGACTACGCCATGCCGCGCTTCGACGGCATCGGTGCGAACGAGTTCATCGTGACGACCGCTCACGGCGCGTGCGACTTCATCTCGGCGGTCGATACGCCGTCCATCTGGGAACTCAACATTTGGTATCACACGCTGAACTGCGGGATGAGAACCCGCATCAGTGGTGAGACCGACTTCCCCTGCATCTACGGCGACAAAGTGGGCCTCGGTCGCATCTACGTGAAGCAGCCGAAGGACAAGCCGCTCGATTACGACGAATGGGTGCAGGGCCTCAAGGACGGACGCAGCTACTGCGGCGACGGCCTCAGCCATCTGTTCGACTTCAAAGTCGTTTGGAAACATCCAGAAAACGTTGGCGTGTTGATCGTCGATGTCGGAGAGGAAGTTGCCGAATGGGGGGCAAGCCAAATGAAACTCCAAGAGCCGAGCAAAGTCGTCATACTCTGCGATTCCGCCGCACTCCTCGCCGAAAAATCAACGCCGCAAACGGACGCGATCCGCGCCAGGCGACTCGATGAAAAACCGTACTGGCACCTCGAACGCTGTCGCATCGGTGAGACACGCACAGTCCCCGTTGAACTGATCGTCAACGGACAGGCCGTTGCCAAGAAGGAGATCTCCGCCGACGGCTCCCTCGCCAAGATCGAGTTCGACTACGAGATCAAGCACTCAAGCTGGGTGGCCCTGCGCATCCTGCCGTCGTGTCACACGAACCCGATCTTCATCGAAGTGGCTGGCAAACCAATCCGCGCCAGCCGCAAGAGCGCCGACTGGTGCGAGAAGGCGGTCGACGTCTGCTGGAACGCCAAAGTCGGCCGCATCCGCGAACCCGAACGAGCCGCCGCCAAAGCCGCCTACGACAAGGCCAAAGAGATTTACGCGACCATCGCGAAGGAGAGCATCGGCGAGTAGTCCGATTGCGGAATCAGGTGGTTCAATGCGAGCATCGCAGAGTGAACGGCAGAAGAGGCTGCTTGAACTGCACCTTGACGATCGGCGTGCTGGAGCAACTTTCCACGCGAACGGATGACCGACGGACTTGCCCCTCGACTGTCTCGCGAGCGGGGGCGCGAGGATGATGCGTCTAGTTCCCAGCGCCGGACCCGCCGCGCAACCAGAATCACACGGACACGGATAAGCCGCGAGACAGACATCGAAACAACTTTCAAAACAACTTTATTACCACAAAAAGAGCGGACTTCGTTTTTTGTGACGACATCCCGCCGCGCAACAGGGCCATAAACTGCGATCAAACTGATCTTGCGAACTTTCGTGTTTTCCACAAAAACAATGCGTGCCATTCGGTTGACTTCGAGGGATAATCCTGGAGAATATCCACGGTCGCGATTCCGTCCCGCGACTTAAAATCGGAGGGGATATCTGATTGAGTCTTGCTCAGCGCGCCATGCATCAAAGCCGCCGAATTGTGATAAACCTGTTGGTAAGATCGGCCCCTTCCGGTAGCAGCACGCTCCAGTTTCGCTCTTGGCCATCCACCGTCATCAACACCCGGGCGTTGCACGGTTCGAGCGAAATCGGAGTCCGAAGGGAGATGGAATCGGGGCCGATGCTGGCCAGCTCGAACTCGAGTTCGGCCGTTATCAGCTTCAATTGAACCATCGAGGAATATCCGGTCGCGGGAACTGGTTGAATCATGACTACTTCTCAAACCTCGGTGGAAGAACGATGTCAGCAATACTTGGCGACACATCTGTTGCATGGCGTTGGGGAACTCGGCTTCGGGTACGATGGTATCGTAGTTTCCACCGACCGCCAATCGGCGGTGAAGTCGTTTCGCCATGAGCCGCTTTACGTTTGCGAACGTGATGTCTACCTGCGGTTGCGATCGCGAAACGTGACCGAAGTGATGGGCTTTGAAATCCCCAGATTGGTCGCCTTCGATGACGCACTCTGGATCGTCGAGATGACCATCGTGTCACCGCCCTTCGTTCTCGACTTCGCTGGCGCGGCACTCGACCGGCGACCGCAGTGGCCGGAGGACGTGCTTGAAGAATGGCAGGCCGAGAAAGCCGAGCAATTCGGTGATCGCTGGCCGACCGTGCGGCTCATCATGAGTTCGTTTGTCGGGCTGGGCATTTACCTAGCCGATGTGAAACCGGGCAACATCGAGTTTGCTGCCGAACACTCCAACGACAATGCGTGAGCAATGCCACTCAACAAATGACGGGGGATTTCCGGGGCTGGACTGAGTCTTTGCGCAGGTAGCACCGGGGTTTCGCGAAGGGGTTTCAATCCCAACCACTCCACCATCAACAAGCCGTTCCTCCGGGTAGAGTTGCCGGAACGTTGCCTTTCGGCATCACATGGAGTTTGGCAAGCCACCGTTTGTGATTTTGCCTCGTGATTGGATGTGGAAAGGCCACTCGAAGTCCGGCTTTTCCGAAAGCCGGACTTCTCATCGGAGGACTTCTCTCCAGAGTGTGTCCTGCTCACGAGAAGTCCGGCTAACAAAGCTGAGCCGGACTTCAGATGACCGCTTCCGGCGACCAGAAGCTCAAACTGGTTGACCCTGTCCAAGAGCGCTCTTAGAGTTGTCCGCGTGCTTCCACTTCAACCGCCGTACTCTCGTGATGGCTGCTCCGCTTTGAACTCACCCGCCGACTACTCTCGCCCTGGCGAAGACCTCTTGTTCCCGATGGCCGCTCCCGATTCCAAAGGTTCTGGCCCCGGATTCAAACCGCCGCTGCCGCCGAGCGGTGCGAAGAAGCCCGACAAGAGGCAAGGGACCAACCTCTTCTGGCTCTTATTGGCGATGCTCGTTGTGGGAGCGATCGTCTTTGGATTTGCCAACAAGTGGCGGACCAAGAAACTTTCCTTCAGCGACTTCAAATCGCAAGTTGCGGCCCGCGCACTCGGCCCGGCCAACGTCCATGAACTCAAGCTCGGACTCCGCTCGCTCACGTACCAAGATCAGCCGAAAGACCTCGCCAACTCCAAGACGGTTCCGAATCTGTTCTCGGTCTCCATCGTCGGGATGCAGGGACAGAACGAGTCCAAACTGACCGACCTGCTCGACCAAGCGGGCGTCAAATGGAGCTACGACGAACCGATCACGCGCTGGCCGGAAGTGTTGCTCACGACGGTCTTCATCCTCTTCTGCGTCGGGTTGCTGTACTTGATGTTCCAGCGCGGCGGAGGTGCCGGTTCGGCGATTGCCTTCGGGCGCAGTCGCGGCAAGCTCTACGTTCAGGAAGAGCTGGGCATCACGTTCAACGACGTGGCAGGGATCGACGAAGCGGTCGAAGAACTGCGTGAGATCGTCGAGTTCCTGCGCAACCCCGGCAAGTACCAAGCGCTGGGTGGCCGTATTCCGCGCGGCGTGCTGCTGGTGGGACCGCCCGGAACAGGGAAGACGTTGCTGGCGAAGGCCGTGGCGGGAGAAGCGGGTGTGCCGTTCTTCGGTCTATCGGGATCTGATTTCGTCGAGTTGTTCGTCGGAGTCGGAGCGGCCCGCGTGCGCGACATGTTTCAACAGGCGGGACAACGGTCGCCCGCGATCATCTTCATCGACGAGTTGGATGCCATCGGCAAGGTCCGCAGCCACGGGGCACACGGCGGCGGTGAAGAACGCGATCAGACGCTCAATGCACTGCTGGTCGAAATGGATGGTTTCAGTTCCGATCAAAGCGTGATCGTCCTGGCCGCGACGAACCGGCCCGAGACACTCGACCCGGCCCTGATGCGGCCTGGTCGGTTCGATCGCAACGTCCTCGTCGATCGCCCTGACATCAAGGGACGCGAAGCGATCCTGAAGGTCCACGCCGCGAAGATCAAAACGGACGACAGCGTGAATTTGAAGCACCTCGCCAAGTTCACGGCGGGCTTCGTTGGTGCGGACCTCGCCAACCTGGTGAACGAAGCCGCGCTGCTGGCCGCGCGCAAGAACAAATCCGCCGTGACGAACGCTGAGTTTGAAGAGGGCTTCGAGCGCGTCGTGGCCGGTCTCGAAAAAACGGCCCGCGTCATTCCGGAAGATGTCAAACAACGCGTCGCCTGGCACGAGATCGGGCACGCGCTGGTCGGTTGCTCACTGCCGCATCTCGATCCCGTTCACAAAGTCTCGATCATTCCGCGCGGTCTCGGGGCACTCGGCTACACGATGCACCGACCCGAAGACGACCGGCATCTTTCGACCCAGACCGAACTCTTCAACCGCATTTGCAGCCTGCTGGGCGGCATCGCGGCCGAAGACCTGATCTATCAAGAGTCATCCACCGGCGGGGCCAACGATCTGCAACGCGCGACCGACATGGCGCGGCGGATGATTACCGAGTTTGGCATGAGTCCCAAGCTGGGCCGCGTCCATTACAGCGAGTCGCGCAAGAGTGCCTTCCTGATGGGATCGGTCAGTTCGTCCGATTACTCTCACAGCGAAGAGACCACCCGTGAGATTGACCTTGAAGTCCGTCGGATCATCGACGCCGCTTACGAGACCGCCCGCGATATCCTCGCCGCCCGCCGCCCCGCGATGGAACATCTCACGCGCGAGCTGCTCGAAAAGGAATCCATCGAAGCGCCGCTGATCGCGTCGATCCTCGACCAGTACAAGACCGGCCCGCAACTCAAGCCGGGAACGTATGTCGAGCCGCAAGCTCCGCCCTCACGCGACGCGGATTCCTCCGACGCCAGCGGTCATGCCGACACCGCGCAAAGCGGTTGAGGCCGTTGCTTCGTTTAACCGCGTGGGCAACGCCCCGCGCGTCGAAGGCGAAACAGCGTTCCATGTCGCACGACGCGCGGGGCGTTGCCCACGCGGTTAAACGAGGCAACAACGCGTTCTCGGGCCTTCCGCACTCACTTCCCGAACGTCATCGTCGCCAGCGGCAGTCGCGTGCGGTCGCCGGTCGTGCGCAGCTCTTCCAAAATGGCGAGGCTGTCGGGTGAGACGAAGCCGTTGAATTCACGGCCGCCGTTGATCGTCACGATGATGCGGCTGTTGAGGTCGATCACGTCGGGCAGGAATCGGACCACGAACTTCTTCGCGGGAGATTTGATCGACACGGAGTTGTTCGCTTTGACATGGGCCTCGATCGACATCTCGTTGATCTTCTGCCCGACTCCCGGTGGCAACGGCAGGATGGTCGTGCGTGGCAGATCGAGAGCCGTCACCCAGAAGAACCGATTGTCCGTTTTGCGGATCGTCTCGACCTTGATGCCGCTCGGTATGGCAGGGCGCCGGTGCAGGTCCATCCAATCGAACAGCTTCGGAATCTCTTCGACGTATCCGTCGATGCCCCGCCCGAGGTACTCGACCAGCATGAAGTCGAACTGGGCTCCGCGTTTGAAAATGTTGTCGAACACGAAGTCATTCGTCGTGTCGCGCTGATCGCCACCGTCAAAGCCGCGACCGATGACGTACCACGCCGTGTGGCGTCCATTCTCGTAGACAGCCTTGGGGTAATGCAGGCAGTTCCCGCCGATCGGGATCACACCGGCGAACTCATCGGGGTGAGACATTCCGAGATCGAAGGCCGCGTCGGCTCCCATGCCATGCCCAGAGAGAAAGACGCGATCGGCATCGACGCTGAACCGCCGCCGGGCATCGCGCAGGGAGTCGATCACGATCTGGTGCGTGGTCGCGCTGTACGTGTACTCGGCCTGCTGCTCATCGGTGTATTCGGGAGCGATCACGATGTAACCGCGTTTCATCGACGGCCCCGGTTTGTCGAGCTGACCGCCCCACCAGCGCAGGAGTTCGTCATTGGTGCGGCCGCGCGAACGGAGCGAGATCAACAGCGGATAGTTGTGGTGCGGCGAGTACTCCGGCGGCAGCAGCACCGTGTACGCGACTTCGGGAACACGGCCCTCGGGCGTGACGAGGACGCGATGCAGTTCACCCGGCTCGATCCCGTCGGCATCGAGCGCGGGAGGCAACTGCCGCGCGAGCTGCAGCACGACTTTCGGGCCAACGCCCTCGACCCGACCCAACTGCTGGCACAGCCGTTCGCATTCCTGCACGTTGTCGGCGCGAAGGTATTCGAGCATCGTGAATCGCGCGTCCCAGAAGCGGACGGCTTGATTGAGGTCCGTCACCGCATTGGCTGGCCCCACGACCCAGCCCGAGTACGCGAGCGCCAAGTGTTGCTCGGGCGTGAATTGCGTGTCCCCTTCCGCCTTGAGAAACGCATCCAATCGAGGCAGCGTCTCCACACTGAGTTGCTCGTTAATTTCGGATCGCAACGGCTGCAATTTCGCGACGAGTTCCACGTCTTTGAGCTTCGCCTGCCAGTCGATCAACAGACTTTTCACCTTCTCGATGGACTGCCGCGCCTGATCGTAGCTCGCGACGAAGACACGCACGTCTTCTGCGACAGCGCCACCAAGCTGCTGTCGTGAGAGCGTCTTGATGAACTTTTCGGCCAACTGGTGCTGGCCCGCCGCCCGGCGTCGCCCCAGTTCGCGCAAGACCTCGCGCCCAAACTGATCGACCAGTACCGTGCGCGCGATGTCGCACCGACCCTGCTGATCGGGAAACTCTTTGGCGATCGCGTCGAGTTCTTGAAACGCCTCTTTGAAATACTCGGCCTGCCGATAGAAGCCAACGAGACCGAGTCGCGCCCCCGGATCGTCCGCCTTGATCTGCTTTCTGAGCAACGCATCGAGTGTCTCGATCGGCAGCCCCTTCAATGACATCCCCGACTTCCAGTGACAGTTCAAGCCCTCAATCACGATGTGATCCGGCTCGATCTGCGTGATCCCTTGAAAGACCTCCTGCGCCCCGCGCGAAGTCTCAAACGTGAACCGTCGCCGCCCGTGTTCATCGAACGGCTCCATGTAGCTGATCGAACCGGACTGCGCGAGGTTGATCTGTGGGTTGACTCGCTGATGTTTGAACGTGAACGCCAGCGGCTTGAGCTGCACTTGGCTGTCGATCTGGTTGTCCGGAATCTGCTGCCTCGGGACGAACACCTTCTGCCAACCACTCTCGATCAGCACGATGTTGCGCGGCACCGGGTCCGCATCTTTGATCGCCAGCAGTTGCGTCTTCCCAACCTTGCGTCCCGCCAGCTTGTCGAGCAGCCACATGTTGCCGCTGACAATCATGCCGTTCTTGAGCTGAGCCTCACCGGCAACTCCCGCCGCTGGGCAAAGGAGCATTGTCAGACAAGAGACTCCGATCAGCACCCACGAAGTCATCGCGGTCCAATTCCACCGGCAGTCCATTCGACGAGAAGTGTGCATGAGAAGAATCACCACGCGAGGGATAAACTGCACGCGGGTGAGGATGCAACATTTCAGACTAACCCGAAGCGTGAGCGAGGATGTGAGTTGCGTCCTCGCTTACGCTTCGGGTTAGTGTTCGCTTCCGCCGCGCGAGAGATCAACGAACCGACATCCATCTTATCGGCCCGCGACCCAGCCGCCGCTGATACGAACCCGCTGCGTCGTTGCCAAACCCGCTTTAAGTCAGGTGGACGCGCGAAAATAACCTACCCGTAGCAGAACTCGTGAGAGTTCTGAGGCCGAGAAGTCTCACGACTTCTGCTACGTCCGGCTGGTAGGTTATTTCGCGGC
>JAYSQC010000715.1:0-3022 GCA_043721755.1 Schlesneria sp.
CGTGTGTGGATGACACGTTTTGGATCGGGTGGACTCTGCTGGGAGCGGCTGCGGTCGGGCTAGTCAGTCATCGTGCACAATCCGGGCTGGCACGAGACCGATCATTCGTGAGGTGGCTGAGTCTGCTCGGGTTGGCTGTGGCCGCGACGTTGCTCGGGCCAAATGGGCGGCCGTGGATCGAACAGGCACGCGGCGAATTTGTTCTCACCGGTCGCTGGCTTGGCGAGATGTTCGATCAAGCTGCGAGCGTGGAGTCGGCGGCGCTGGTGGTGCTGACGGACCACACTTGGGAAGCCGTCTGGTGGCGATCGGCGCTGCTGGCGGGTGGCTCTGCGGGAGGAATCTGGTGGCTGACGTGGCAGGCGGTAAAGCAAAGCGGTCGTTGTTTCGCGTCGGCTGAACAAGGGGTGCTACTGCTGTTCACCGTTCTCTTCTGGTGGAAGCCAGAGCTGGGGGAATGGTTCGTATTGGCGTGGGCCATCGTGCTGGCTCCCCATCTTGCGGATTTGGTCGAGCGAGGGAATGTGGCGCACGAGACTGCGCTTGGCGAGTCGGGCGGCTCAATGACAACGGGCGACATGAGCGAAGAGAGACTGCCCGACTTCGCCCCCGCAGATGCTGTCGGGGGGTGGGTGAGGACGCTGCGAATTTCTGTCGTTCGCTTGAGTCACGTCGTGCGTCGGCTGGCTCGTGATGAAGAGGCGCTCATGTTGGATGTCGGTCGCTCACGGACGGCTTCAATGGTCTTGATGCCCGTCTTCGCGATCTTGGTCGTCGGGACGGCGACTTGGTTCGTCCGACATGCCGGGGCGGGATCGGTCTGCGATGTGGAGTGCGTGCCGCGCGTCAGGCCGGTCGGCGTGTCGCCGCTGTTCGATGAGAAGTCGGTCGTGAGCGATGCCCAGTTGAGCCGCGTCTTTTCCAGTCCGTCGTTGGCGGTGTCGTTTCGATCGGGTGACTCTTCGAACGGGTTGTTGCTCGAATCTGTTCGAGACAGTTCGGATCGCGATCACCTTGATCGTGCCGAGTACTCCCACGAACGTGACCTCGCCCGGTGTCTCGCCACCGCAGGGTGGCGTGGTCTGACAGCGGACACGGTTCTGCAAACGGCGGACGGCGGACGTTCGATCAGTACGCTGCTGCAACAATTGCGGCGCGAGTTCCGTCTGAGGACGCCGTCCGCAAGACCGCATCCCTGCGCGGAATCGCTGTTGGCGTTCGCGTTCTATACGCCAGACACACGCCGCTGGGTGGATGCTGAGGGGCTGTCGGTCACGTTCGACCTGCTCGTCGCGCACGCCCTTCAACGTGGACGATCGTGCGACTCGATCGACGAGCGTGAGTCGGCTCTCGGCCGTGATGCCCTCGCCGAGCTGGATCGACTCTGGAGTCTGGCGGTATTGCTGCGGATCGACGATCAGCAATCGTTGCTGAGCGGACGAACGCGGTCGCTCGTTGTGGACCGATTGCAACTCGCGACTCGGCAGTGGTGTGAGACTCAGCGCCGCGACGGAAGCTGGGGCGGAAGCTGGGACGAACACGGGCAGGACGAGGCCGCGTTGCGAACGGCGGTCCAATCAGAATCGAATGCGAGGTTGCTCATCACGGCCCACACGCTCGCTTGGTGGGGACTCTGTCCGCGTGAAGTTCTGCCAACATTAGAAGTACGTGTGCGAGCGGCTCGCTGGCTGTGCAACCAGTTTGAAGGGTTCGTCCCCGCCATCCCTGAGCGGCACATCGTTCCCCGAGTCGATGTGGTTCAACACCGCGATGTCGTCCTGCCGACCGTGTTCGCACCTGCCCGTCATGTCGCGCTATTCGATGCGGCTCAGGCACTCGCTTTGTGGCGCGGCCGCACGGCCGCTGTCGCCTTTCGAGAAGTGCAACTTCATCGCCACAGCAGCCGCTCGGGTGGAGGCTCCGCAAATCGAGTGGCCGTTGAACCTGGCAGACTCAACCAGCCCGACTTGGAATGAAGCGCTGGCCGTGGGCCTGTGATCTGGGCCATCGCCTTTTTCAAGGTAGGGTGGGACAAGCTCGCTTCGAGCGCCGGCCCACCGTCCCGCATTCATGGTGGGCCGGCGCGGCGAAGCGCCGCTGGTCCCACCCTACTACAGACCACTCTCGCTGAAAGCTCATCATGTCCGACCGTCGATTTCCGTTGGATTACCTCGTCCTGCCACTGATCGGCATGTTGGCCGTGGTCATGTTGTGGGCGATTTCGTCTGCGACGTGGGCACCGAACCTGCCGTCGCCGATCAAGACGTGGCAGGTCAGTCAGCCGTACATCGCGCAGCCGTTCGCGAAGCGCGGTGAGCTGGACCAGGGCATCCTGCGGTTTACTTGGTATTCGCTGATCCTCGTGGGAAAAGGCTACTTCCTCGCGCTGCTGATCGGGACTCCGTTGGGCTTCCTATTGGGAACGTCCAAGCTGCTGACGCGCATCTTCGATCCAATCATTCAGTTCCTGAAGCCAGTTTCGCCGCTGGCGTGGCTGCCACTGGGATTGGTTTTGTTCGGAAAGTCGGAGCCGGCGGCGCTCTTCACCATCGCGCTCTGCTCGATGTGGCCGACGGTCGTCAACACGGCGATGGGTGTGCGAGCGGTGCCGCAGGATTATCTGAACGTCGCCAAAGTGCTGAAGCTGTCGCGGACGAAGACGCTGTTCAAGGTGCTGCTTCCCGCGACGTTACCGTTCATGTTCACGGGCTATCGGCTGAGCCTCGGGATCGCGTGGCTGGTGATTGTCGCGTGCGAAATGCTCACCGGCGCACCGGGCGTCGGCGGGTTCCTGTGGCAGGAATACAACAGTCTCATCTACGAACACATCATTCTCTGCATCCTGACCATCGGTGCGGTCGGCTTCGCGTTGGACCGACTGATGAGCGTGGTTGAACGGCAGTTCCAGCCGGCGTGAGTAGAAAGCTTGGTGTCGGGGATTTGGTGTGAATGAAACCCGTTTGAAATACGAGGCGAGCCGGGTGCCGTCAGGCCCCGGACCCTTGGGCAAAGAGTCCGGGGC
>JAYSQC010000716.1:0-4856 GCA_043721755.1 Schlesneria sp.
CGGGACATTGTGCGCTCAACGTTTTCAGGAGGTGAGCGCGACAAAACCTATGAAAACGAACACCGAATAAGTTCCCATCTGAGTGAGACACTACACTAGGCGGCTCGAAGGGAACCGTCACGATCAAGGGGATGACGCTGACCGGGCCGTGATGAATCTGGGACGTGTCCCGAAGTCCGGCTTTTCTTAAAGCCGGACTTCTCGCTGCGGTCTGCCGTCTCAGAAGGAAGTCCGGCTAACAAAGCTAAGAACCTGTCCGAAATCAACTTCGTGTTTTGTGGAGTCGGAAAAACTAGCCCGACGCGCGAGCGAGGGCTGGACGTTCGATGAGTGCGAAGCCCTCGCTCGCGCGTCGGGCTAGTTTTGAAATGCGGACTAATATTTGGACAGGTTCTAAACCGGACTTCCGCTCGGCCCCCCGCAGCCGTTCCAGATTTCGGCGGGTTCCACGGCGCGATGTTCTGCCGCCGAGCGATAGCAGGCATCGACGAGAGCCATCGTGTGCAGGTTGTCCTCGCCGCCGATCTCGGGACACGCACCTTCTTCCAACGCGCAGAGCAACTGCGCCATCGGGCCGACGAAAGCATCGGGGAACCAGACTTCGGGCCAGCGCGGTTGATGCCATGTGGGCGACGCGATCGTGGTGTAGTCGAGCGTGCTGGGCGTGCGATCAGGATAGCTCGGCCAGCCGATTGTCCCGCGCGCCATTCCGGTCGTCCCTTCGACTCGCCACCGAATGCCGATGTCCGGCGCGGCTCCCTCTTTGGCTGGCCCCGCCCAAACATCGTCGCAACTCATCGCGCGCAGGCCGTTGGCAAATTCGAGGATGTAGAGGCAGATGCCGTCTGCATGCGCGAACCGGGTGCGCGGGTCGGGCCGCACGCTGGCGAAGACTCGCTCCGGATTGCCGAACCAGAACCGCAGTGTGTCGAGGTGATGAATGCTCATGATCCGCAGCGTCACCCAGCCTTGTCGTTCCTGCCACGGCATCCAGTGCGGGATCGCGCGCATGTCGATCGTGGCGAGGACCGGTTCACCCAGATCACCCCGTTCGAGCAGTGACTTGCAGGCTCGCACTGACTGGTCGTACCGCATGTTATGATTGACCGCGAGCGTGATCCCTGCGTCGCGACAGAGCCGCACGATTTCGCGGGCCTCGGCAAAATTGACGCCGAGCGGTTTCTGAGCCAGCACGCCGCGCACATGGCCAGCATGGCGCACGACTTCCCGCACGACTTCGACCTGTACATCCGGCGGGACCGCGATATCGACCACTTCGACCGCCGGGTTCGCCAGCAACTCGCGATAGTCCGAGTAAACGTGCGGGATCGCGTGGCGACTGGCGACCGTATCCGCTTGCTCGCGCCTCCGCGCGGCAATCGCGACCGGATTGAATCCCGCCTGCCGGTACGCGACGAGATGGCAGTCGGACATGATGAACCCCGCGCCAATACAGCCGATCCCCGGCGATCGGTCGCGCGGCAATCGGGGGAGATAGTCGAGGCTTTCGCCTTGGCTCGAAATCGGTTCTGTTGGAGTTGTCATACGAATCTCTCTCGTGAAGCGATCCCGTGATTGAGTGGCAGGAAATGACTTTCTCGGCCACACCAACCCGAAGCGTGAGCGAGGAGGAGACACCGCCGTTCCTCGCTCACGCTTCGGGTTGGTGTGGGTCCGGCAATTCTTATCGCCCACCTATTTCGAGTGACTCGGACGGACTCGCCGCCCCGCACCCCGCCGCCGTTTCTGGCAGGATTTGGTCAAAATTCCAACGGCACGTCCAAAAACATGACGTAGATTTGCGGTAGCCACCTGCCAATTTGCAGTGCCGTCACCCCCGCTGTCGGAGCCGTCATGAAAACGCCAGATCCTTGGAGCCGTCCCAACATTCACGACTTGCGCACGGTGCTGGAGAGCATCGAGAAGGTTGATGGCACCAACCTGCGAACGCACGAACGGATCGAATTGACGGTTCCCGCCGAGATCACCACGCAACGCGGTAACACAGTCGCCGCGATGACTCGGGAAATCAGCCGGTACGGAATCGGCATGTTGCATCGCGGGTCGGTCTCGTTGGGAGATGTCACGGTCAAGATGGCCAGTGAGTCTCGCGAGTACTGCTACCGCGTGGCCATCGAATGGTGCGTACCGTGCGACAACGGCATGTTCATGAGCGGTGGCAAATTTCTGGGTAAGCCTGGAGCGTCCGAAGACTCCGAGGAATAGCAACCCTCCGTTGGAATCGAGATCGCCATGCGGGAACGACCGGCTCGATCTTCGTGTCGCTCGATGCCCCTCTTCGAGGGTGCCGTCGTTCATGGGTGGCACCTCAACGAAAACCTGTGGGTCAAGCGTTTCTGAAGAGGTAGCCCTGTCGCTCCGCGACAGGAGGCGCGATCAACCACGGACACCCATCTTTCGATCCCGCTCGAATCCACAGCAAACGTCGCTCGTACGCTCACGCTTCCTGTCGCGGAGCGACAGGGCTACCACCAATAGAACGACGGCACCCCACCTCCGGTCACATTTCATCGAGTGTTGACGTGGGGAGGTCGATCAAGTTAGAGAAGACTGATCCGATGGGCCTCCGCCGTTGGAGACCGCCCGCTTCCCGCCTTGATCCTGCCGCGACGAAGGACTCTTCCATGCTGACCATTCTGGGACATCGTCCTCGCGCTGAGCGGGGTTTCTGTGACGGGATTTCTCGACGCGACTTCCTGACGATTGGTGGCATGGCTCTCGGTGGGATCGGACTGAGCGATGTGCTGCGTGCCGAGCCGGGACGATCCGCGTCGCACAAAGCGATCATTAACATCTATTTGCCGGGCGGGCCGCCTCACATCGACATGTGGGATCCCAAGCCGAATGCTCCCGCCGAAGTGCGCGGTGAGTTTCAGACGATCCAGACCAACGTCCCCGGCATCGAAGTCAGCGAGATGTTTCCGCGCATGGCTCAGATGATGGATAAGTTCGTCCTCGTCCGGTCGCTCGCCGATTCGGATGGCGGTCACGACGCGTACCAGTGCATGACCGGACGCCACAAGGGTGGCCGAACGCCTCCCGGTGGCTGGCCGCAGGGTGGGGCCTGGGTCTCGCACGCGCTGGGGCAGGCGAACCCGGCCATCCCCGCCAACGTGGCGTTGATGTACCAGACCGGCAACCGAACGTGGGGCGAGGCCGGTGACGGCGGGTTCCTCGGCGTGGCGCATTCGCCGTTCAATGTCCTCGGACGCGAAGCTCGCAGCACGAACGAGAACATGGTGCTGCACGGCGTCACGCTCGACAAACTGCAAGACCGGACGAAGCTCCGCCAATCGCTCGACCGCTTCCGCCGCGAGGCCGATCAACGCGGCCTGATGAGCAGCCTCGATGTCTACGCACAGCAGGCGATGGGAATCCTGACCACCTCCAAATTGGCCGACGCTCTCGATCTGTCGAAGGAAGACCCGAAGATCGTCGCTCGGTACGGCCAGAGCAGCACGGCGTTTCAACGCGACGGTGCCCCGCCCATGGTCGAGAACTTTTGTCTCGCGCGGCGTCTTGTCGAAGCGGGTGCCCGGTTCATCTCAATGAACTACAGCCGCTGGGACTGGCACGGCGGAGACGGCATGAACTTCCCGAAGTGTCGCGAAGAATGCCCGCTGCTCGACCAAGGGTTGTCGGCACTCGTGACCGATCTGCATGAGCGTGGCCTTGACCGCGACGTGGCCATCGTCGTCTGGGGCGAGTTCGGCCGGACGCCGAAGATCAACGGGATGAACAGCCGCGACCACTGGCCTCAAGCCAACACCGCCGTCATGGCAGGCGGCGGCATGCGCACCGGCCAAACGATCGGCTCGACCAACAAAAACGGCGAGCAACCGAGTTTGAGGCCCGTCAAATTCCAAGAGGTCTTTGCGACGCTCTATAAGTGCGCGGGAATCGACGCCCAAAATATCCGCGTCTTCGATCAGTCGGGTGTGCCGCAATACCTCGTCGATCCAGGCAACGAACCGCTGCACGAGGTCGTGTGACGCCGCAGACAATTGCGCCGCCAATGCCGTGGTAGCCCTGTCGCTCCGCGACAGGTAGCGAGATCACACGAGCAGCGTTTGTCGTTCCCTCAGAGTGACTCGACCGAGGGGAGTCCCCTGTCGATCGCGCCACCTGTCGCGGAGCGACAGGGCTACCCTTTCAAACGAAGTTTGAACGACGAGTCTGACGCGCTCTCCAAACTTTCGGGTCATCTGAAGTTTCTCTCTCCCAGAACCCTTTGCCGTCAATCCGTGTCCGGTCTGCCATCAATCCCGGTGTCGAAACTGGCACGACGCGAAGTCGGTCAGTAAGATTCCGCCCGATCACATCACACTCCGGAGAGGTGGCAGAGTGGCCGATTGCACCGGTCTTGAAAACCGGCAGGGGCGTAAGTTCCTCGTGGGTTCAAATCCCACCCTCTCCGCTCGTCAGCCGTTCTCAACGGCTCGCAAACGCCCTGATTTTCAGGGCGTTTCGCATTTCGGTCGAACGAGCCTTTGTCGGCTTCACTCTCATCAGTCGTCATCATCCGAACCCCCGTTTTCTCATCCGCGCGTGCAGCCATTCGTGCAGCCAAAACACCGGGGGCAGCGTGTCTTGATCGTGCGTGCCGGTCGCTTGGAGTGTCTGCCGCTCGTCTTTTGGTGTCGGATCGACCATCGGGAGGGCTGGGAGCTTGTTCACGGCCGCCGACAGATCGAACAGGCCGGCGTGCGTGTAGCGACCGATGGGCAGCTCGACGAAAGCCTAGGCTTTGTTTTGAAACTCACCCCACCGGGCTTGCCCCGGTGGAATCAGGTCTTTGCACTACTCGGCGTCACCGAAATGAGGGAGTAGTGCAG
>JAYSQC010000717.1:0-1817 GCA_043721755.1 Schlesneria sp.
CGGGACATTGTGCGCTCAACGTTTTCAGGAGGTGAGCGCGACAAAACCTATGAAAACGAACACCGAATAAGTTCCCATCTGAGTGAGACACTACACTAGATCGAGCGGGTGCTTCGCGCGCGGGCGAAGCCACCGGAACAGAAGCTGGTAGATGGCTTCCGCCTCTTTGTGCGTTCGCGCGGATTGATGCGAGACGGAGTTCGGCATCAGTTTCCGGATGCCAGGTGGTTTCTCGAAAGTCGGCGGTTCGTCGCATCGCTTAATCGGAATCAGTTTTCCTCACATCTTAGCGCGCGGTCATCTCATGCGTTTGGATAACTATTCCACGGACGGTTTCTACGATGAAATGTTCGACCTAGGCGGGCGGCCGCGCGGCGGAGCGGAGGCCCTGGCGAAGCGGTTGGCTTTGCTGTCGGACGGCGAGCTGGTGCGGCGGCCGACCTGACACTGCTCAAGATGGGGATCACGTTTGCGGTTTACGGGCACGAGGCGGGCACGGAAAAAGTCTGGCCGTTCGACATCGTGCCGCGCATCGTTGATGCCACCGAATGGAACAAGATTGATCGCGGACTGAAGCAACGCATCCTGGCGTTGAACATGTTCGTGGCTGATGTCGATGGCGAGCAGTGGATTCTTAAGGAACTGGTTCAAAATAACTTCCCGTATTTCGTAGTCCAGACCCCTTGGTCCGGACGTGTCCCTTCGCGGTCGTCGTCGATCATTTCGTCCGGACCAAGGGGGCCGGACTACGTCACCGCGAATCGGGAAGTTGTTTTGAACCAGTTCCTAAGCCACCCCGCTCATCCCCTTCGTAACCCGGAATGAGCCGTTCCGCGAGATGGTTGAGCGGTCCGGGGGCCTGCCGGAGTTGTTCGTCGGCACCTCGGAACGGATCGCGGGCACGCCGGAGGAGTTCGCGTGTTCGCCGGAACGGCTTGGGGGCCTGCCGGAACGGCTCATCGGCACGCCGGAACGGTTCCGGGGTCCGCCGGATTCGTTCCGGTGTGTCGGGCTGAAGCCGCCGGGGGGAGTCTGGTGCCATGTTGTCGGGACCGATCTCGTCCGCGATGCCGACGGCGAGTTCTATGTCCTCGAAGACAATCTCCGCTGCCCGTCGGGAGTCTCGTATGTCATCGAGAACCGCGAGGTGATGAAGCGGACGTTTCCGCAAATCTTCGGCGGACTGAGGATTCAGCCGGTCGAGGATTATCCCGAACGGTTGCTCGAAACATTGCAGCACGTCGCGCCGGTAAATGGTCACGCACCAAAGGCCGTGGCACTGACGCCGGGCATCTATAACTCGGCCTACTTTGAACACAGCTTCCTCGCGCAGCAGATGGGCGTGGAATTGGTGGAAGGTTCGGACCTCGTGGTCTCGGACGGCTACGTCTGCATGCGGACGACTCGAGGCTTGCAGCGCGTGGACGTGATCTATCGCCGCATCGACGACACGTTCCTCGACCCGCTCACGTTCCGAGCCGACTCGACGTTGGGCGTTCCCGGTTTGATGGAGGTCTATCGCAAGGGCCGCGTCACGCTGGCCAATGCGCCGGGCACGGGCGTCGCCGATGACAAGGCGATCTACGCTTACGTCCCCAAGATCATCAAATTCTATCTGGACGAGGAACCCATTCTGAACAACGTCCCGACGCGGATCTGTTCCGAGCCGGATGACCTGCAGTACGTCCTCGAACACATGCACGAACTGGTCGTCAAACCGGTTCATCCGAGTTTTTGGGGGGATTGCTGGTTCAGGGCGGATGTGTGCCGTCGTCGGTTTTCATCCCGAAGGGATCACAGCCATTAGCCGGGGGTTG
>JAYSQC010000718.1:0-3278 GCA_043721755.1 Schlesneria sp.
CGGATTGAACGGCGCGGCAGCGACAATGGTGTCGGCTGTTGGGTGCGTCTCGGAATTCTCAGTGGTCATGATCGCCTCCCTCTCGATTGAAAACATCACCGGTGAAGTCTTTGTTGGTTTGAACACCAACCCGAAGCGTGAGCGAGGACGGATGTCTCTCCGTCCTCACCTTCCTCTCACGCTGTCCTCGTCCTCGCTCACGCTTCGGGTTGGTGTCATTCTTGGGCAGGTTCTCAGGTGCTGTAGGCCCGGTGGCCGAGCAACTCATCTGCCAAACACGGTTCACTTCCAAAGCAGAGAACGTGCCGAAGACGGAACTTTCTTAAACCACGTTCTCAGGCCCAACGATAGACGCGACTTAGGACACGTCAAGCCCCGCGCGGTTCGCAGGGGCAGAATGTCAGTTTGACAATTGCCTCAGCACGAAAGGCCAAGACGGCGGCAGTTTGATCCACACGCGGGAGTCGTGATCACAGAGCCAGCCAGACCAACCCGAAGCGTCAGCGAGGACGCGAGCGCCAGCGAGAAGCCTCTGAGATGCGAAGCCTGTGAGATGTGAAGTCTGTGAACCGCGCGTCCTCGCTCACGCTTCGGGTTGGTGTTGAGAGAACTCGATGAGTTGGTTGAAGTTCCCAGACGCGGCCTCACAATACGCCGTCGATGGGACGGCTGCGGTTGGTTGTGAGACCGCGTCTGGCTGTTGGTTCTTCATCGCTCACCCTTAAGTGAACTGATTCATGTCGCGCGATTTCCGAGTACCACGATGTGTCGCGGGGTTGAGCCTGATCGTGGTGATGGCGTTCCGGGCCGTTGAGACATCCGCCGCGCAGCCCCCGAACATTCTGTTCCTGTTCACCGACGATCACGCCGCGCACTCGATTGGCTGCTATGGATCAAAGATCAATAAAACTCCGCATCTGGACCGGATCGCTGCCGGGGGGATGCGATTCGATCGGTGCTACGTCACCAATTCACTGTGCGGTCCGAGCCGCGCCACGATCCTGACGGGAAAGCACAGCCACGCGAACGGCTTCCGCCAGAACGGCGACAAGTTTGACGGGAGTCAGGTGACGTTCCCCAAGCTGCTGCAACAGGGGGGCTATCAAACGGCGGTCATTGGGAAGTGGCACTTGGAGACCGATCCCACCGGCTTCGACCACTGGGACATCCTGGTGGGACAAGGTCCGTACTACAACCCGCCGATGATCGCGAACGGCCAGCGGGTGAAGCGCGAAGGCTACACGACCGAGATCATTGGCGATCTGGCAATGGAGTGGTTAACGAAGGCGCGCGATCCGAACAAGCCGTTCCTGTTGATGTGCCAGCACAAGGCTCCGCACCGCGAATGGCAACCCGGCCCGAAGTATTTTGAGATGTACAAGGGCGAGACGATCCCGGAACCCTCGACACTGTTCCTCGATCATTCGCAACTCGGTCAGGCGGCGCAGGTGCAGACGCTGAGCATCGAGAAGAACATGACCGAACTCGATCTGAAGCTGACTCCGCCGAAGAACCTCACTCCGTCTCAGGCCGAAGCGTGGCACAACGCCTACGACGCCGAGAACGCCGCGTTTGTCGCGGCCAAGCTGACGGGGAAGGAACTCGTGCGCTGGAAGTACCAGCGGTACATCAAAGACTATTTGAGATGCGTCGCGGCGGTGGATGATCAAGTGGGACGGTTGCTCGACTGGCTGGAGAAGTCAGGCCAGGCCGACAACACGATCGTCGTTTACGCTTCGGATCAGGGCTTCTTCCTTGGCGATCACGGTTGGTTTGACAAGCGATTCATGTACGAACCGTGCTACCGGACGCCGTTCCTTGTGAAGTGGCCGGGGAAGACGAAGCCCGGCTCGGTGAACGGCGATCTCGTGTCGAATCTCGACTTCGCGCAAACGTTTCTCGCGGCGGCGGGCGTACAAGCGGACCCGTCGATGCAGGGAGTCAGCCTGCTGCCGCTGCTCGAAGGAAAGACTCCGGCCGACTGGCGGAAGAGTCTCTACTACCACTACTACGAATTCCCCGGTGCCCACGATGTGCATCGTCACTACGGTGTGAAGACCGCCCGGTACAAGCTGCTCCACTACTATCATCTCGGTGACTGGGAGTTGTTCGATGCCGAGCAGGATCCGCTCGATACGAAGAACGTCTACCACGACCCGGCGTATGCCGAAGCTCGCAAAGAACTGGAATCGGAACTGGTGCGGCTCCGCAAGCACTATCAAGATCCCGATGATCCGAAGCCCGAACCGAAGTCGAAGAAGAACTGAGTTTTGAGGGCACCCTACGAACTTCTGCTTGGGCGTCAGCCCTCCCCAGCTTTTCTGAGCGGGGCGGCGTCAGCCCCCTGATTCTTTGAAAACGGGCTGTCACCCAAGAATCAGGGGGCTGACGCCCAATGGCACTGACTTTACTAACCCGCAGCGTGAGCGAGGGCGATGACATGAGGCGTTTCCCCTTGTTTTCCTCGCTTACGCTGCGGGTTACTGAGGTAAAGTCAGTGCGATTGGGCGGGGTAGGCACTTCGGAATTCAAACCCATGGCCCCGCCAGCCCAGTTTCTGACGGCAGCGTGATGGTGACTGGCCCACGATGGCGAGAATTTGAGTTCGAACAGAATCGGTCAGAAAGCAGCCCACTTGTTGCAGGTGATCCAGTAAGGCGAGCGGCAGGAAATAGCGGACCCGTCAAAGCCTGACGCGCAAGCGAAGAGGCTTGGTAACCGAACCTTCGCTTGCGCGTCAGGCTTTGATGGGTAAGGCAACTCATGCCGCTCGCCTAATGGACGCAGCGCGGGGACTCGATTGGTCTGCCGGGCTTGGACCAGCACTCCCCAGGTTCCGGTGAAACGGATTCCGAGTTGCTTCGCGTGCGGGCGGGCTTCCGCGTCAGCTAGGATGACGGGGACTCGGGGGCCTGAGGCCAATGGCACTCACTTTAGAAAGTAGTAGGCACATTCCATGTGCCGTCAGCCTGAGAAATGCGGACGGCACAGGGAATGTGCCTGCTACATTGCCGACAAAGTGAGTGCCATTGGGCCTGAAGCGCCCAGCAAACGACATCACGTTCGCCCGAACCCAAACCCACCGCGACACGGGCGTCCGGAACAGCGGGCGCGCCTGCGACCGTGGCCCAAGGCCACTGAGTCACATCAGGAGCATCACAGCCGTGCAGCATCCCTTCGCGAAGTTCAGCGGCCACCGCGTGCGGCACGATCACGCGTTGATCAAGATCGGCAAGAAGTCCCAGGCGGCCAATCTGGTACAGCTACTGGAGCGGTGA
>JAYSQC010000719.1:0-4141 GCA_043721755.1 Schlesneria sp.
CGACCGTAAATGACATCGCTTTGGATGCAGTATTCGGCAATCCGAGTCGCGTCTTTCGGTGCCTTCCACGTGAGTTTGATCGCCGTTCCGTCATCGTTGGGAACATCCTCGGCCTTCAGGTCGGTGACGGGCTCAGGTGGTGCCGCGTCGGCGCAGGCCATCGTCAGGCAACCAACGGCGAGTACGATCAATAAACAACAAACCGGCAGACATTGTCCGCTGGCTCTCGTCTCTCGGCTCTGATCTCTCGACTCCATTCCTCACCCCTCAATCAGTTCGACGTTGGCGCGAGGCACGATAGCAGGTGAGCCGTCAGCCAGCTTCACCTCGACCACTCGAGTAAGTCGTTTGGCAATCGGTGGACCTCGAAGACTCGACCCACCCTCCTTTGAAACTCTGAACTTCGCGCCGGAAGAAGACCCCTCACCCTAGCCCTCTCCCGACCACCGAAGCGGCGGTGCCCGAGCCGGGGCGAGGGGGACAAGGCGGGAGACGGACAAGCGGTTACGGCAGCAGAATCGTACGCAGGTCTTGCGAGGTCGGTGACGACTGCACGACGACCACCGCGTGATCGTTGTTCAGGCGGTCGAGTTGGACGACTCCCTCCAACTCCTTGATCGTCTCAAACGATTGACCGGCGATGCCGCCGCCTGACACGGGAGTCGTGAGACCGGGGTTTGTGGCGAGGTTCTCGGTACTGATCTTCATCACGCCGCGGGCACTGTTCGACATCAGCAAGAAGTCTTTGCCGTCCTTCTTGTAGACGATCATGTCGAGCGGCTTGTTGCGGTTGCCGAGTTCGGCGACGGTCGTTCCCTTGGACTTTTCGCCCGGCTTGAAGCTGCTGACGGGGAACTTCACGAGTGGCGTGCAGGTGAAACCGGCGAGCAGGCTCGGCTCGCCGTTGATGTTCAGCGGGATGAAGGTGCGGATCGTCGCGTTGTCCTCAGTGCGACCGTGGGCGGCGTGATAGATCTCGACGTTGCTGCCGACGTTGGCGTCGTTGAACGGGAAAGGAATTTCGCGAACGTTGGAAGGGGACGCTCCACCCGCGACGCCCGAGACGTAGACCTTGCCATCGACATACGCGAGGTCCGTGATCGCCTCGCCGCGCGGATTGGAAGTCCGACCGTTGCGTGAGACCTCTTTGTCCTCGGGAGCATTCGGCAGCGAGACCTTCTGAAACGAAATCTTGTCGAGTGACACACGGCTCAGTTTGCCATCCGCTTCGACTCGAACGAGCGCGGGCTTGGCGTCGGCGGTCACGGACAGATAGACATTGCCGCTGATCGGGTTCACGGCGAGATCGTTGATCGTTGCGGAACCGGACTTCAGCAGTTCGGTCACCTTGGCGTTGAGGCCAGTGATTTCCAAGCTGACCTTCGACGGATCGCCCTTGGTGTCACCAGTGCCGATCGCGAAGATCGTCGCCGACTTCGTGTCGCCGACAAACAGAATGCCGTCCGGTCCGAACGCCAATGGCCCGGCCGATTGAATCGCGGGAGTCCCTTCTTTCAAACCCCACTCGACGGCACTGACCGCCGCTCCGGACAACAACGCACTGACAACCGCCGCGAACAAGACACGGTGAACTCGCATGAGGAACTCCTGGCTAATGAAACGGATCGAGGCAATTCGAGGGGGAGTGATCGGGTGTGACTTGCCTGACGAACACTCCCGCAGCACAGGGACGAAGTATGAGAACCGTCGTTGCATCCGGAAACCGAGCGGGCCTGAAATGCAGGGCCATCGCCTTTTTCAACGTAGGGTGGGACCAGCTCGCTTCGAGCGCCGGCCCACCATCGGAAATCGTCGAGAATTCATGGTGGGCCGGCGCGGCGAAGCGCCACGGGTCCCACCCTACAAGTTTCGCAGACCGAACAAGGCGATTGCCCTGCCTGAAATGTGCATGAGCCTGTTGCTTCGCCGTCGTTGATGCGGTCTCTCACGAGATAGCCGCCTGTGCTACTGGTTGTTCAACAGGCTATTCGTCGGTGCGAGCTTCGACATCAGCACTCCCGCCGCGACGGAGACGTTCAGTGACTGAATCGGACCGAGTGGCGTGAGGCAACAGAGTTCGTCGCAGTGTTCCTGAGTCACTTTTCTCAGCCCCTGTTCTTCGTTGCCGAAGATCAGGAGTGTCGAGCGATCGGTGGGCGGACTCACCAGATTCTGTGCGGCATGTTCCGACGTGCCGAGGATTGCCAAACCAGCCGCCTTCGCCAGTGTGATCGTGCGACTGAGGTTCGAGGCGACGGCGAACGGCACGTATTCCAAGCCGCCCGATGCGGTGTCGTAGACTGTTGCCGAAAGCGGTGCCGAGCGTTCGCGCGTCAGAATGATCCCCTTCACGCCGAAGAACGCCGCCGTGCGAAAGATCGCGCCGACGTTGTGTGGGTCTTGCAACTGTTCGAGCGCCAGCCAGAGGCCCGGCCGCGCGGTCATCTCCTCTGTGAAGAGTTCATCAATGAGCAGGTCCGTCCGCTCTTGAATGGTGGCCGAAGCCGCCCCGAGTCGCTCACTCTTTCCTTTGCCGGACGCATTTCGGTCGGGCGCGGCGAGGCTCGTGCGAATCGGGATGTTGTGCTGGCGAGCCAACTCGGCCACGGCAGTCCAGCGTGGCGAGGGCGTGCCCGGAGCGAGTCGCACTTCAAACACATCGGCCGGACGAACTCGTAACACGGCTTCGACACTGTGCGGGTTTCGCAGAATCAACGACATCAGTCAGCTTTCTTTGGGCGGTTGTGTAGGACGTGTCGCGGTTGTGTAGGACGGGCACTCTTGCCCGTCCGGTTTTCATGGTCGGCGGGTGGCAGCGATACCAACCCGAAGCGTGAGCGAGGAGGGAATGAAGCGTGGCCGCTTCCTCGCTTACGCTTCGGGTTGGTGTGAGACGGACCATTCGTGCCACCGGCAGGATCGGCACCAATACCGGACGGGCAGGAGTGCCCATCCTACGAAGTCAGTCGCTGACGGCGCATCTCGTAGAACAAGATTCCTGCGGCGACGGCCGCGTTGAGCGATCCAACTGGGCCGCTCATCGGGATGCTGAGCGACTGGTTGCACCGTGCGAGTAACTCGGGACGGATACCTCGCCCTTCGTTGCCGATGATCGCGACGGTCGGACGCAGAAACGACGCTTGATAGAGTGGCACGTCAGCACGCTCGGAAGCGGCCACGATTTGGAAGCCGCGTTCGCGCAGGGAATCGACCGCGGCGACCAGATCGTCCGTGCGGGCGATTGGGATGTGATTGACCGCGCCCGACGAGCTGCGAGCCACTTGGCTGTTCACGTCCACTTGCTCGTGTTCCCCGATCACGATCCCGTCGAGACCGAGCGTCGAAGCGGAACGAACGATCGCGCCGAAGTTGAACGGGTCTTGCAGCCGATCCAGCACCACGAGCATTGGCTGCGCCGGCAACGTCTCCCCAAGTTGTTCGAGTGTGTGATACGGGAACGGCGACATCCGTGCTGCCATCCCTTGATGCTCGCTCGAACGGCAGGCTTTGGTGAGCGAGCCATCATCGGTCGCGACCGCCTGAATACCGATCTCGTTCGCCAATCGCACCGCTTCGTCCCACAGTGCATCATCGGCACGGTCTCCGATCAGCAACTCGATGACCGGCCAGCGAGCCGCGCGCAGAGTGGCCAAGACGGCATGACGACCCCAAATCCAGCAGCGATTGTGATTGGTCAACACATCGCGACGCGCGCTCCGTCGGCGGGAGGAATCAACCATGACGTGGCAACTTGTCTGCGAGAAAAAGAAAGTGGGAGTGTGTTAAGCCGCAATACCGTTCGCTACAGCGCAAGCCCTAGTTTTCTGTTGCGTTGTGATTGGTAACGCCTCAAGGCAAGCAAAGAGACCGTGACGCTGTCTGAACTCGGATGCTCGACGTTTTCACTGGTTGAGTCTAGGTTGGTGTTTGGACCGGTTGCCCAGATCGCAGAGTGTGGCCACCTCCAAGCAGATTCGACAAGCGTTGGCCAAGGCGGGGCACGGCGAATACCAGTTTCAAAATGAGTTGCGGGTATTTCGAAACTAGTGGTCCGCCAACTTGATCTTGAGGGGTTGACCTCGTTTAACCGCGTGGGCAACGCCCCGCGCGTGGATGGGGAACAGACTCGAATGTCGCTCGA
>JAYSQC010000720.1:0-2381 GCA_043721755.1 Schlesneria sp.
CGTCGTGTGTACTCACTGCCTGACGTGGGTCGAGCCTCACGCGGATCGTTGCACCGAATGTGGTGTGATCGTGGATGTCGATGCGCCCGATCTCGATGAAGAGACACTGGCCGCGCGACTCGGAGAGCCGCTCGCAGAACTCGGCCCCGTCCGTTTGGAGCGTCGCGGCTGGCCCAGCCTGGGTCGTCTGATCGCGACCAGCGAGGGGGTTCTCTTCCTGCCCGATCACGATCAGCGGCAAAACGGCGCACTCGAACCGCGCCGTGATGAACCCCTTCGCCGCGCGAGCTGGTTCACCCGGCTGACGGAATGGTGGCATGCGCCCCGCCTGCCTGCGGTCTCCGCCATGCCGGTCGCCGGTCGAACCAGTGGTCACAATTCTGTGTCCGCCGCATCACAGTGGCTGTTCGAGGCCCCCGGCGGCTTGTTCGTGCGACGGTCCTCCGTTCGTAGAACACTCGCGCGATGGAACCACTTGAAGATCGAGCGGCAACCCCTGCGCAGCATTGTGCTGGCTCCGGTCGTCCCCGGTGACACCGTCAAACAGTTGTTGAGCCGCCTTCACGACCAGGCGGCGTGGCCTTCGTGAGCATTTCAAAACTAGCCCGACGCGCAAGCGAGGGCCTCACTGTCATCGAATGTTCAGCCCTCGCTTGCGCGTCGGGCTAGTTTGTCGAGGCGAAAACAGGTTTTGAAATGCCCTCTCGTGAGAGATGCGGAGTTCCGCAGTCCGTTGGTTGTCAGAGTGTGCACGAACTTCGTAGTGTCTCGCCTCCACGCACCGCCCTTTCAAAATTGCGATGAGTTTCCGGATGGAATCTGATGTCACGCCGTCTCCTTCTGTGCCGCAGCCAGCGTCCGTTCAGAAGCCGTTGGCGGGAGGCTACGTCGAATTGCTCGCCATCGCGGTGCCGATGGTGTTGAGTTCCAGCACGCAATCGCTGATGCACGTCGTCGATCGCGTCTTCATGACCTGGTACTCGAAGGAAGCGGTCGCGGCGGCGCTGCCCGCAGGGATTCTGTTCTGGTCGTGCCTCAGCCTGCCCTTTGGAATCGTCTCCTACGCGAATGCTTTCGTGGCTCAATACGACGGCGCGAAACAACCCGCACGCGTCGCGGCGGCGGTCTGGCAAGCGGCCTATTTTGCACTGGCTTGCGGGCTGCTGCTGATCCCGTGCGCGTGGTTCTCCGGTGCGCTGTTTGATTTGGTCGGACACGAAGACAGCGTGCGAAAACTGGAAGTGGAGTACTTCTATTGGCTCTGCCTAGGAGCGGTCTTCGCGCTGCTGCCCGCCGCACTCTCGACCTTCTACAGCGGGCGCGGCCAGACGCGGATGGTCCTGCTGGTGAACGGGGCCAGCGTGATGGTCAACGCCGTCCTGGTCGTGATCCTCGTGTTTGGATGGGGACCGATTCCCAAGCTGGGAATGACCGGAGCCGCCATCGCCACGAACTTGGCCAATGCGTTCGCCACGCTCTGCTATGTGTTCCTGCTGACCCGATCCGACGCGCGAGACACGTATCAATTTTGGAAGCACTGGCGATTCGATCGTCGTCTGATGGGCGATCTGTTGAAGTTCGGCGGGCCGAGCGGTTTGCAGATGTTTCTCGACGTGGCGGGCTTCACGGCGTTCATCATTGTCATCGGTTGGATTGGCAAGCACGAACTGGCGGCCACGAACATCGCTTTCAATCTGAACACGCTCGCCTTCACTCCGGTCATCGGCGTCGGCATCGCGGTCTCCACGCTCGTCGGACAGCGGATCGGCGAGGGACGCCCCGACATCGCCGAGAAGTCTGCGCGCAAAGGTTTCGTCGTGGCGGGAGGGATCATGGCCTTTTGTGGTGCCGTGTACGTCTTCGCGCCGCAGATTCTGCTGGCCCCTTATGCCTATCACGCCGACGGTGAGAACTTTCATGAAGTTCGCGACGTGGTGGTCGTGCTACTGCGGTTCGTCGCCCTCTACTCGTTCTTCGACGCGATGGCGATCGTGTTTGGATCAGCCGTGCGCGCGGCGGGAGACACGACGTTCTCGATGATCGCCACCTGCCTTTGCGCTTGGGGACTCCTCGTCACACCCACGTATCTGACGTGGAAGTTTTACGGGCCGAGTCTCTTCTGGAGTTGGATCTGGTGTACGGTCTACGTCACCGTGCTGGGCTTCGTATTTTTGATCCGGTTCAGAAGTGGCCGTTGGAAAACGATGAACCTGATCCACCACGAATCGCCTCCGCTCCCCGAGACGCACCTGTAAACCAGCGATGGTTGGCGGTTTCGTACTACTAGTGGTCCGCCAACTTGATCTTGAGGGGTTGACCTCGTTTAACCGCGTGGGCAACGCCCCGCGCGTGGATGGGGAACAGACTCGAATGTCGCTCGA
>JAYSQC010000721.1:0-2899 GCA_043721755.1 Schlesneria sp.
ATCTGTTAGTTCTTGAATCCAAAATATAATTTCATCGTTAATACTATATTTTGATTTTAATTCACTTGTAGATTTGTCAGGCGGCGAAACACGATTCCACGTCGCCTGACGCGCGGGGCGTTGCCCACGCGGTTAAACGACGCGGCGTCAATCTCGGCCGCGTGAGGTATATCTACGCAACTCGTGAAGTCTGGCAAAAGTAGCCGTCATCGCTCCGCGTGACGAGCCTTACGAGTTCGGCGGTACTGAGAGGCTGTCCGAGAAGTCGATTTGGTGCAACTTGCCTGAGATGTTGGTCTTGGGTGCCACAGTCACGGTTTTGCGTGGCCGTGTCTTAGCTACGACAACAGCACGGCCACGCAAAGCCGTGACCGTGGCACCCTGAAAACAAGCCATTTCTTTCCGGATAGCCTCTGACTCAGATGCTCGTTCTCAAAAGGCTCATCACGCGGAGCGATGATGGCTACTTTGTGTCGAGACCACCGGACTTGTCGCCGGTGGCTACCGTGCTTCGGCGAGAGAAGATACCGGACCATCTCGAATTGCAAGGCGACTGTCGCGCAGTGGGCTGGTGTGCAGTGGCGGGTTGCGGGCCAAAATGGCTGATCGGGACTCAAACAAGCGTGCCGAACGGCCAATAAATTTGTGGAGGCCCCCGCAGCAACGTCCTGTTTTACAATCTTTTGAAGCGGGCGTGAGAACACGTTGACACATTCTGCCGGTTGCGAATAAACCCCGCCCGTCGATCTCCCCTTCACAATTTGTTCGCTCTGATTGGCCGAGCCAGCGTGTTCGCCGATCGCATTTCGGACTGCTTCGCCTCCCGCGAACGGTCTCGATTCTGCGACTCGTCGTCCCTTGGTTTCGGATCGCCGCGCACTCGCGCTGTCCACGTCTCCCTGCTTTCCCGTCTCTCTGTTCGTGCGGCGTTTTCGCCGCTGTCACCGAAGAACTCGCGTTCGGCGGAGCGTCCGCCGTACGCGCCCTTCACTCCGTCGTTCCTCCAGATCACGGTGACTCTATGTCGTTCGCCCCACCCGATGTGATCCCGTTTCCTCAGCGCGCGGCTACCGCCGGCGTTCCGTCTGTGGAGACACCACCGAACATTCTGATCGTCTCGTGCGATCCCGATGAGGCTCAGCGGCTGGAGCGTGATGTTCACGCCTCCGGTCAAAGCTGTCGCGTGGTGGCTTCCTATGAAGCCGCCGCTCAGGCACTGACCGCACACCCGAGCGACGCCTGTCTGATTGGTTCGCTCCCCGCCGGGGAAACGGCAGGTGCGTTGGCCGGACTGATTCAACAGAAGGGCTTGGCGACTCAACCCATCTGTGTGATCGGCTCGCCGTCCGGTGACGGACCGCAGTTGTTCCCCGCGACCAACGGTATCGATCTCCTGCATCAACCGTACACGCCCGAGTACTTCGCGCTGGCGATCTCGACCGCCGTACAGAAGTCCAAGTTGCAGGGTGAGAACCGCCGCCTCAAGCGACAACTCAACAACCGCAACCTGCGTGAAATGGTCGGACACAGTTCCGCCATGCACACGCTGCGTCAAAAGGTGCAGGTCGCCGGCGAACAATCCGACTGTGCGTTGCTGCACGGTGAACCGGGTTCGGGGATCGATCTCGTGGCGCAGGCCATACACGATTCCAGTCCCCGCGCCCATCGGCCGTTCGTCAAACTCGATTGCAGCGTGCTGTCGGCCGAAACGCTCGAACAAGAGTTGTTCGGTGAAAGCGTCGCCGGACAGTTCGGTCAGCAACAACGTCAGCCCGGTCGGCTGGAGTTGGCTGACGGCGGAACACTGTTGCTCGAACAAGTGCAGTTCATGGCGCTCCCCGTTCAAAAGGTGCTGGTCGCGTTGATCCGCGATCAACGGTTTGAACACCCTCAGTCGGGCGAGCGAATTCGCTTTGATGTGCGCTTCGTGTTTGGAACGCACTCCGACCTGTCGGCCCTCGTCGTGAAGGGTCTCTTCCGTCGCGATTTGCACGAAGCGATCACGCACTGTTCGCTCGAACTGCCGACGTTGCGTTCACGCAAGGACGACATCGCGCCACTGACCGAACACTTCCTGCGTCGCGTCTCTGGGCGCGAAGGGAAGCCGGCTCGGTCGCTGACGGTGGATGCCCTGCACCTGCTGCAAAAGCACGACTGGCCCGGCAATGTGCGCGAGTTGGAAAACGTCGTCGAACGCGCTTGTGCCCTCGACTGGGGCACCAAGCTGAACGGCTCGATGATCGAAGCGTGGCTCACGCCGCGCGATCTGACCGAAGAAGAGGCCGATGGATTGCCCGGCCTGACTTTGGCCGAGATGGAACGCAAGCTGATCGAAGCGACGTTCAACCGCTTTGCGGGCAACCGCGAGAAAACGGCGAAGGCGCTGCAAATCGGCATCCGCACCCTGTCCGGCAAGCTCCGCGAGTACGGCTACCCACCGCGTGGCGGGCCGGGATCGAACCTCAAGGGTTGGACCCCGACGATCTTTAATCCCGCCGCTGCCGCCACTGAGACTGCTCAACCCGAATCCGAACAGCGCGCCGCCTGATCGGCGACGAGAGTTCAAACTCACCGTTCCTTCCATCACAACCCGGTTGCTTCACGGCAGCCGGGTTGTGTCGTTCCAGCGGGTTTGTCGCGGTGGAATGCGGGCTGCGGGGCAGGGCATTTACTAGAGGGCATTTCAAAACTAGCCCGACGCGCAAGCGAGGGCTTCACCATCATCGAAGGCCCAGCCCTCGCTTGCGCGTCGGGCTAGTTTTGAAATGCAAAAACAGGTTTTGAAATGCCCTCTACTCTTCGGGTGCAGTCGCCAATTGGTGGTAGCCCTGTCGCTCCGCGACAGGAAGCGAGAACACACGAGTGGCGTTTGCCGTTGATCCGAGGTGACTCGGCAGAT
>JAYSQC010000722.1:0-18529 GCA_043721755.1 Schlesneria sp.
TGTTGAAGAACGTAACTTGGACGCCCTCGTCCGAGTGATTTCGAGTTGAAAACGGACGGACGAGGGCGTCCATCCTACGTTTTTCAACAGGCTGTTAGGGTGCATACAGGCGAACTCCTTAGGAACGGGAGTGCAATAACTTTCCGAGCTTGAACTGAGTGTGGCTGGGGTCGGCGCTTCGCCGCCCCTAGCTTGGCCGAGATCTCGGGAAGTGATTGCGGCCTCGTTCTTCAATCCGCGACGGCCAGCACCATTCTTGGCGAGCGAACGGACGCGAGTCGGTCGAGGTCTCGTTCGGCGGCGGCCAGGCTTCCGGCACTCGTGCGGTGCGTCATGATGATGAGGGGGACGGTCGGGATTGCATCCGCGCTGGAGTCCACTTCGGGGGCTTCCGGCTGGATGATTGTTGAGAGGCTGATGCCGTGACGGCCGAGGACGCCCGTGACTTCGGCGAGGACGTTCGGACGATCTTCCACCGACAGCCGCAGGAAGTAGCGGCTGGAGGATTCGTGGAGCGGGGCGAGTTCAAACGGCGGGGTCTCGCGCCACAGATCGAGATGCGCGAAAGTGAGCTGTGCCCGGCCGATGGCGAGGTCGATGATGTCGGCCGTCACCGCGCTGGCCGTCGGAAGTTGACCGGCTCCGCGCCCTGAGTACCACACGTTGCCGACCACGTCACCGTCGAGCAGGATCGCGTTGAACGGGCCGTGAACCTGCGCGAGCGGCCGGTCGGCACGAATCAATGTCGGCCGGACGCTCATCTCCAGCCGGTTGTTGTTCAGGCTGACGCGCGCGAGCAGCTTGATCGTGTAACCGAGATCCTTCGCGTGCTGAATGTCAGTTCGTTCCAGCTTGTCGATCCCCGAGACATGGAACTCGGACGACTTCACCTTCAGGCCGAATGCCAACTGGGCGAGGATGCCGAGCTTCTGACCGGCATCGGTCCCGTTCACGTCGAGTGCCGGATTGGCCTCGGCATACCCGAGGTCTTGCGCCTGTTGCAGTGCCTCGCCGTAAGACTGCCCGCGCAACAGCATCTCGGACAGGATGTAGTTGGTCGTGCCGTTGAGGATCGCCTGAATGCCGATGATCTGATTGGCGGCCATCGACTGACCGACGGCCGCGATGATCGGAATGCCTCCGGCGACGGCCGCTTCAAAACAGACGGTCCTGCCGTGCTTGCGAGCACATTCAAAAATCTCGTCACCGTGTTCGCAGAGCAGCGCCTTGTTGGCGGTGACGACATCCTTACCCGCTTCGAGCAGTCTCAGCATCACCTCGCGCGCCGGGTGGATGCCGCCCATCAACTCCACCGCGACGTGGATATTGGGATCGCGAATGACGGACTCGATGTCGTTGGTGAGGACGCCAGCAGGCAGCGTCACATCGCGTGATTTGTTCAGGTCTCGAACGACGGCGCGACGGATTTCAATGCGCCGACCGGCTCGTTGTAGAATTCGTTCGGGATGCTCGGCCAGAATCTTCGCCACGCCGGTTCCGACGTTTCCCAAACCAACAATCGCGAGTTGAAGAGGCTCAGCAGGCACATCAAATCCTTTGGCAATTCAGTCCGTCAGTGGACAGCGTGTTGTTGAATGTAGCTTGGACGCCCTCGTCCGAGCGATTTCTCATTGGAAGAGGACGGACGAGGGCGTCCATCCTACGGTCTTCAACAGCGTGTTAATGCTGTAGCAAGAATGCGGTCCATCCTCTGCGAACCGCGAATCGGGGCCGAATCCTAATCACGACTCCCGAGAATGCCAACGCGCGTTGTGAAGCTGAGTCAGCAGCCATTTGGCCCGCATCCCCTGCATCTTTCTGTAGCTCCTCCTCTCTCAAGGAAGAGGCGAACAGAAAGATGCGGGACAGAAAGATGAGAAACGAACGCATCAGTGGTAGCCGACCACTCTATCCACGCGGTGAACCACGCTTTCTTAAATTGCCATCAGACGCGACATCGGAGACAACCATGCTCACCACGACATCATCCACACGCCGCGAGCCACGCCGCTCGAACAGATCTTCTCCCGCCATGCTCTCATCACCGACGAACACCTTTGCCGAACCCATCGCATCCCGATCCAACGAGCCTCGCCAATTGAGCGCCGTCGGGGCGGTGAACTATCTCAATTCCAAGCCGCTCATTGAGGGGCTGGATAAGTTATTGGAGGGCCGCGCCACGCTGCGACTCGATTACCCGAGCCGTCTCGCCGACGACTTGGCCTCGGGCCGCTTGGACATCGCGCTGATCCCGAGCATCGAATACTTTCGCGGTCAGAACTACGACATCATTTCGGATGCGTGCGTCGCCGCGCACGGGCCGGTGCTCAGCGTGAAGCTCTACAGCCGCGTGCCGTGGGGCGAGGTCAAGTCACTCGCGCTGGATGAAGGCTCGCGCACCAGTGCGACTCTCGCCCGCATCCTGCTCGCCGAACGACACGGTGTCTTCCCGAAGCTGGAACCTCTGCCGCTCGACCACCGCACGCAAGATTCTTCTGCCGACGCGATCCTGCTGATCGGAGACCGCGCCATCTCACCACCGAACGAACAATTCCTCGGCACGTGGGACTTGGGCGAAGAGTGGCTCGAATGGACCGGCCTGCCGTTCGTCTTCGCGATGTGGGTGGGACGAGGGACGAGGGCTGAGGGACGAGGGACGAGGGACGGAGCGAGCCCCAGCCATGCCTCTGTTCTGTCGCTTGCCCCTCAGCCCTTGCCCCTTGCCGACCTCCTCAGCGCGGCCCGTGACCTCGGCATCCAACGTCTCAACGACATCGCCCGGCGCGAGGCCCCGTTGCTCGGCCTGTCTCTCCCCACCACCGTCAGCTACCTTTCCGAAAACCTCCAATACCATCTCGGCCCCGCCGAACGAAATGGCTTGAAACTGTTCTACGAACTGGCGTCGGGCATGGGGCTGGCTCCGCACGAAGTGGAATTGCGGTTTCGCCATGACTGAGTGCATTCCCCGCGTTTTTCACATCAATCGATGTGACGCAACAGAAGGTGAGTCCAACCGGTGTCTGAAATCCTCTCGGCGACATTTGTGTTGGCGGTCAATGACTTGGAAATGTCGAAGAAGTTCTACATAGAGAAACTTCGCTTCACAGAAGACATGTGCGTCGAAGGCTGGTCATTTCTGAGTCGCGGTGCTTGCAAATTGCGTCTCGGCGATTGTCCCGGCATCAGACCGATGTCAGAGGCTCCGGACCACTCTTGGTTTGCGTACCTTCATGTTCAAGATGCCAAGAATCTGTATGACGAGATCGGGAAAAACGGAGTCAAGATTTGGCATAAACTCGATGACAAACCTTGGGGCATGCGCGAGTTCGCCATCGTGACTCCGGATGGCCACAGGATCGTCTTTGGAGAGAGGCTGCCTGCTTGAACCTTGCTCACAAACCGGAACTTACGAACGAGAGAAACGAACAGGATTCCATCACGTGTCTGTGAACATCAATCAATTGCTCGACAAGGCCGTCTCGGGGGAACGACTTTCGCCCGAGGAGGGGCTGCGGATTTTGGAGTCTCATGATCTGGTTGCCATCGGGGCGGCGGCGGATGCGGTGGCGAGGCGACTGCACCCCGAGCCGTATCGGACGTTCAATATCGACCGGAACATCAACTACACGAACGTCTGTTCCGCCGTGTGTGACTTCTGCGCGTTCTATCGGAATCCGAAAAGTCCCGAAGGCTACGTGCTCGACAGGAACGTGATCTTCCAGAAGATCGAAGAGACCGTCGCGTTGGGGGGCGATCAGATTCTGATGCAGGGTGGCATGAATCCCGACTTGCCAATCGAGTGGTATGAAGATTTGCTCCGTGCAATTAAGGAACGCTTTCCGCAGGTGAACCTGCATTGCTTCTCGCCTCCCGAGATTCATGCCCTGCACAAATTGGCCAAGCTGCCGGTGCGAACGGTCTTGGAACGGCTGAAGGCTGCGGGACTCGGCAGCCTGCCGGGCGGAGGCGGTGAGATTCTGGTCGATCGCGTGCGGAAAGAGATGACGCGTGGCAAGTGCCTGACCGACGAATGGCTCAACGTTTGTCGCGAGTGGCATCAGCTCGGAGGCAAAGGGTCGGCGACGATGATGTTCGGCCACATCGAAACGCTGGCCGAACGGATCGAGCACCTCGAACGGCTGCGCCAGCTTCAAGACGAGACGCACGGCTTTACGGCGTTCATCGCGTGGACGTTCCAACCCGACAACACCGACATGGCTCAGATCCCGCCCGCCGGTTCGTTCGAGTACCTCAAGACGCAGGCGGTCGCCCGGCTGTATCTCGATAATTTCCCGAACATCCAGTCGTCGTGGGTGACTCAGGGGGAGAAGATCGGCGGCCTCGCCCTGCACTTTGGCGCGAACGACATGGGTTCGCTGATGATCGAGGAAAACGTCGTAGCCGAGGCGGGAACGGTCCACCACCTAACGCTCGACACGATCAAGCGACTGATTCGTGAGGCGGGCTACATCCCGCGCCAGCGGAACGTCTTTTACGATTACATCGATTCCGTCGAGGCTGCTGATGAGCGAAGGCCCGCACCGCAAGCCGGTCGCGTCGCGCTGCCCGTGCTGAACTGAAGTTTCTCGCGTCAACCGAGCGTTCGGTTCCGAGCGACGGGAAGTTTGCGGGTTAGACTTGCCGACAAGGAAGACTCCTCAACGACTTGCCGTTGGATGTATGGAGTCTTCGCCTCTGATCCCAGTAGCCTTCATCGCTCCGCGTGAAGAGAGCCGATGACAAGGGACTGTGACGACTCAAAAGTCGAACTCACGTTCGGCTTTCTTCACGCGGAGCGATGAAGGCTACTTTCGGCCAAGGTAACCAGAACTAGCCCGACGCGCGAGCGAGGGCTTCGCGGACATCAAAATTTCAGCCCTCGCTTGCGCGTTGGGCTAATTGGAGCCAACCGCGTGATTACTGTCGAACGACTGTCGAAGCGGTTTGCCGATCTTCAGACGGGCGGCTTCACGGCGCTAGACGATGTCAGCTTTGAGGTCCGTCCCGGCGAGATCCTCGGGCTGCTCGGTCCGAACGGCGCGGGGAAGACGACCTGCCTGCGCATCCTGAGTACCGTGCTGCGGCCAACGAGCGGGACAGCCTTCGTCGCGGGGTACGACGTGGCAACTCACCCGACGGAAGTTCGCGCGCGCATCGGGTTCATGTCGAACAATACCGGCATCTACGACCGCATGACGGCGTGGGAGATGGTCGAATACTTCGGCCGGCTGTATGGCATCCCGGAAGAGGCTCTTCAGTCGCGGATCGCCCATCTGTTCGATCGACTCTCGATGAACAACATCCGCGACGTGCTGGGGTCGAAGATGTCGACCGGCATGAAGCAGAAGGTGTCGATTGCCCGCACGATCGTTCACGATCCTCCCGTCCTGATCTTCGACGAACCGACTTCGGGGCTGGACGTACTCGTCGCACGAAACGTTGTCGCGGAGATCAAGTCGCTGCGCGAGCAGGGGAAGTGCATCATCTACTCGACGCACATCATGCGCGAGGTGGAAAAGCTCTGTCACCGGATCGCGATCATTTACAAAGGACGCATCTTGGCGATGGGCTCGGTGGCAGAGTTAAGCGAGCAGTACGAGCAACCCGACATGGAGGAGTTGTTCTTCAAACTGATTGACGAGTACGAGGCGAATATGGCAGCGTCGGCGTGACTTAACAGCCCGTTGAAAAACGTAGGGCGAGCGTCTCGCTTGCCCGTAAATGCAGTTGAAAAGCGGGCAAGCCAGAGGCTTACCCTACGTTTTTGAACAGGCCGTTAAAGGTGACATCGCTTAATCGCGTGGGCAACGCCAACGCGCTGTGCGGTGCGGAACGCTGTTTCGCCACACAACGCGCCGGACGTTGTCCACGCGGCTAAACGAGTTGGATTTGAATTGTGATCGACCAAACGAATTGAGTCTCTTCTCATTCCGAGAAGCCCCCTCACCCTAACCCTCTCCCCCGAAGACGGGGGCGCGGGGACAAGACGACGAAGACTCGCTCATGAAGTGGCGTAACATTTTCCTGATCTTCCGCCGCGAGGTGCTGGATCAACTCCGTGACAGACGGACGCTGTTCATGGTCGCCGTGCTGCCGCTTCTGCTGTACCCCGTGATGGGAATCGGCATGGTGCAGATGACGGTGTTGTTTTCGGAACAGCCGCGCACGGTGGTAATTCTCGGCGCAGACAACCTGCCGTCGCTGCCGCTCGTGCTGGGAGACCGTTTCGCCAAAAACTGGTTCCGCAATCCGGTCGATGCCGACAAGTTGCGCGTCTTCACGGATGTCGCTCCGACTCACGACCCGGCCAAGCCGGCCAGCGTCCTCTCGGAAGCCGAGGCTGCGGAACGAAGGCAACTCGTCGAGCGTGCCGTCCGACTGCGCGGACAGCTTAAGCAGCGCATAGAGCTGGAAAATCAACTCATCGCGGCGCGCGAGGCCAAGCAGATTCAGGAAGTCTTGCGATTGCAGGGCGAACTGCGGCTGGTGTCCGATCCGCTGGGGTCGCTCTTCTCGGACAGCGGCATTCAAGTGTTGATCGTCATCCCGTCCGATTTCAAAGCGAATCTCGATCGATTACGTGGCGAGTTGGCCAAGCGCGGAGCCGACGCCCCGCCGACGGCTCTCGATTACCCGCGTCCCGTCATCGTGCAAAACAGTGCTGACGAGAGATCGGTGATCGCCCACAACCGCGTCACCGATGTCCTCGACGAATGGGAGCGTTCGTTGCTGCGAGAATACCTGCGCGACAGCGGCCTCCCCGAGAACCTGCCGACACCCGTCAAGCCGACGGAGTTGGACTTGGCACAGCAGGACCAAGTGTCGGCCAACGTCTGGGCCAAGCTCTTCCCCGCGCTGCTGATCCTCATGGCACTGACCGGCGCGTTCTATCCGGCCGTCGATTTAGGAGCGGGTGAGAAGGAACGCGGCACGATGGAAACGCTGCTCATCTGTCCCGCCACGCGGACGGAAATCGTGCTGGGCAAGTTTCTGACGGTCATGCTGTTCAGTGCCTCCACCGCGATGCTCAATCTGGGGAGCCTCGGGTTCACCGGCAAGTACATGGCGTCGTTGGCAGGCCGGGGCGGAGCCGCTTCCAAACTGGGCGATCTCGCGCTGCCACCGCTCTCCTCGCTGATGTGGATTCTGGTGATGTTGCTGCCGCTGGCGAGTCTCTTCAGTGCGCTGTGCCTCGCGCTGGCGACGTTCGCCAAAAGCAGCAAGGAAGGACAGTACTACCTGACGCCGTTGCTCATGGTGACGATGGGTCTGACGGTCTTTTGCTCATCGCCCGCCTCTGAGATCGAGCCGTTCTACAGCGTGCTGCCCGTCATGGGACCAGCCTTGTTACTGAAGGGGTTACTCAAGGCGACCGGCCCTTCGCATGACATTTACTTCTACGTGATCCCGGTCCTCGTCTCGTCGATCGGGTACAGCCTGCTCGCGCTGTGGTGGGCGATCGACCAGTTTGGCAGTGAAGAGGTCTTGTTCCGCGAGGCCGAACGCTTTGATCTGCGGCTCTGGGTGAAGCATCTGCTGCGCGACAAAGAACCGACGCCGACATTCGCCGAAGGGGGCTTCTGCTTCTTGCTTATTCTCTTGCTGCAGTTTGCGACGATGAAGTCGATGCAATCGGCGATGGTCGGTGCAAGTCCCGATTCACGCGGCTTACTGACGATGCAATTGCTGGTCATCCAGCAGATCGCCTTGATCGCGACACCCGCTCTGATGATGGGCCTGCTGCTCACGACGAGCATTCGTCGTACGTTCTCGTTCCGTTGGCCAGGTTGCGGGCGTTTGGTGTGTGCCGCGCTGCTGCCGTTCGCGCTGCATCCGCTCACGGTCGAACTTCAAATGAGTCTCGTCTGGTTCTTCCCGAAGCCACCGCCGGGCTTGGCTGAAACGATGCGACTCATGTCGAGCGACAACCAACCGCTGTGGCTCGTCGTGCTGGCGTTCGCGGCCGCGCCGGCCATCTGTGAAGAGTTGGCGTTTCGCGGCTTCTTACTCAGCGGGTTCAAACGCACCGGCAAGGTCGGCGTGGCGATCGCCCTTTCCAGCTTGGCCTTCGGCATCATTCACATGATCCCCCAACAGGTCTTCAACGCCGCGCTGCTGGGAGTGGTCCTCGGTGCGATCTGCGTCCGTTCGCGCAGCATCTTCCCCTGCATGGTCTTTCACTTCCTCTACAACACGCTCGCCGTGCTGCACGGTCGAGTCGGAGGCCAAGTTCCCGACGACGGCTTCCTCGGCTGGTTCTTCCGCCACGACCCAAGTTCCGTGACGGGCGAAGTCGGTGCGCTCCGTTATGAAATCCCGCTCTTATGCCTGTCCTCGCTCGCCGCGATCAGCCTGCTGCATCGACTCACCAAGCATCCGACGATTCTGGAAGAGTGGGATCTGCCCTCCGAACACTTGGCCGGAAGTCCACCGGTCCAACCGACCGCGTTAAGCACCGTACCTGCCGTCACCGCGATGGCAGCTCACCGGTGACGCCCGCTATCATCCTCGTTCGCACGATCCGAGGGCGTCGCCCATCAAAGAGGATCGGCGCAGTTCGAGACTGTGAGATCGGGGCTATCGTGAACACGTTATGTCGCTGGGTTGGCTTGGTCTGGCTGGGATTGATGCTCGCGCCCTGCGGCTGTGGCTCTGCCAAGACGAAGACGGAGACCAAACCCGACTCGGTCAAAGTCGCGCCGAGCGGAACCGTTGAGTCGCCCGAGCCTGCGACAACCACGTCGAGTGGCAGCAACGCGGCTTCCTCGAACGAAGCCGTTGAGGGCGACTCGGCCTTCGCCACCGTGAAGCAAACCCTCGCAGCCATCCAGCGCGGCGATCTCGCGAGTGCCTACGAGTTCCTGCCACCGACCTATCAGTCCGATGTGGACGGCCTCGTCCGCGAGTTCGCGGCAAACACGGATGCCGAAGTTTGGTCGAGGCTCTTCGCAACGTTGCGCAAGTCCGTCGCGGTGCTGCGGACGAAGAAGGCGTTCATTCTGGAACTCGATCTGTTCGCGAACCGCCCCGAGTACGAGCCGATGCGGAAGCACTGGGACGAGTCGGTGTCGCTGCTCGACCAGTTTGCCACCAGCAACGCGGGGGACTTGGAATCGCTCAAGCAGGCCAGCGCGAAATCACTGCTGCCGGGAGACGCTTCCAACATCGTGCGGCACCTCGACGCGATCGGTCTCGGTGTGGGAGCGGACCTCGCGCGACAGTTCGCCGATATCAAGGTCGAGCAGATCAAAGCGGCGGGCGACGAGCACCTCCTGTCGTTCCAAGGTCCGCGCGACGAGCGGCCGATCGAAATCGTGTACGTGAAGCACGATGGCCACTGGCTGCCGAAGTCGCTCGTCGCGCAATGGTCCGCCGGAATTGAAGCCGATCGCGCGTGGCTGGGCAAGCTGCCCGATCAGATCAAAGTCGCGAAGCCACGCCTGTTGGAGGCCCTCACGCAAGTGGACGGGCTGCTCGATCAATTGCTGGCCGCCAACAACCGCGATGAGTTTCAACAGGCCGTCGGCCCGGCGATTCTCTCGCTGGCCCTGGCCTGGCCGCGAATGCAGCAACTCGCGGAGCAGTCGGCCTCCGGAAAGACCGGGCAGCCACCGGTCACGATCCTCATCAATCGCGAACTGTCTCAGAGCGAACAAACCCAACTGATCGATGCGGTCCTGAAGCCACTCCACGCCGCAGGCACCGACTACACGCTGCTGGCCAACGACGGCAAGACCACCTGCCGCCTGACGAGGCTCTCCGATGTCGCGCTGCTGCGCGCGAGCCTCGCCAAACACTTCGGCCTCAAGTCGGATGACGTTTCATTCGACAAGGAAGAGTCGCGGATCAAGGTCGATCTCGAATGAGCGACCATCAGTCGCGAACCGCCGGGCAGTGGGTGTCACCCTCGTTCGTTCTCTGCCTTTCGGAGCGGGGCGGCGTAAGCCCCCTGGTTCCGGTTTGATGGTCCAACAGGACTTACGTCCGCAGAACCGGGGGGCTTACGCCGCCCCGCTCCGAAAGGAAAACGAAAGGCGATTCCTTTCAGTTCAGCCGACCAACTCGGGGATCGGCTGGCCTTCGGGCAGAACCATCAGCGGTCGGCGACCGTGGTCGTAGAACGTGTGGTGAGGATCGATGCCAAGCGTCTGGTACATCGTCGAGAGGATGCAACCGGGGGAGTACGGTTTCGTCGTGGGGTACTCTGCGCGAGCATCGGTGGTGCCGATGGCCTGACCCATTTTTAAGCCGCCTCCCGCGAAGAGGGCGCTCATCGCACCGGGCCAGTGGTCGCGGCCCGATCCGGAGTTGATGCGGGGTGTGCGTCCGAACTCGCCCATCGCCATGACGAGGACTTCATCTTGAAGGCCCCGCACGTAGAGGTCATCGACCAGAGCGGCCACGGCCATGTCGAACTTGGGTAGTAAATTATTCTTCAGTTGGGCGAAGTTGTCGCCGTGAGTGTCCCAACCGCCGCCCGCCTGCACCGTGATGTAAGTCACTCCCGCTTCGACGAGGCGTCGCGCGAGCAGGCAGCTTTGGCCGAGATCGTTGCGACCGTACTTCTCCCTCAGGCGCGGGTCTTCCTGGTTGATGTCGAAGGCTCGCAGCGCCTTCTCGCTCGTCACCATCTCGAAGGCGTCACGGTAGAACTTGTCGAGGCCGACGATGTCCCCCTTCGCATCGATGTCGCGGCGGATGGTATCGACCTGGCCGAGCAACTGCTGGCGGCGTTCGAGCCTCGACAGTGTGGTCTGTCCCGGCAGCTTCATGTTCTTGACCTGGAAGCCCTGATCGTTCGGGTTGCTGTCGGGCGCGAAGGGGTTGTACGACGCACCGAGATACGCCGCCTTGCCGAGTCCGATCCGATTCGGCACGTTGCAGTAAGCGGGCATCCCCGGCTCGTTCGGTCCCTTCAGAGCCGCCACGACCGAGCCGCACGAGGGGTAGATGTTGTCGCCCACTTCGATCGTCGGCTGATACCCGGTCAGCATCCATTGCGACGCCATGCCGTGTCCGGCATTCGTATGCGTCGCCGAGCGGACGACCGAAAACTTGTCGAACATTTTTGCTTGCAACGGGCAATGTTCGCCAATTTCGATGCCGGGGACGTTCGTGGGAATCGGCTTAAACTCACCGCGATACTCGGCCGGTGCCGTTGGCTTCAGATCGTACATGTCGAGGTGACTTGGCCCCCCCGCCTGCCAGACGAGGATCACCGACTTCCGCTTCGACGACCCGCCCGCCTCCGCCGCAGCCGCTTCGGCACGCAGCAGATTCGGCAGCGTCAGCCCGCCGATGGCCAAACCGCCCACGCGGAGGAAGTCCCTCCGATTCACACCGTCACACGTCCGCGTGTTCGATCCGAGAATGTCGAGCATGATTGGAAACCTCACAGCGATTAGGAGTTGTCTGAAGTTCGGAATCTGAAGCGGCGAGCATCGTCGTCGAGTGGCCGCACGTGTTTGGTTGTCAGTTGGCGGGAGGTTGTTGATGAGTCACCAAGCCCACAACGCGCGTGTACCACCGCTTGTCGTCGAAGACCCATCGTTCGCGGAACACATGAAACTCGTGCAACCGATCTCGCCAGACGATCGAGGCGAATGCGAACGGTCGCGGATCGTGTTTGCTCCGGTGAATCTCGCTCAACACAATCTTCAGAATCGAAACGTCGCCGTAAGCCTCTCGAAACGTTTGCAGTGAATCTTGATAACTGTCGAAATCAACTTTCGATCCTTCTCGTAGTCGGGGATCGATCCGGTTGTAGCAGGGCATCCATTTCTTTAGGCGATAGCTGTCATAAAAGCTGCGGATCGCGCGACGCAGACTCGTCGGTGAGCATTGTCGCTCCCCAATGGCTCGCGCGACTTCGTAAAAGCTGCGGATATTCTTCCGCTTGCTGACCTTCAATCTGTCGCCTGCTGAATGCGAGTCGTCCCCGACCCGCGCGCGGTTTGGGATTTGAGCGGCTGGCTTAGTAACTGTCTGGCGTGTCGGCATGACTAGATCTCTCCGGAGGAGCGATGGGGATTGAACCACTTCCCCGTTTTGGGTTCACGATCTGCGCTAATCTTCACTTCATCGCCATCGGGTGTGCGATAGACAAAGTACCACCGCTTCCATCCGCCGAGTCCGTTAGGCGTTTGCTTCGTGGCACCGTTTTCAAATGTGGAAACCAAATCCCAATTCCAAGCTCTTTCTTCTTCGGGCAAGCCTTCCCACGGCTCGTCCCATAATTCGTGAATCGGCAGGTTCCATGACATTTTGAACGGAAACCTCCGCGACTTCACTTCATCATCGGTCATGATTCAGGTCAGTGATTGAACAAGAACTCTTTCGAGTTCACCAGCGTCCACAGCAGGTCTTCGACGCCCTTGCGGGGTTCGGGGTCGCGGTCGATGTAGGCGGCGGCGTTGAGGATTTCTTCACGGGTGGGGAAGCGGGACAGGCTGGCGAGATATAGCTCTTCGACCATTTGGTAGGTAGACCGTTTGGCCTCGAACAGCTTGGCGATGCGGGCGTTGCCGTTTTGGAGTTTGTTCTCGAACTCGTCCGAGTTGGCGAGGAGCAGCACCTGCGAGAGCGTGGCGCCGGTCGAGCGTTCGCATTCGCAGCCGCTGACTCGGCGAGGCCGGTCGAAGGTGTCGAGGAAGTACGAACCGAAGCTTTCGTTGGGGAGATCGACCGCGCGGGCACTGGCACTCATGTTGCTGAACTGGGTCTTGGCCCCGGTCGCTTGCTCGACGGCGTCATGCATGACTTCGGCGGGGAGGCGGCGGGCGTAGTACCTCGCGAAGTTCTGCTGGTCGCCCCGGTTGTCGCTCGTCGGGTCCGAGGCCAACTGGTAGGTCTGGCTCTGCACCATCAGGCGGACCATGTGTTTGATGTCGAGCTGGTGATCGCGGAACTCGCGGGCAAGGGCGTCGAGCAGCTCGGGGTTCGACGGCGGATTGGTCTCGCGCATGTCGTCGATCTCGTGGACTAGGCCCCGTCCGTAGAAGTGGCCCCACAGGCGGTTGACCAGCGTGCGGGAGAAGAACGGGTTTCGTGGCTCAGCCATCCAATCGACGAGAGCGTGTCGCGGGTCTTCCTCGGGAGTGAACTTGGCGACGGGGCCGTCGAGGTACTTCGGTTCCAGTCCTTTCCCGGTGACGGGATTCGTGTCGTTCAGCGTGATGTTGGGCGACGTGAAGTACGGCGGCGGTTCGCCGAAACTCTTGCGACCGAGCCGCGTGTAGAAGCCCGCCAGTCCGTAGTAGTCGTCCTGACTCCAGCGTTCATACGGGTGATGGTGACACTTCGCGCATTGCAGTCTCAGACCGAGAAAGACCTGCGCGGTATCGGCCGTCGTCTGATGAAGCTGATCGTCGCGAGACTGCCAGAACCAGTTGATGGCCGGTGCGTCGGGCCACTCGCCACTGGCGGCCACGATGCCGCGCACGAACTCGTCATAGGGACGGTTCCGCGCGATCATGTCCTTCAGCCAGTTGTGAAACGCATACGAAGCTCGGTCGGCCCCGGCGAGGTTTGAGTTCCTCAGGATCGATCCCCACTTCATCGCGAAGTAGGCGGGATAGTCGGACGACGCGAGCAGTTTTTCTATCACCGCGTTTCGCTTGGCTGTGCGCTCTTGGTCTGAAGCCGCTGCGGTCTCGGTCTGGAACGCGCGGACTTCCTCAACCGTCGGCAGGCGACCGCACAGATCGACGCTCACGCGGCGCAGGAAGGTCGCGTCGTCACACGGCCCAGACGGTTTGAGACCCAGCTTTTTCCACTTCTCGACGGTCAGTTGATCGATGAAGTTCTTCGGTGTGAAGTCGGGGAGGCTCGCGAGCGGAGCACCCTGCGGACGGAGAACTCGACAGACGGCGACCTGTCCCATGTAGCGGGTCATGATGGCCGCTTCGCCTGTCGGTTCGTTGGCGGTGATCAGCCCGTCTTCGGTCACGACGGCCACGACATCGAGGTTGCTGTTGTACTCGGCTTCGCGCGTCACATCGCGGCGGCTGCCATCGGAGTACTCGGCCAACACGGCAAGCTGCTGTTGTTCATTCGCGTTCATCACTCGCTCACCCGGCGTCATGATGAGCTTCGACACGCGAGGAGCATTCGGAGCTGAAGCCGGTGCCCCCGCCTGAATCCACGAGAGGATCAGCCGATACGGTTCCGATCCCGGTTCGATCCGCCGGCCTCCACCGTGAGGGACCGCCGCCGTTCCCTTGAGCAACAGCAGACTTCGCTCGGGCGCGGAGGCCATCACGCGCCGCCCACGCGCTTCCGTGACGAGGGCGCTGTAGTCGTAGGCCGTGTCGAACCCGAACAGTGACAATTTGAAGCCGTTCTGCCCGCTCGCCTTCCCGTGACAGCCACCCGCATTGCACCCGAAGCGGCTCATCAACGGTTCGATCTCGGTCGCGAAGTCCACGGGCCGCACCTGATCCAACCCCGAGACCTCGACCGGCACGCTCAACTTCTGTGAGCCATGCGTCACCTCGATCGAAGTCGTGCCATTTGCATGAGGGACCAGATACCCGGCCGCATCGACCGACACGACCTTCGGCTCACGGCTGACATACGCCGCCTTCCGCGTCGCGTCGCTCACCCCCTCACTGACGAGCAACTGCCGCCGGGCAAACGCATCGCGGAACTCGACCTTCGCCGGTTCCACCCGCAATTCGGCCGCCCGAACTTCCGGCACACAGACCATTGCCATCAGCAGCGCGCACGCAGAGGCCGCGCATCGCGATTTGTAGGATGGGCACTCCTGCCCGTCCGTTCTTTGATTTTGAAGTCGGGCGGAACGCCAAAGCCGGACGGGCAGGAGTGCCCATCCTACGCCGCGCGGCTCGCCTGATTTGGTCTTTGTGTCGAGCGTGACATTCATGGGCGGGACCACTCAGCAGGCGGGGCGGATCAAGGCGGGAGGTCGCGGCCAATCCCAGCCAACTCCCTCTGACGGAGAATTGGCCGAACGAGGCAACTCGTTACACGAATCGGCAACGGTTGAATCGTACTTCCCGGAAAAACCGTCAGCAATCAGCTGGGCTTCCCGGCGGGAGAGAAAACGGGCCGGTTGTGACGATCCTACTGGGGATGGGAAATGGGTGGGACGGTTGAGCCGCCGCACTGCGGTCGTTAGCGTTCATGCCTGTTCACACCGGAGTTTCGCCCGAGTCCTCCCTGATGTGTGATGCGGATTGCACTCGGCCACTCTTGATGGAACAACATGCCCGATTCTCCAGGCGACGCCGTTCCGCCGGTCTCCCAACACTCTCCGACGGCGGCTTCTGAGCCGGTCAAGCCGGCTCCTCAATCCGTCGGCGCGGGAGCCACTTTCCGTGCGAAGGTCGTCGATCTACCGCCGACGGAAGGCCACGCTGGTCATCAAAGCTTCTGGTTGTGGGTGCTGTGTCTGACGGGCGTGGACTACTTCAGCACATTGGGCTATCAGCCGTCGATCGCGTTTGAAGCGACGGGGCGGTTGGCTCCGCTGGCCACGGTGCTGCTGGTGTTCGTCACGCTGTTCGGTGCCCTGCCCATCTATTGCTACGTCGCGGGACAGTCGTTCCAGGGGCAAGGCTCAATCGCCATGCTCGAGAAACTGTTGCATGGCTGGCGCGGGAAGATTCTGGTGTTGGTGCTGCTCGGTTTCGCGGGGACCGATTTCGTAATCACGAAGACGCTGTCGGCCGCAGACGCTGCCGAACACCTGATTCACAACCCGCTCTGGCACGACATGCCCCACTGGCTGCAGGGCGAATCGGGGCAGCTTGTCCTCACCATGACGTTGCTGATCCTGTTGGGAGGCGTCTTCATTCGCGGGTTTGGCGAGGTCATTGGCATCGCGGTCGTCCTCGTGGCGATCTATCTCACGTTGAACGCCATCGTACTGGTCGCGGGTTTGAGTCATCTGTCCGCGCATCCCGAATTGATCGTGGCTTGGTGGCGCGAAGTGCAAGCTGGAAACTGGTTGTTGGCGGACGCTCCCGTGAAGGGACCGGGCTGGGGGGCGATCATCATCGTTTGCCTGCTGTACTTCCCCAAGCTGGCCTTGGGTCTGAGCGGCTTCGAAACCGGCGTGGCCGTCATGCCGTTGATTCGCGGAAGCAGCTCCGATTCCCCTCACAATCCCGTCGGACGCATTCGGAACGCGCGCAAGCTGCTGATCTTGGCGGCGGTGATCATGTCGGTGTATCTGCTCGGCTCGTCGATGGTGGTCACGATGCTGATTCCACCGGAGGAACTCGGAAAGGAGGGGCTGGCCGCGAATCGCGCGTTGGCGTTCTTGGCACACGGTGAAGGACCGATTCAAATCTGCTCGTGGTTCGGCAGCGTGTTCGGCACAATCTACGACATCAGTACCGTGCTGATCCTGTGGTTCGCCGGTGCGAGCGCGATGTCGGGCCTGCTCAATCTGGTACCGCGTTATCTGCCGCGCTACGGGATGGCTCCCGAGTGGGCTACGAACTTTCGTGCGATGGTGGTGCTGTTCACTCTCATCAATTTGGTGGTGACGCTCGTCTTTCGAGCCAATGTGGCGGCCCAGGGCGGAGCCTACGCGACGGGGGTGATGATGCTCATCACCAGCGCCAGCGTGGCGACGCTCGTCGATCAATATCGCAAGCGGAGCGGCTCGAAGTTCCAGCGCATCGTGTGGCCGTATGCGTTCATCGCGATCGTATTCATTTACGTCACGGTCATGATCGTCATCGAAAAGCCCGAAGGGATGGCGATCGCCAGTTGCTTCATCGCGGCCGTGATGATTTCCTCACTGACCTCGCGCCTGATGCGCGCCACTGAGTTGCGATTTGTGAACTTCCAATTCGTGAACCACGAGACGCATTTTCTGTGGGACTCGCTGCGCCATCTGGAATTCCCGGTGCTGGTCCCCCACCGAGCCGGTGGAGCCCGGTCGCTCGCCGAGAAAGAGGTGCAAATCCGCCAGATGCATCACCTGGACGCCACCGTGCCGATCGTCTTCATCGAGGCCACCGTGGGGGACGCGAGCGATTTCTATCACAGCCCCGAAATGGAGATCACCACCGAAGGGGACCGCTTCATCATTCGGGTGACGAACTGCGTTTCGATCGCCCACGTCCTCGCCTCCATCGCCCTGGAGCTGTCCAAGTCCGGCAGCCCCCCCGAACTGCATTTCGGGTGGTCCGACGAGAACCCGCTGACCATGAATCTGGGCTTCGTGCTGTTTGGTGAAGGAAACATCCCGTGGCTGGTTCGTGAGCTGATCACCAAGGCCGAGCCAGATCCCGCCAAACAACCGCGCGTGATCATTGGCTGACATCGCCCACCGTCTGAGAGCCGTCTCTTCGAGGGGTCAGTTGTAAGAACAGCCTTGTAGGATGGGCACTCTTGCCCGTCCGGCTTTCGCATTCCGCCTCGTTTCGATCTCGAAGAGCGGACGGGCAAGAGTGCCCATCCTACGCCATCCGGCCCGCGAGATTCGGTCGTTGTGACGGGCATGTGATTCATGGGCGAGACTCAACAGGCAAGAGGTCGCGGCCGATCGTGGCCGACTCCCTATGAAAAAGAATTGGCCGAACGAGTCACCTCGTTACACGAATCGGCAACGGCTGAATCGTACTTCCCGGAAAAACCGTCAGCAAACGGAACGGCCACTTCGTCGAGAAAGTGATGGTCGGGTTGTAGCGATTGTGTGGCGGCGGCACCGCAGCCCAGCCCTCCTCGATCACGGCTCCCCCCAGACTTCATGCTCAAAGCATGTTGTGAGTTGGAAACTCCTAGCCGCTCTGCTTTCCTCGCGAAGCAATCGCACCGAGCGAAAACTTTGTGATGGATCGCGATGTCTCTTGAGAGGCAAGATCAGACGGGCACGAGTGTCCCAAACAGCCAAGGGGTCAAGCACCGCAGCCCGAATCACCGGCGGCATCTCGGTCAACACATGAAAAGTTGGCTTCGAGCGCACCCCGAACCACCGGCGGAGCCTGCACCGCTTCGAGCGTCACCAGCGCCATCCCCGGCTTGTACTCGGCGAGCGTCCGCGCATGGTCCTTCTCAAACCCCTTCAGCTTCGCCTCCCAACGCCTTCCGCAGCGAATCCTCCCCCTCACCTTAACCCTCTCCCCCCGAAGCCGGGCGGGAGAGGGGGCAAGAAAAGGCGACCACCAATTAGCGACGGCACCCCTTCGGCAGGGTGGCCCGACTCGGTTGTTGAAACTTCACCACGACGCGGGCATGATTCCCACGCGATTCGTCTGACAGTTGCTCTTGAATCCGAGATTGCCGACTACGAAGTCCGTCGCGAGTTGCTGCGGGCGAACAAGCTGCTAGGTCTGGCGATGCTCGATACGCTCACGGAATCACTCCGACACGGGCGTCTCTGCTCTGGGGTCGGGCGTTCCAATTTCAAAATTGGCCGACCCTGCGGCGTCCGATCATCACACCGCTCCCTACAAGGCTGGGCCGAGGAAGACGAACTCCTCGACGGCCTGCGCCGACTGACCGCGAAACAAACCTCACACTGACCACACCGCTCGCGAAGCCCACCGCTCCG
>JAYSQC010000723.1:0-6768 GCA_043721755.1 Schlesneria sp.
GTGAGCGGCATGGCGCTAGCCGCCGGTGTCGGCGAAAACGACCGGCGGCTAGCGCCTTGCCGCTCACGGGTGTTGTCCAACAGGAGTGGCGGAGAGCCCGTTTTTGAATGGCACCGTGAACCGGTGGTCTTCCAAAAATCGGAACGAAGGCAGAGAACAGAAAGCGGTGATGAATCCCCGCACTCCAAATGGGGCAAAAGTCGAGCTAAGGCGAGCGGCAGGAAATAGCTGACCCCTCAAAGCCTGACTCGCAAGCGAAGGATGCTCAACATCCCAGGCTTCGCTTGCGCGTCAGGCTTCAATTGCCGGTATGACAACTTGTGCCGCTCGCCTAAGACCTCGCAGCCTGACGGCATGCGGCTCGCCAATTTCTCACGTTGGGCCGTGCGCGGGTCGCCGCGCGGGTAACGCCCTGTGAGCCGAGTCGTGTTCGATCGTGTTTCGGACTTTCACTCGCGGGGCGTTGCCCACGCGGTGAAACAAGTGTTCTCCCGCAGGACGAGTCACACCCACTGGCCTGAGGCCGCTGCCGTTTCCGAGATTCACTCTCGTAGCCGGATCGGTTGCAGGGGAACTGCGGCGGGAGTTGCCGGTAAGCCTTGCCGTGTGGAACGGTTCTGCCTTTGCAGCACCTTAACACTGTTAAGAATGGCGTCTCGGGCACTTCAGAAATCCGCATCCGCTCCTTTACGGCCGAATCAACATCTGCCGGAGCTGCAAGGAAGGAAAGCAGGATTTACCGTGTCGTGTTCGCGACGCCTGCCCCTGTCCCGCTTCTGGCCGAGTCGATCTAGGTGGTTCGACTCGAATTCAAAACATCGCAAGGAGGCGGATCGTGGTGCGGCATAGTGGGACCGTTGCGCACTGGTGCGGGCTGTTGCTCGCGGCGCTGATATCTGCTTCCGTCATGACGGATACTCAAGGCGCAGAGCCGCCGATTCCCGAGGCGGACATCATGACGGAGGTCTTGCCGCCGCCCGTCGCCTCCCGCCCCGTGGCCAAACGCGATCGAAGTTCGCTCACACAAGAGGAACTGATCGATCGCCTGTTCACGGCGGAAGAGCGTCTGCAATGGCTCGAAGAAGTCGAGTCGGCTCGGAAGTCGCGAGATTCGGACGTGTTTCGGAACATCTCCCATCTGAACATGGCTGCGGCAGAGGAAGAAAAGAAAAAGGAGGAGAAGCCCGACCCGAAAGCCTTCAAGGCGAGTTGGAAGCACGGGCTGAACTTCGAGTCGAACGACAAGAACTTTGCCGTGCATCTCGGTGGCCGGACTCAGATTGACACGGTCTTTCTGGAGTCGAATCCGGCCGCGTTTGGGGCCGGCAACAACGCGGGTGACAACGATTCCGCCAACTTTCGCCGCGCTCGATTGCGTGCCGACGGCACGATCTACAAAACGATCGACTATGTGGTGGAATACGACTTCGTGAACAGTGCCAACGACAATGCGGGGCTGGTCGGCGGTCTGCCCGGACAACCGAACAGCGCGGCGAACGTCATCCACGTCCCCGCTCCGACCGACGCCTACTTCACGTTCAAAGAGACGCCAATCGTCGGCAACGTCCGTGTCGGCCAACTGAAGGAACCGATCGGTTTGGAACACCTCACGAGCAGCCGGTACCTCGACTTCATGGAACGCTCGTTCAATCAGGATGCTTACACAGGGCCGTCGAACAACGGCTTCTCGCTGGGAGCGGCGGCCTTCAATAATTTCAGTGAGGATGATCGCGGACTGTGGACCGTGGGCGTGTTCAAGAACTCGGTGAACGCCTTCGCCTATGCCGTCGATGACGGTGCCTATGCGGTCGATGGTCGCATGACTTACCTACTGTGGGACGAGAACGACGGTGGGCAACTGATGCACATCGGTGGTTCGTTCAGCCATCGCGATCCGATCTTGAACCAACTCCGCATTCGCAGCCGTGGCTCGCTCAGAAACGGTCCCGGCCCGCTCAATCCCGTCTTCGCCGACAGCGGTAATTTCACGACCGACGCGCAGGACTTGGCCGGTGCCGAATTTGCGATGGTACTCGGCTCGTTCCAACTGCAATCGGAGTACATCCTGTCGAACGCGATCAACGCAACCAACGGAGGCGGCAATCACGGGACGTACTCGACTCACGGTTACTACGTGATGGCGTCGTACTTCCTGACGGGTGAACATCGCACCTACGACAAGAAGGCAGGCACGTTCGTTCGTGTGATCCCGTTCAAGAATTCACGCTGGTGTCCGGAGGATTGTTCTGAAGCCGGCTGGGGTGCATGGCAGGTGTTGGCTCGGTACTCGAACCTCGACCTCAGCGACAGTGGCATCAACGGCGGACAGTTGCAGGACTACACCTTGGGCTTGAACTGGTTTCTGAATCCAAACATGAAGATTCAGGCGAACTATGTGGCGACCGACCGAGACTCACTCGGCAGCCCGACCGCTCCCGGCGCGGGAATCATCCACGGCTTCGGGATGAGGATCGCTCACGACTTCTGAGCGATCACGAACGGACTTGAACGTGTGGTCGGAGGAGGGCGTTTCGCCCGTCTCATCCACACACGCTTCACCCACGGGGATTGACCGTGCGGGTGTGTCGTGAGGTCTTGTTGTCTTCAGCCCGGAGGGCGGCAGGTCGTAGGAACGGGGGCGCAATCACTTCCCGATTGCCCTGCTTGTTCCCTCCCCTCGGCGGGGAGGGCTAGGAAGGGGGGGACGAGTGGCAACATCGACTTGACCATCCTCCCCCCTCCCCGGCCCTCCCCGCCGAGGGGAGGGAGAATGTCAGAGGCACTTCGGGAAGTGATTGCGCCCCCGTTCCTTAGGACTGACGGAAGGCGACTCGCTTCAACCCTCGCACTCATCATCGCGACAGCTATAGTTCCGACTCCTTTGCGTGGAGTCGGATCGCGCAAATCAAAGTGCCGCCGTGCCAAGGTTCTGCCATCGTGAGTCTGCTGCGGGTTGCTCCCGTCACCACCGAGTGTCTGTTCATTTGCTCGGCGCTGTTTGCCGCTTGCTTGGCTCAGTCGTGGGAAGGGCAGCACTTTCGCGACGCACAGCGCGAATGGGGAGCGAACACCACGCTCCAAGTCTTCGCGGTGAAAGGGGACCGGCGCGAAGTGGTCGATGCTGATCTGAGCGGCCCGTTCGATCTGTGGGACGGCGAATGGTGGCGGATCCCGATCAGCGCGTTTCATCACGCCGACATCGGGCACCTGCTGATGAACGGCCTGTCGATGTGGGCACTCGGCAAGCGACTCGAACGCCACTGGGGCAGCCTGCGCTTCGGACTCTTTCTGCTGCCGACGATCCCGATCCCGCTGCTGGCGGAAGCGGTCTGCGGAAACGCGGCCATCGGTTTCTCGGGCGTGATCTGTGCGATGTTCGGTGCCTTAATCGCTCTCAAACAGTTCGACAACGACGACATCTTGCCCGATCAAGGCGTTCATTTCGGTGTGGTGTTTCTCGTGCTGTGTGCGTGGGCGACAGCGTTTGATTTGGTGAAAATCGCCAACGTCGCGCACTTCGTCGGGTTGGGTTACGGGTGGTTTGCGACGTGGGTCTGGTTCGGGCCGTTCCGCTCGACAACGTTGATCCGCCTGCTCTTCGTACTGGCTCACATTGGCCTGCTCCCCGCGACGTGGTACGCCCAGCAACCGTTCGGTAACGGTCGCTATCACTGGTACGCGGCCGATCATTTGGCCAATCCGGTCTCGCGCACGAAGACACTCCAGTTCGCCGTCTTCTGCGATCCGTCGCTCTCGGGCGTTTGGTTGAGACTCGCGAGCGGCGAACTGACCGAGGGAGACCTGCCCGCCGCGTGGCACTCGGTGTTGACGGGCCTCAAATACAACCCGACTCACGCCAAGTTGCTCGAAACGGCACGCCGTCTGTGGAGGCAGATGCCTCCCGGCAAGCCGCGCCAAATTGCCGAACAACAGTTGATCAGCGTCTTCGGCACACGCGGTCGCGACTGGCTGATTCAGATTCGCGAGACCGCGTTGGCGAGTACGCTGCCGGCGGAAGACGATGCTGGTCCGAGGTCACTTCCAGACGATGAGCCTTCCCGATTTCGACTCGATCAAAAGATCGACCTTGACTGGCAGCCTCGCGCCGTCGAGCCGAATCACCCGCAACCGCTCGACCCGGCCGCACCGGACAGCGCGGCGGAAGGGGTCACGCTGTGAGGGCGACTCGTACTACTCGGTCTGAGATTCTTGTCGCCCTGCGCGCATTTCCGTCTTTAAAAAGTAGCCTTCACGCGGAGCGATGAAGGCTACTTTGGCTGCGGCGACGCCGCGTCGTTTAACCGCATGGGCAACGCCCCGCGCGTCGAGTGACGTTGGATCCTGTTTCGCTCATCGACGCGCGGGGCGTTGCCCACGCGGTTAAACGACAACAGTTCTGGGGTCGGGTGTTCAAATTTCAAAATTGGCCGTGAGCTTGATCTGATAAATGGAAACCGTGTGACCGGCCAATTTTGAAATTTGAACGCCCGACCCCAATTCAGCGACTCACAACTTTGGTTGCGGCCAAAGGTCGCGTCGTTTAACCGCGTTCCTCACTTGGTCGCGCCCAAGAACTGCTCATACGCCTCGGCGACTTTGCCGGCGGCGGCATCACCGGCGTGGACGTACAGCGCGTAGCGGACTCGCAGCGCGGGCTTTCCCTTTTCCAAGACGACCGGCTGAGCCTTCGCCTTGTCGTTTTGATAGGCCCCTTCCCCGAATGGGCTGACCGAGAACAGGCCGTAGTCGCGGACGTGATAGCGCGACGGACGGAAGTTGGCGGGGTGATCCATGATGGCGACTCCGTGCGTCTGACCTTCGACCGGTCCCGAGTAATCGACCCACTTGGAAGGCTGGCCCCAGCACTCCTTGGTTGCTTGCTTGCCTTCGGCATTCACGACGATCCCGCCGACCTTCTCACGCATCGTCGTGGCGATGCGGATGCCGAGCCAGCCTTCCTTGGTGTCTTCAAACGTCACCTTCTCAACGACCGGCGTCAGAGTGATGTCGTAGACGATCAGTCGCGAGGGGAAGAACGAGACGGTCGTGGTCTCAGTAAGAACCGGCCGACCATCGGCGTCGAGCCAATCGTTGGTCAACGTCAGCTTGGCAGGACTGGTGGCTGTTGCGGCAATCGCATCCAACTTCTTGTTCAGAATCTTGCCCTTCTCGGCCCAGAACTTCACCTCGTTGACTTCATCGACCGCGAGCCAGATCCCCTTGTGATGCGGATGGTCTTTGTCGGCCGGATCGTCAATCGGTCGCGTGATGATCGTGCCCCCCGCAGACCGCACGGGTGAGAAGTAGGGCTTCAGAAGATCGGCCTTCGTCCGCAAGACGGTGAATTCTTCGGTGCCGATCAGGACAGCCAAGCCGTCGTCGGTTGGCTGGAACGTGACGGCGGGAACATCGGCGGCGACGAGGCTGCCACACGCCATGACTCCACAACACACAACCGACAACCAGCGGCTCAACACGCGCGACATGAGCGGACTCCTCAGCAGAGACTTCGATAAATGAGACTCGATTCGGGGCGGGATCGTACCGGCGACGGTTTCTTGCAGTCGAGCGAGTCGGCGGATAAAAGCGGCCCAGTTTTGCGGCGGTCGCCTCGTGAAAAACGTAGGGTGAGCGTCTCGCTTGCCCGCCTCGGTCGCTCGCTGCCCGGTATCAAGTAGTCGTTTAACCGCGTGGGCAACGCCCCGCGCGTCGAGTGACGTGGGGGCCTGTTTCGCCCATCGACGCGCGGGGCGTTGCCCACGCGGTTAAACGAAGTCGCTTTCAAACCTCATCACGGAGTTGGAATTGTCACGTCGCCGTTCGCCGTTGAAGGCCCGTAAGAAGGTGGAAGCCTCCAAACCGGAGCCGCGTCCGTTGCGACCTTATCCCGCGCCGGGGATCGGTCGGCGGCCGTCGGACTTCGATCTCGAAACGCGCGACTGGGAGATCGTGATCTCGGGCGAACTGTCCGACAAAGACGGCGAGCTACATCAGAAGCTGCTCGACCTGCCGAGGAACTCGCGCGGGACGATCTTCTTCGACTCGTGCGGCGGCAGTGCGTTCATGGGCCTCGCGCTGGCAACGCTCATTCGGCTGCGCGGTCTCAAGGCGACGGCGGTCGTCGCGGGAGAATGCAGTTCCGCCGCGCTGATGCCGTTCGCCGCCTGTGCCACGCGCTACGTGACGCCGCACTCGACACTCCTCTTTCATCCCATCCGCTGGCAAAGCGAGGAACAGGTTCGATTGGAAGAGGCCGCCGAATGGGCGCGGCATTTCCGGATCATGGAGGCGGACCACGACGGACTCATCGCGCGCCTGTTCGGCTGCACCGATGATGCCTCGATCGACACGATCCGCCGCTGGAACAACCCCGGCAAGTTCGTCTCGGGCGAAGAACTCGTCGCGGCGGGACTGGCCAAGCTCATCACGCTGTTCGACGGTGATGTCTGGTCGCAGATCAAGCGGCTGAAGTAGCGCGACACCAACCCGAAGCGTGAGCGAAGAAGTGGTCCAGTTCAAGAGTCGCGCTCGAGAGTTTAGTTCGAGAGTCGCGAAGCAACGGCAGAGACTGACGTGCCTCGTTCTGCCGCCGCTTCGCGGCTCAAGGACTTTCCTTGCGAAACCAACTTGGGCTGACATCCAAGGCTATTCGCTGACGCTGCCTCGCAGCTTAACAGCCTGTTGAAAAACGTAGGATGGACGCCCTCGTCCGTCCGTTTTCAACTCGAAATCACTCGGACGAGGGCGTCCAAGTTACGTTCTTCAACA
>JAYSQC010000724.1:0-11645 GCA_043721755.1 Schlesneria sp.
TGTTGAAGAACGTAACTTGGACGCCCTCGTCCGAGTGATTTCGAGTTGAAAACGGACGGACGAGGGCGTCCATCCTACGTTTTTCAACAGGCTGTTAAGATTCAGAAGTCACGCAGAATCGGGACGACCTCTGTTTGCAGTTCACCTGCGGTGACGTGAACGCGGTTCTGGCGGTCCACGAAGACATCGACTTCGCTGCGGACGCCGAATTCGGGAAGATAGATTCCCGGCTCGACCGAGAAACAGCAGCCGGGCAGCACGAGGCGCGTTTCGTGAGTTTCAAGGTTGTCCATGTTGGCTCCGTTGCCGTGGACTTCTTGGCCGATGCTGTGGCCGGTGCGATGGACGAAGAATTCGCCGTAACCCGCCTGCTCGATCACCGCGCGACAGGCTTCATCGACCTCCCAGCCTTGCAGCGGCTGGCTGTTTGAAAACCGATCCCGCACAAGTTCGATTGCGGCGTCGCGGGCGGCGGCCACGATGAGGAAGATTTTGGTGTACTGCTCGGGCACCGTGTCGCCGACGAAGCCAGTGCGAGTCAGATCGCTGTAAACGGCCTTCGGTTTGTCGAGCTTGGCCCACAGATCGACGAGCACGAAATCGCCGGCGCGAATCGGCGCGGTCCCGGTCTCGTAGTGAGGGTCTCCGCTGTGGGCGTTCACTCCGACGATGGGCGGGTGGTACGTCGTCAGGCCGTGCTTGGCGAAGTGAGCCATGATGACATCGCTCACCGCCGCCTCGGTCGTCTCACCGCGCGCGCGGACTTCGTCGGCGATGAACTGCCACGCGACCGAGTACGCCGAGTCGGTGTGGACTCCCGCCGCCTGGTGCATCGCCCACTGCTCGTCGTCCCACACGGCCTCGAACAGTTGGATCAGGTCTCCCGAACAAACGACCTGCGCGCCGCACGCCGTCACCAGTTCGACGGTCCCCGCGTCCACGCGCGACAGCGTCGGGATGCCGTTGCGCGGCGAGTACTCCATCGCCAGCGTCCGGCTGCCACCGACCAGATCGGCGACACCCGCCTCGTACGCCTGCCACTTGAGGTAGACCGTCTTCTCGCCGGGAAGATGGTCAAGCGCCCCGGACTCGATCCGATGGACGAGCTTCCTCGGCGGGCCGTTGGCCGGAATGAAGAACATCCACCGGCGAGACCCCATCGTCCCGTCGGCGAATTGCAGGATCCGCCGCGCCAGAATGTTGCTCCCCCGAAAATCGGCGAGCAACCACCCATCCAACCCCTGCGCCCGAATCGCCGCCTGAATCGCAGACAGATCAAACATGAATGCTGTTCCTTGTTGTCATCATTCGTGCAATCGTGCCACTGCATCGGAGTCCTCGGAGAAGCAGTGTGAGTGGCCAGCCAACTCTCCATCAGCACTGCTTGTCCAAAACCGACAAGTAGTGGCACGCCAATCGTGATTTGACGCCTCAAGCAATGCCACGCCGCCCCGCCCACGTCGTTCCTATTTATCACTGACGGATTTCGTCCAACTTAAAAAACACTCGATATAGTCCAATATTTCGCGCCAGATCATCGTTTTCGACTTTATGAGACAAAAACCTTCCGCTCACGGTTACTAACCCCGGGATTGTGAGACTTTTCAGTGCGTCGGTGCATTTATGGTCTTCGTCAATGAATATACCTTGGAGTACGGCATTGCTCTTACCGTCGCCGAAGATTCGGATCGCCGCCTGCACTTCAGCGGTCCCATTTGTTACCTTCACCGAAACAGCCATAATCCGCCAGTTCACGACCCGGACTGACTTGTCATTCGCTGCGGCGATGGCCGCATCGAATAATTCCTGCCCTTTCTGAAGGTCTATTACCCGTTCCTGTTCTTTCAACTCGTTATCACCCGTCGGCAAAAAACGAATTGTCATCAAGTTGTCAAACACCTTTGTTAAATGTGTCCGTAACTGATTCGACCATTCTTCATCTGATTTCTGAACCGGTGGGATTTCGACGGGAGTGCTACTTCCCTTACTGCCTAATGCATGATCGGCACGTTCAGTACTGCTTGCCGCAACCGGCGGTGCGTCCGGCCCGACCTGTTGGTGCATTATGCGATTAAGACTCAGAGCTAACGCGATCACTGATAGAACAATGATCGCGATCTTCGTCCGCGATCCCGTGGGCACGGATGGCTGTTGCGATTCTGATTGCGACGGTACGGGATTAACGAATTCTATCGCCGGTTCTTCGGGTAGCCGCGCAGGGGCAAGATTGTCTTTCACCCGAAAAAGCAGTTCGCAGTTGCTGCATCGGCAATTGCGATCAATGACCTGTTCTTTAACCTTGTATGTGCGTCCACAATTTGGACAGACGACTTGTAACATGGCGCTATTGTCTCCCATCCAGTGTGTCAGCAGTCGCTTCGCTGGGTGGCCCCAGTTGCTTCAACGCGCGTTGCAACGCGACGAGAGTTGTGTTCATTGGGAGCCACCATCTTTCGTCCATTCCCCTCTCAAGTCTTTGAATCCTTTGATCGTAGCCCCTGCAATCTTTAGGCAGTCGCTAACAAATGGATCGGCCAATGTAACGATCCATAGTTCACCGCCCCAGGTTGACCAGAAGAACCAATCCGTCCATTGTTTGTGCTCGGAGACAGTCTTGAAGAATTTTGAACGAACGTGTACCGGCCATTCGTAGCCGTTGTGGAGAGCGCAGTTGCGGAAGGTGAACAGCGCGTTGACCGTCTCATGAACTTCGTCCGGAAAGTAGTTGCTAATGTCGAGGGCCATGATCAACTGCCTCACTCCGCGAGCAATGTCAGGGTTTTTGCGAAACGTGCCGTCATCAGATACTGCGCTCGGCGACCAGAAATCATCAGGATTTAGCCTCCAACGATGGTGTTTGTTGCCTGCTTTCCGATCGCCGAACACGTCGCGAAGTGCGGCGAATTCGTGGTGGAACACACCCTCGAAGAACGGTGCCAAGGCACCAACGGCGGCATGGCTACAGGCGGCGTCACGATACGTATGGGTGTACATGCTGTCTACGAGCATGTCACTTTGATACTCGGTGGGAATGGCTCCGAAGGCAGGTTCTTCAATGTCTGCGGCGAGTTCGTTTCGCCACGCGAACGCACGCTCAAGGATTTCATGCAACACTTGAAGGCTCGTGGCGGCATCGTACGGCGGTGGCTGTGGAGATTCTGCATCTGACATGATTCAGGGCATTTCATTTAGCGAGAAGATGGAGGACAAAAAAATGTCGAACCATTGGGCCACCTTGGGGCCGGTACATTCATCAACCAGGAATCGCATTCACGCCGTCTCCGCCAGCGGCATGAATGTCGTGCCTCCTAGGGACTGTGACGCAAACAGCAAACAGGCCTGAATGTCTTCGCGTGTCAGGCCGTCGTATTCATCGAGTATCTCTTGAACCGTGGAATCGTGGGCCAGGAGATTCAAAACGTACTCGACAGTCAGCCTCGTCCCCTTGATCACGGGTTTGCCCACGACCACCCGAGAATCACAGGCAATGCGGTGCAAAAGACGTTGTTCATTCATGGCGATTCACCTCCGAAAGGACAAACATGACCAAAGCATCGTATCCGATGCGGGGTGGCGTCAGCCCCCCGGTTCCTTGAAAACGGGCTAACACCCAAGAACCCGACAAAGCCGGGGTCGGGTGAAGGGCTTTCGGTGCGGACGAGGCACCCCAGCCAACGGTATTCGGTCACTGCTATACAGTTCGAGCGATTGGGTTCACTGCGCCGTGAAGAATTACGCGCAATCGGAACGTTCGCGAGTGGCGACCTCCGAACCATTCTTTGGCCGGCGATTCCTCGGGAGATCGCTCGGATCAAGAACTTTGCGGCCTGAATTGAGTTCGTCTTGTTGGAGTCGGGTGACCAATCCGGCCATGGTCCCGCCCGCATTTGCCAGCAATGCTTCTCGGGTCCGGCGCAGTTCGTCAAGAATCGGATTTGATGTCGTCATCAGTCTCTCCTAGGAATTCCGCAGGCGTACAGATTAGCAACCCACCAAAGCCAAGTGATTTCAACGTGGCATAGACCTGCGGCAGAATGTGAGCGTTGGCAATATGCCGACAGTTCTGGGTCAAAAGATAGTCTACGCCCGCGTAAGCCGCTGTCGCGACATGCAACGCGTCGGCAGCGGCTTTGGGTGGCATCATCGAAGCAGATACCAAAGCACTGGCGATACTCTGCACTTCATCAGTTATGGGCACCAACGAAATGCCCGCGAGTAACGTCAGCCGCTCGTAAGCTGCAATCGGATCGCCTGCCGAGGCTTCGTTGATGACGAGTTGCGAGGTGACGACATCAAATTTGGGCCGTTCCCTTTGCCACCAATCGCGAGCTTGATTCTGAAGCAATGCGATAGTTGGATCGGAACTGGGACGCGATGACGCGTGGCTGACAATCGACGTTTCGATATAGACCGTCGCCATGAATTGCTCCGGTGTTGGGGGCCAGCTCCAATTGTGAGTGGCTCATCTGGTGTTTCGAGGAGATCCCTAGCAAAGCCGGGGTCGGGTGTTCACATCGGGCAGTCGTCGGTCGCCGAATTGCGGCTCGTGTCACTTCTTCATTTTGAGCAGCTCTTCAAACTTGGCGATCCAGCGATCGGGTTCTTCTTCAAACGCGGCTTTGCAGCCGGAGCAGCAGACCCAGTAGGTTTTGCCCTGGTGGCTGACCGAGGTCGTGCCGAGGCCCTGTGAGACGATGCACGTTTTTTCGCCGTAGTCGGTGTCGCTCAACGCGAATGAGGTGCCTTCGCGTTGGATGTTGATCGTATCGACGCGGTTGAACATTCCCGTGCCGCGTTTGCGATCGACCTCCAAGATGTAGCGGTTGTTCTCCTGCTGGTTGATGACCAGCCGCCATTGCTCGCCATCGGCGTCGGCGGTCGTTTCGGTCAGTTGCAGTTTGTAAGTCCGCTGCATTTTCTTGTCGTCGCCGGGGACATCCTGTACCGGTTCGCTGAAGTTGCCTCGAAAGACGTGCTGCTTGCTGTCGCCGTCGGTCGCGGTGAACTCGAACTCTTGTGAGGCGGGAAGAAACGTCAGTCGCCCTTCGCGAATGTATTTTCCTTTGTCCGACTTCAACCTGAGCGCAGGTTGTTTGCGGTCGGTCTTCAAATCCCACGCCCAACCGGGTTGATCGAGGGCCGCGTTGCGTGAGGTTCCATTCCAACTGCCGATCAGAATCTGAAGGGGCTTGAGCGCCGCACGCACGCTGGCGAACTTCTCACCCGTGTCCGCCGATTCCACGCTCGACGAGGCCGCTCCGCCACTCAGCTCGAAGGCTTTTCGTTTCGGCTTGGGCGAGTCGCTCGTTGTGATCGCGGCGGCCTCGTTGCCCGTCGGTGTGGAGTCTTTCTCAGACGAGGCTGCCGCCGTGACGTTTGGCTTCGAGACGGGAGGCGAAGCTTGGTCGCAACCGATCATCATCGATCCCAACCAACAGACACACACGAAACGCGAGAACGATCGAATCATCCGCCAAGCTCCTCAATCAGACGTAATCTCAAGCCCGCCGCTTGAACTGCGGGCCGAGTATAGCACGGGGTTGGAACTGGTCGCCAAGCGGACGGGCATTGCCACTCGCCATCAGCGACAGCCAATCAAAAATGTGTAGAACGATGGGGGCAGAACGATGGGGAAACGGGCTTCATTCTTCTCCGCATCATCCTGCCCCCCATTGTTCTGCCAGTCCGATTCGTATTCCGACAGGTGTTGCGATGCCGATCTCAACACTTTCCCCCACCAAAGTGTGGTGCGAGGTCACAAGAAGAAGAACCCGTATCTTTGATTCACTCGCCATTGCCCGTGAAAAACACACGTCATCCGAGTAGCCTGATGCCTCACCACGGAACTGCCCTCCATTCACACCTCAAGGAACCTGCCATGCGTTTGATGATCGCCGTCGGCTTGATCTGGTTGATGAGTCTCCCGGCACCGGCCGCCGATGAGTCGGGTTTTGTTCCGCTGTTCAACGGCAAGGACTTGTCGGGCTGGATTCCGGTCAACGTCGCTCCCAACACGTTCACGGCTAGGGAAGGGATGATCGTCAGCACGGGCCTGCCGACGGGAACGCTGCGCACCGACCGCATGTACGAGAACTTCATCATCGAACTCGAATGGCGGCACCTGAAGCCGGGCGGCAACGCGGGACTGTTCATCTGGGGCGATCCGATCACCGCCGTGAGCGGCCCGTTCTCGCGCGGCATCGAGGTGCAGATTCTCGACGGGCGTGAGACGGCAACCTACACCAGTCACGGCGACATCTTTTCTATTTGGGGTGCGAAGATGACTCCCGACCGGCCTCATCCCGGCGGTGCGGAACGCTGCCTGCCGAGTGAGAAACGCTGCAAGCCGTCTCCCGAATGGAACCATTACCGCGTCACCTGCAATGACGGCACGATCAAGCTCGAAGTGAACGGCAAGGAAGTCAGCGGCGGGACGAAGTGCAACCCACGCAAAGGCTACATCTGTCTGGAATCGGAAGGCTCGGAATGCCACTTCCGCAACATCAAGCTCAAGGAACTCCCCACGACGAACCCCAAGCCGGAAGAGATCGCCCTCGAAGCCTTGGGACATCGCTCGCTGTACAACGGCCTCGACCTGACCGGCTGGAAAGCGACCGAGCAACACCAGGCCCACTGGAAGCCGTCCGACTGGAAGCTGGTCTACGACGGCAAGTGCGATGCTCCCGAACCGAGCCTGTGGTCGGAAGAAGAATTCGGCGACTTCGAGCTGATCTGCGACTGGCGCTGGACCGGCAAGCCAACCAAGAAGATGTGGCCCAAGACGCTCCCCACAGGACTCGATGAGATCGGCACCGACGGCAAGCCGGTCGAGGTCGAGGTGGACGATGCAGGCGACAGCGGCCTCTATCTGCGAGGGAGCAGCAAGAGCCAAGTCAACATGTGGTGCCGCCCCTGCGGCAGCGGCGAGGTCTACGGCTATCGCACCGACGCCAGCCAACCGGCCGAAGTGCGGGCGGGCGTCACGCCGAAGAAGGTGGCCGACAAACCGATCGGCCAATGGAACCGCTTCGTCATCACGATGAAGGGCGACCGCTTAACAGTCCGTCTCAACGGCGAACTGGTGATCGAGAACGCCCAACTCCCCGGCGTCGCCGCACGCGGCCCGATCGCCCTCCAACACCACGGCGACGCGATTGAGTTCGCCAGCATTTTGATTCGAGAATTGCCGTAGAACTCGGCCAATTTTCATTTACCCGGTTCCGTCGTTTAACCGCAAGCCAAAGGCGAGCGCGCGTGACGGGCGATTCACCCCGTTCGCGCGCTCGCCTTTGGCTTGCGGTTAAACGAGGCGAACCCTTCAATCTCAAGTCCGCGTTGCTCCACATTCCCGACAGGACTATCGTAGATTTCGATTTGGTTTGAACTGACAATCAACTCACGGAGCCATGAGATGGACACGCACAACTTTGAGGGAGCGATGCGAGCGTTCAAACGCCAGTTTCCGTTTCGCCCGTTCACCATCGCCTTGGTCAACGGAGACCGGTTTGAAGTGGACCACCCCGACGCGCTGATCGTGCGCGACGGCGCGGCGGTCTACCTTGGCCCCGGCGGTGTCCCTGTGATCTTTGATCACCAGGGCGTCAGCCAGGTGGTCGGCGACCTCAAGGAACATTCCAACCCCTGATTCGGCGGAGCCAGCGGTGCGTTCCCCGATTGCTGCACGGCCCCATCGAATTCGAAGGACTGTACATCCTCGTCGTCTATGAAGAGATTGATGAAGACTCGATTCGAGTGATCACCGCTTACGAAGTCCCCGAACCACGATGAGGGCGATCAACATGAACCGTAAACAGGAACGAGTCTTTCGCAATCGTCCCCTCACGGCGGAGGAAGCGGCCAGAGACAATGAAGCGCGTCGCGCCGTAGTGGCCGAGTTCCCGCCAGCAACCACACGGCACGAGTCCCACTCCGATTCATTTGGCGAAGCTCTCCGAAAGGCCATCCGCGACAGCTCCCAACCGGCCGCCGAGATCGCCGAAAAGGCCCACCTATCACCTCTGGCGCTCTCCAAGTTCGTCGCCGGTGAGCGAGATATCCATCTGGAAACCGCCGACCGACTCGCCCAGGTACTCGGAGTCAAACTGGCTAGCAGTTGAACAACTTTTTGGGGGTGAGCGAAGACGCTCGACTACAAACATAGGGTGCGTGGAGTCTTCGGAACGCACCAAGATTGTCACGCGAGTGTGGAGTCTTCGGAACGCACCAAGATTGTCACGCGAGTGTGGAGTCTTCGGAACGCACCAAGATTGTCACGCGAGTGTGGTGTGTTCCGAAGACTCCACACACCCTACGGGACTGAAATAGTTTGGCCGAGTAGCGCGGACGCGACCTTGGGTGTCCGGGGCGCAGTGTGGCCAAGGCGTTGCTTTGAACGTCAGTGTGTTGAAGTCACAGGAGGCGCGTTGCTAGCGCGATCGACTGACGTTTTTGCCTCTTGTCGCCCTGCAACCCGGACGCTAAAAGTCGCGTCCGGCCCCCCCCGCCGAAAGCATCTCCGACCAACGTCTCTCAGTGGAATGAAACAAATGCGAACATCAATCTTCTCAGCCAAGTTGGCAATAATGACGCTCATTGCCGCAACGATGATTGGTTGCTCAAAATCAGACGAGGCAATCAAAAATGATTTCAAGACGAAGCTTTATGGTTCGTCGAAAGATTGGAGTTCAATCGAATGGAAGAACTGCAACACGGAAGTTACTGGAGATTTTGATGTAAATGCAGTGTATTCCGATGGCGGCGATCCGATCCTGTTCAACGCACGTCTTGTTGGAAAGAAAACGGACCTGTTTTTCATAGTTGCCAAAACCAAGCCATCCGCAGCAGACCCGGACGGTAAGATTCTTGGATTATGGAATCACCTAGGCGAATCGGACTTTTATGTATCAGGTGGGTTTTCTGGCGTGCCAAAGGGATCGCTTTCCCGTGCAGCAGAAGATATGGCGACATTTCTGTACAAGTCAGTCCCGTAGACGTTAGGGCCGGGGTGGCCCGGCTGGATTCGTGAGTACGAACCGGCGTGGCACTGCTTCGGAGTCCTCGGAGAAGCAGTGCGAGTGGCGAGCCGACTCTCCTCCTCACAGTGTTGTCCCCAAACGGCCAAACAGTGGCCCGCCCAAAGTAGCCTTCATCGCTCCGCGTGAAGACAGCCGAGCGCGGAGCAACTACAAACGTAGGGTGCGTGGAGTCTTCGGAACGCACCAAGATTGTTACGCGAGTGTGGTGTGTTCCGAAGACTCTACGGGACTGAACTCTTGAAAGCGATTCCCGGATAATCAACACTTTCGGTGTCTGCAATTCCGTATCCGATACCGCTGGCGGCAGATTTGAACCGACAGTGAATTGAAGCTAATGGCGACAAAAGGGGAAACCGATGGAAGTCCTTTTCATGATGGCTGGCGTAGTAGGGCTAATCGCCTGGGTGATTGTCGCCGCGATTAATAATGCACACGCCCAAGAAGTGTTGGCGAAGGCGGTGCACAATCAACTGGCCAATATTGATGGCTTCACTGCGACACAGAAAGTGTTTGGCGTCAGTTTTACCGGGATAGCAATAGATGAAGAACGAAAAAAAGTCTGTTTACTTGGCGATCGACAGCGGGCCGGGTCGTTTCGAATATTTACATATAAAGACCTGATCGCGTCCGAAATATTTGAGGACGGTATAACAATTACCAAGACAAATCGCACAAGTCAGATCGGCGGTGCATTGATGGGTGGCCTCGCGATCGGTGGACTTGGAGCAATGGTTGGCGGTCTTTCCGGAAAGACACAAACATCGAGTAGGGTAAGAAACGTTGAACTCCGCCTTACCGTAAATGATGTCACAAACCCAATCCATGATGTCGTATTTCTCAATACAGAAGTGGACAAGAACAGTGGTCAAGGCACCGAATACGATTACGCAATAAAGCGGGCACGCCATTGGCATGGGCTGATCACAATTCTGATAAAACAAGCTGACACGGAAGAGAAGGTGAGTATCACCAATGACCGTCTCCAGGTACGGGAGACATCCGTCGCTGATGAACTCAAGAAGCTCGCGGAACTACGCGACGCAGGGTTGCTGAGTGCAGATGAGTTTCAGCAACAAAAGACCAAACTTCTCGGTTCGTAGCGCAGGTTGGAGGCGAGGTGGCTCGGCTTGATTCGTGGGTTGAGTAGGGCCGGTTCCACCGGCCTTCGTGCGACTGACCGCAGCAGGCTACGTCACTCTGTCACGAAGAACAGCCCAACAATCCAACGTCAGCTTGCCAGAGACGCATCCTAACACCAAGAATCGACAAAGCCCGGCAGATTGATCATCTGCTGGATTTCTGTGGTTCTCGCTCATCCCCACGCCCCTTGGCGGGTGGAATCGGTTCGGCTAAACCCCCCCCGGGTTTGGTTCACTAGCTCAAGATTAAGGAGAACGTCCCAGTCTGATCGTCCGACAATCCATAATTTTGTTACATATCCAGATCATGTTTGTTTTGAATAACTTTGTGGAAGTAACCCTAAATCAGAGGGATGTGATGACTGAACAATGTAAGGCAACAAAACAATATCTGAAAACGTTACGCTCGGTCAAAAAGGAAATGGACCGAAGGTTAGTGCGAGAGACAAAACCTGCTTTTGCCACACCAGAAGAGAAGCAAGCCGGACTGGCTAGTCTGTATGGACTGATCGAACGGGATGTCACCGAGGAGGATCGAGAAAAATCTAGGAGAGATGCCGCTGCAATCAACGCAGAGATAAAGCGAGTCGAAAGCGAACTCGGAGCCGTAACAAAGTGAAGCCCGCAGATAGGAATTGAAGAAAACAGAAGCCTCTTGGTCGGTCCAAGAGGCTTCTGTTGTTTACTTCGCTTCTGATGCACCCCAAAATCTTAGACCCGCAGCGTGATTCGTCTTGATTCGTGAGTACGAACCGGTGTGGCACTGCTTCGGAGTCCTCGGAGAAGCAGTGCCAGTGGCGAGCCAACTCTCCTTCTCGCTGTTTGTCCCAAAGCGGCCAAATAGTGGCACGTCCAAGCTGGCATCTGATCCAGTGTCCCGGAAGCTTGGAGCGTCCGGGACACTTTGCGTTTCGTAACCACGCCAGTTATTCATGTGCCGGTTCTTAACTTTTCAACAGTTGGAGATGACCGTCATGACCCATGCCACTTTGTTCGGAACACCGTCTCCCGCATTCGGTTCTCGGCGCGAGTTTTTGCGGCGGGCTGGGAATGGGTTTGGTTCGTTGGCTTTGGCGGGGTTGTTGGCTCAGGAGGGGCGTGTTTCTCACGCCGCGACGGCGAGGAGTTTGAATCCGCTCGCGCCTCATGCGGGGCATTTTCCGGGGAAGGCCAAGTCGGTGATCTGGCTGTTCATGAATGGCGGGCCTTCGCAGGTTGATACGTGGGACTACAAGCCCGAACTCGAAAAGCGGGACGGCAAAGAGTTGCCGGGGTTTGACCAGACGACCGGCTTCTTCGCGGGGCAGGGCGGGCCGCTGATGAAGTCTCCGTTCAAGTTCGCGCAGCACGGCGAATGCGGAGCGTGGGTCAGCGAGATCTTTCCGAAGATGGCCATGCACGTCGACAAGATGGCGTTCGTCTACTCGTGCTGGACCGACTCGAACAATCACTCGCCCGCGCTGTTTCGGAT
>JAYSQC010000725.1:0-4603 GCA_043721755.1 Schlesneria sp.
CACGCGGTTAAACGAGGTCAACCCCTCAAGATCAAGTTGGCGGACCACTAGCCGCCGGTGTCGGCGAAAACGACCGGCGGCTAGCGCCATGCCGCTCACGGGATACCATTTTCAACAGGCGGAGAGCCCGAATTAGCGAAGATTAGCGGCGATCAGTGTTCCCATTTCTTCTTACTTCCGACATTTCTTCCTTCAAGGCTTAGCTCATGCTTTCCGATTTGAAGTCTCTCGATGTGGCTTCGCGACGCAGCTTTCTCGAATACGCCGCCAAGTCGATGCTCGGTGTGACGATCATTCCCGGGCTGATGAGCCTGCGCGGGGCAATGGCTTTCGCGGCGGATGACGCGGACAAGTCGAAGGACAGTAAGCTTGCGAAGAAACCGGCCGCGGTTGTCGCTAGAACGGCCTCCGCCAAGCATGTGATCTTCCTCTACATGAACGGGGCGATGACGCATCTCGACACGTTCGATCTCAAGCCGGGGCGTGAAACTCAGGGCGAGACCAAGGGGATCAATACGAACGTCAGCGGCATGATGTTCGGCGAGCGGTTGCCCGAGTTGGCGAAGCTCGCCAATCACCTCGCCGTCATCCGTTCGATGCACACGGAAACGGGTGATCACGAAGGTGGCCGTTACCTGCTGAGGACGAGCTACAAAGAGATCGCCTCGATCCGTCATCCGGGGATGGGCGCGTGGGCACTCAAAGTGTTGGGCCGTCAAAATCGATCGCTGCCCGACAACGTGCTGGTCGGTGGCGAAGCCCGTCATCCCGGAGCGGGATTCCTCGAACCGGCCTTCACGCCCGTTCCCGTTGGCGATCCGAATGCCGGCCTGCAAAACACGACGACGCCCAAGTACGTCACGGGCGAGTCGTTTGAAAAGCGGATGCAGCTCATCGACAAGTTCGATTCGGGCTTCCGCAAGAAGTTCCCGCAGAAGCAGGTCGAAGCCTACGGTGAGTTCTATCGCCAGGCCGACCAGCTCATGCACAGTGACGAACTGAAAGCCTTCGACCTCGGCCTAGAGAAGGCTGAGGTCCGCGACAAGTACGGTCGTGACCAGTTCGGGCAGGGCTGTCTGCTCGCGCGACGCCTCGTCGAACACAACGTGCGTTATGTCGAAGTGAGCCTCGGCAGTTGGGACATGCACACGAACATCTACGATCAGAACGGCCTTCCCAATCGCGCCGCCACGCTCGACCGCGCCGCCTCAGTTTTGATCGCTGATCTGGCCACCAAGGGCTTGCTGTCGAAGACGCTCGTGGTGCTGGGGACCGAGTTTGGACGGACACCCAAGATCAACCAGAACGCCGGACGAGACCATCATCCCGGAGCCTACTCGGGCTTCATGGCGGGAGGCGGAATCAAGGGTGGCCGGTTCTACGGCACCTCAGACAAAGACGGCCACAGCGTGGATCAAGATGGCGTCACTCCCGCCGACTTCAACGCCACGATCGGCCACGCACTTGGGCTGCCACTCGAGCAAGAGTTCTTCTCACCGTCAGGCCGCCCGTTCAAGGTGGCTCACGACGGCAAGGTGCTGGCCAAGCTGTTCGGCTGACTGTCGCGGCGGCCACACTAAGGAACGGGGCCGCGATAACTTCCCGATCTGCCCGGTTTTCCTCCCTCCCCTCGGCGGGGAGGATGGTCGAGTTGATTCGCCACTCGTCCCCCCTCCCTAGCAGCCTGTTGAAAAACCACCCCACCGGGCTTGCCCCGGTGGAATCAGGTCTTTGCACTACTCAATTCCAATTGGTTTTTGAAGTAGTGCAAAGACCCGCGAGCCACCGGGGCAAGCCCGGTGGGGTTTTTCAACAGGCTGTTAGCCCACCCGGTGCGTTCCAAAGACTCCAACGAGGGCTTCGCCTCAGACCAAAGTAGCCTTCATCGCTCCGCGTGAAGGTAGCCGAGTCAGTGGAGAGGTCGATGGAACAATCCGCGTTGAACTCGCGCACGGCTGTCTTCACGCGGAGCGATGAAGGCTACTTTGAAGGCAAAAACGAAAACTTGAAGAAGTCCATGCACGCTACGGACTACTTCAGTCGCCTGTCAAAAAACTCGAACAGCGCCTGCTCGGCCTTTTCGGCGTCGGCTCCCTTGAAGCCGTGGCCGGCTCCTGCGAGGGTGAGAAGTTCGGCCTCGACGGTCGCGGCCTTCAGCTTGTCGATCAGCCAGACCGCCTGTTCGTGGGCGACGTACTTGTCCTCGGTGCCGTGGATGCAGAGCGTCGGGGCCGAGTTCGGCGTGACCCAATAGAGCGGGCTGCCCTGGATGTGGAGCTCGCGCTTGGTGTCGAGGTTGCCGCCGAACCAGAGGGGCAGGACTTCGTGAGCGTCCACGCTTCTGCCGTAGGACTTGGTGAAGTCGCTCGGGCCGTAGACGTTCACGACGCACGCGACGGAACTCGACTGGTGCGGGTTGCCGCCGGTTCCCTCGAACTGCGGGACGTTGGCCGTGACCGCGAGGAACTGCGCGAGATGGCCTCCCGCCGAACCGCCCGTCGTACCGATGCGAGTCGGATCGATCTTGTAGGTCGCGGCGTTGGCTCGCAGCCACCGCACGGCGGCCTTCGTGTCATGCACAGCGGCCGGGAACTGGTGCTTCGGGGCGAGACGGTAGGTCATGGTCGCGGCCACGTAGCCTCGCTCGGCCAGCTTCACGCAGAGGGCATCGTAGGACTCGCGCTTGCCCGCGCGAAAGCCTCCGCCGTGGATGCAGAGGATCGTGGGAAACGGCCCGTCGCCGGTCTTCGGTCGCGCGAGGTTGAGCTGCAAATGTTCATCGCCCGGATTCGAGTATTCGATCGCCTCCTGCCACACGACCGAATCGGGAACGGGCGGCGCGGCTTCGAGTGAGGCCGCAATGGAGGCGATCATCAGGCCGGTCAACGAGGTGAGTAAAATGTTTCGCATGAGGTGTCCTTTCGATGGTGATTCAAACACGGATTGGCAGTTTTACGGCCACAACAGAGAAGAGGCGGCAGAACCACGGATGTCACGGATGACACAGATAGGACGAAGGTTCAGAAGTTTTCTTCACGTCTTCATCCGTGTGATCTGTGAAATCCGTGGTCGGTCTTTTGCCGCATCGGCTGTTGTCGTTCATTTTCTTGTTGGCTTCTTCTGACCGCCGCCCGATTCGCGTTCGAGTTTGTCGAGGGCCATCAGGCGGCGGTCGGCATCGAAGCGGGGAACGGGCAGAGACTCGGCGAGTTTGATTGCTTCGTCGGGCGTGATGTCGGTGCGAGGTCGCCCGGTGCCACGGAAGACGGGGAGCTTCTCGCGCAGGGCGATGATTTCACGTCGCGTGCGGCCTTTGGGCGCGTCGGGCCATTTGCCGGGATGCTCTTCAAACTGGAAGAAGAGCGGGACGATCTGCTGAAGGTACTTCCAATAGGCCGGGCTGTCGGTTTGCAGGACGAACAGTCCGCCCGGCGCGAGCGACCGATGGACGAGAGCCACGAACTCGGGCGTGATGAGTCGTTTGTGGATCAGCTTGGCGTCGTAGTACGGCTGCGGGTGATAGACGTGGATTTCGGCGACCGATTGCGGCGCGATGTAGTTGGCCAGCAACTCGCGTCCGCCGATGACCGCGAACTTGACGTTGGTCAGTCCGCGCTGGTTGGCTCGCCGCGTGGCGTAGCGGATGACGACGGGAAGCACGTCGGACGAGAGGTGATCGACGGCGGGTCTCCACACGGCCGAGGCCAGTGTCGAGCGACCGTTGCCGCAGCCGATGTCGAGCATCACGGGAGCCTCGCGTCCGAAGAGAGCCTTGAAGTCGAGCGGCTTCACTTCCGGCATCGTCTTCAGCGCGGTGTTGGTCCAGAGCTCCATCGGCAAGATTTCACCGGGGACGGGGACGCCGAACTCACGCTCAATCTGTCGCTTCTGCCGCACATCGGTCGGCTGAGATGTTGCTGCAGCAAGCTCGGGAGGGACAGGTGGGAGTTCGTCGGCATCAACAAATTTGTAAACGGCCACGGCGAGTCAATTCTTTGGTAACGAGTGGAGGGTGCGAAACGATGCTGATCACTGGAGAGCGTGGACGGTGTGGTGTGTCGGACTTTTACAGGCGTGCCCCGACTTTGCCACCCGTAACTACTCACGTTTTGTTTCTTGTCGGCCTGCGCAAATTTTTCTGCTTCAAAGTAGCCTTCATCGCTCCGTGTGAAGTCAGCCGATCGCGAGTGCGGTGTCGATTGTTGAAGATGCCATCTAACTCACACTCGGCTGACTTCACGCGGAGCGATGAAGGCTACTTTGGTTGCGTCCAAGGGCCGCGCTGGGCAATTTCTTTCTCGATGGGATAGCGCGGATGGCAAAGCCGGGCGCGGATGAAGGCCGGGGATCAGGGACGCTACCGGTTCGATCCGACATCTCGAGCAGGGCAACGCAAACTCCTCGCTCACGCTTCCTTGCTCACGCTGCGGGTTGGTGTGAGTCGCCGGATGTTATACCTCGCGCGGCCAGTGATGAGACATCTGAGCGGGGCGGCGTCAGCCCTCACCCATGCTTAATGCTGCAAAATCAATGGCGGTATCGCCTAGGTCATGTCCCAGCTCTAATGCTAAGTTAGAAATTTCATCAGTGCGACGATAGCTAC
>JAYSQC010000726.1:0-4252 GCA_043721755.1 Schlesneria sp.
CGATCACCAACGCGACCCCGCGATGGCCAAAGGGATCGAGTTCACCAACGTCCGCATTTTTGAAGCGGAGACGCGCCGCATGCCCAATTTCGCCTTGCACGAACTCGCCCACGCGTACCATGACCGCGTGCTTGGCAATGACGAACCGCGACTCATCGCCGCGTATGAGAACGCCAAAGAGGGCGGCACGTATGACCGGGTTCTGCGTCAAGATTCCGAAGGCCGCAAGCGGCTCGACCGTGCCTACGCTCTGGCCAATCACAAGGAGTACTTCGCGGAATGCACCGAAGCCTACTTCTCCCGCAACGACTTCTTCCCGTTTGATCGAACAGAATTGAAAGCCCACGATCCCGCCATGGCAGCCCTCATCGAGCAGCTCTGGAAGGTTGAACTCAAACCTTAGCAGCCTGTTGAAAATAGAAGCCTGACGCGCGAGCGAAGGATGTCGCAAATGCGGACGAATTGGTCTCAGAAATCCTTCGCTCGCGCTTCAGGCTTCTATTTTCAACAGGCTGCTAAACCACTCAACCACTCAACCGCTTCACCCTCCTTCAAAGGAACCACGATATGCCACATCAGCCCGGCACTAACGGCCGAGCCGTCTTAACCTCCCTCTCCAAAGCGTCCTTCGGAATCGCAGGTCTCGCCTTTCTCGGATCGTTCGCCTGTGCTGCGATTAATCATTCGCTCTCCGGTTGGATGGCCGTAGCGGGGATGACCGGACTGGGCTTGTTCTATCTGGCCCTCGGTGTCCTCAACCTCGGCCATGTCTCGAAATCTCGGCTCGACCGCGAACCTGATTCCTCTTGCGCTGCGTCCTACCCCCACCCGAGAAGGTACGGCGACGACTTGCACGCTCCCCGATCGATTCGACTTGAAACACGCACGTAACCGTGAGACCGATGCCCAGCCGGATGAGTTGGTCGAAGTCTGATTTATCGCGTACGTCACCGTTCGCCCAATCACTGATGAACCGTGCGCGTGTCCCGTTCTCTAGGAGGAGTAATACGATGAAGTTGACCAACGAGTGCCATCGAGCAGTGACGGTAGAAGACCAATGCGGGTTTCACATGCTGGCGGCCCAGCGGGTCGCAGGGGTGGCGAACCATTTCAAATCCGCGCTCTTCGTCGGCAACCGCCGACATTGCACCAACGCAACAAACATTCTGGGCCTGCTCATGCTGGCGGCGATGTGTGGAAGCGTCCTTCAACTGCACGCCTATGGCGAAGATGCCGAGTCGGCTCTCGACGAAGTCGCTCGAATGATCAGTCCCGGAATCAAAATTTATCCGGACGATTCAGTCCCCGTCTGATCCACAATTCACCGTTCATACCACCCACAGTCCGCCTTCTCGCGAACATCCGATTCTTGGCTTGGTTCAACTTGGGTTGTAGTGAATTGGCGCCCGCGCGGACCAGCGCCTGATACCCGAAGACACGGCAACTTCAACCATGCCCGATTCTCACATCCCATTCTTTAGGAATTGAATTGCCATGACAGAGAGCATTGATTGCCAAAGAAGCGTCACCGTCGGAAGCCGATTCGGGCTGCACATGCGGATCGCCCAGCAAGTCGTCCAAGCGGCACAACAGTTTCATTCCACGTTGACCATCCGCCGCGACGGCATCTTGGCCGACGCCAGAAGCATTCTGAGTATCCTCTTGTTGGGAGCCGTGCAAGGAGTCGTCTTGGACCTTCACGCTTCGGGCCCCGATGCCGAAGAGGCCATCACTGAGATCGCGCACCTGATTGATGCCAGCAGCGATGACTTGGGGCTTGGACCGATCAGACCGAAACAATCCGTTTGATTTCAAGTTCCCGACACACGCCGAGCGTGCCCCGTGACAGCATCGTTTTTCGGTGCATCACGGCGGCGACTCGGCTTCCACGGCATGCAGTTTCTCCGACACGATCTCGGTGGCATGCCGCAATGATCCGGCAAACGTGACTCCGAAAAGGGACAGCACCAGCACGAGCAGTCCCGCCTCAACCCAACGTCTGCGAGACCAGCGCCTGACATCGGGGGCGAAAGCCAGCAACGCGATGACGGCGGCGATCAGAACGACCGCGTCGAAACTGGCCCGCTGCCAGTACGGCCCACCCAGATGCAGCCACATGCCAAACTCGTCAAACGTCAGCGCCAAACCCATCGCGTACAACATCTCACAGAGGCGATGAATCCGTCCCGACGGTCGCGCGACCAGCACGTATCCACCCACGCCCGACAGCAGGAAGATGCCGTAGTTCAAATGGTGGACGTGGGTTCCGCCAACGTGGAAGAACAAGTCTGGCAACCAGTGATCCATAATCAGAAACACCGTCACGCGCGCCGCCGCAAACGTGACAAGGAACACGTACAGGATCAGTCTCAACGTGCGGTGTGATTCCAAGGCAGAACGCCCCCTGTCGAAACGGACTCGCCAAGCAGAGTTTCATTCTCAACGTCGATATCGATTCGCAATTCACCGGACGCGCGACTGGCCGATCATGGTGAAGTTCGATCCGGTTGTTTCCGACTCCAGTTCATCAGACCGCGTTCGATCCAGCGCCCGCCGATCAGAACCAACATCGCCAGAACAAATGCCGTGGCACTAACGATCCACTGCCCCAAACCACTGGCAATACCCAAGACAGCAGACACCCAAATGGACGCTGCGGTTGTAATCCCTTGAACTTGGGTCTGATTCTGATCCACGCGCTGCAAGATGACGCCCGCACCAAGAAAGCCAATTCCGCTCAATATCCCCTGTACCGTATGGAGCGCGCCTTCGGGAGCCGCAGCCGCATTTCCCGCGATGAAAGTGATACTAGCCATTGTCGCCAGCGCAGCCCCCAAGGCCACCATTCCCAACACGCGTACTCCCGCCGGTTTCTGGCGCAGATCACGATCAACTCCGAGGATGACGCCCATCAAAGTCGCCACACCCAGCCGAAGCAGAATCTCATGAAACTCATCAAACTCACTCGGATTCATCCGGCGACTTTCGTTACAAGCGGTGAGAAAAAGTTAGTCATTGACACAGACTACGGGCTGAATTGGAGAGACATAGGACCGAACGTGCAACTCTCGGTTACGCACGTCGTCCGTTGCCGTGCGACCGCAGTGCGGCAACGAGGTAAACGACGCAGGCGAGATTCACCGTCAGCAGCATCACCTTGGGCCAACTGACTCCGTGCATCAACTCATACAGCTCGATGGGGATGTAAACGGAACCGCTCACCGCACCCAACCATTCAGCCCAACGCCGTTGATGCCACAGTCCAAACGCTTCCACGAGTCGAAATGCGGCATACGCGAAGGCGGCGCAAGCCAGCAACACCAGTGTGGTGTCATTCGACTTGGCCGCGGCCTCCAAAAAGATCCGGGGAAACCGGCTGGCTGGATTCAGGTGAAAATGTCGTACGAGTTCTTCGGCGTAATGGCCAACATCACGGTGAACCAGCCCAAGCAGTCCGAAGCCCGCGAGTAACACAAGCGATCCCTTTGCCGCCTCAAATATCGCAATGAGACGGATGCTGCGCTGGGTGTTCATGAACATGACTACGACTGCTCTCGGTTCTGCGTCATCAGTGGCAGAGTCCGTGTCTCTGCACTCGCGACGAGTTCGAGCAACCGTTGTTCAATGACATGCAGACGTGCGTCCACTTGGCGGATGGCCAGCTCCGCTCGCATGTTGACTTCATGATCGATCTCCGCTTCGAGGCGGTCGCGGGCGACCTCCCGATTCTGTGACATCATGAGAATCGGCGCTTGAATGGCGGCGATCATCGACAGAACGAGGTTGAGAAAAATATAGGGATAAGGATCAAAGGCTTTATCGAGCGGCCCCAAGATCTCCGTGTTGAGGATGGCCCAAAATACGAGCCACGCCAGAAACAGAAGAATGAACGTCCACGAACCCCCAAACTTTGCGATCATGTCCGAGGCCCGTTGGCCAAATGTTCGGCGATCGGCGAACTCGGTATTGGGATTTCGCGGAAGGCTGGTGCGGTGCAGCACCCCTTCAATGACCTCGCGCTCGTGCGGGCTGAGGTGCTCCCACTCGGCCCGGAAAATTTGCTTGGCTACTGTTTCTGACCGCAGTTTCATTGAACATCCATTCTTGGTGGTTTTGCCTTCGATCAGCCCGATGTTACGCATTGGCCTGCTGATATACCTCGCGCGGCCATGAATGAGGCCGTTGCCTCGTTCATACCTCGCGCGGTCGGTGATGAGACATCTGAGCGGGGCGGCGTCAGCCCCCCGGTTCT
>JAYSQC010000727.1:0-1386 GCA_043721755.1 Schlesneria sp.
CGCGGTGAGACTCACCAATTCGCGACGAGTGATCTGCACAATGTTCATTCCTAACGAGGCTTCGCCTCAGACCGACGAGATGTGTGACTCAGACAAACCGTGCCACTGCTTCGGAGTCTGCGGAGAAGCAGTGTTCTTTGCGAGGTCGTTTTCCAACCGGCACGGCTTCTCCGCAGACTCCGCAGCCGTGGCACGTCCGACGTGGCTGGCGGATCAAGTCGGGTCACCCCGCCTCAGCGCACCAAATCGGCGACGGCGATTTCGAGTGGAACGTGGTGGGGAAGCGACATCGTGACGACATCCGTTCGAGTGAGTCTCGCCTCATTGGAATAGTCGGCAGCGTGGCCGGTGTCGCCGGGATTGGTGAAGACTTCCAACTGGAAATCGACCAAGTTCACGATCCAGTAGGCTGGAATGCTCGCCCGTGCGTAGACGCGGCGTTTGAGCCGGTCTCCGGCCAGTGTCGAGTCCGAAACTTCCACCACCAGCGCGACATCGTCGCGCATGGGAGCCGATGGCGCTGTCCGCCCGCAGTGTTCTTGCCGTACAAACGAGTCGAGTTACCCGTGAACCGGCATCGTGACGCTGGCCTCGTCGAGACGTGGACCATTGGCAAGCAAGTCGCCGAGCAGCGCGGCAAGGCGTTGCTCGGACGCGCCGATGTCCGCGCGAATGCCGGTCGCATCCCTCCCTTGGATGTCGTGCCGAGTCCGATCCTGCCTCAAAACCCGAACCATGCAGACAGCGTCGGCTACCCACCTCGCAAAGACGAGCCACTTTCATTGGCGGCCAAGCGGGCCGCAGCCATCGAAGGCCGGTGGCAATCAGCGCCATCGACGGACTGCGGTGAAGACACAATGACCTGAACAACCGCATCACGCAGAGCGATGATGGTGACTTTGAAACTCCGCTTCGCGAGCGGCCCTGTAGGATGGGCACTCTTGCCCGTCCGGCTTTCGCAAACCGACGCACCAACGTCGTGACGATCGCCACGATCAGAAAACGAAGAGCGGACGGGCAGGAGTGCCCATCCTACGAGTGCTTCACTGAAAGACGTGCTGCACGAAGTGAAACAGGGCCTGCTTCCATTCCGGGGCGTCGTGGCCCCGGTTCGAGACGTGCCAAGTATGGGGGATGGATTTTTCTTTGAGGTGCGTGTGGAAGCCTTGGCTGATGGGGAAGAGGTTGTCTTTGGTGCCGCAGGAGAGGAAGAGGAGCTTTAGTTTTTGGGCGGCTTCGGGATCGGGGATCGCACTCAATGTTCACAGAAGCGCACGCCTTCGGCTGGCGGTGAAACGACGCGGCGTAGCCGCAGCCAAAGTCGCCTTCATCGCTCCGCGTGAAGGAAGCCGATGGGGAGTCGCTGCTGCGGCTGCCAATCGGTGC
>JAYSQC010000728.1:0-6166 GCA_043721755.1 Schlesneria sp.
TCGAGCGACGTTCGAGTCTGTTCCCCATCAACGCGCGGGGCGTTGCCCACGCGGTTAAACGAGGTCAACCCCTCAAGATAAAGTTGGCGGACCACTAGCATCCCTTCAGGATGCAACAGCCAATTGCCCAACCCCTTCCGGGGGTGTCGCTTCGCTCAACCCCCGGCTAATGGCTGACATCCCTTCAGGATGAAGACCGGCCACCGTCGTTCATCGCTCTCCAAATGAATCCCCAAAAAACATCCGATGAACCCGAAAGGTGCAACAGTCGCCCTCCGTTTGCTCTGCCAAGATTGTCCGCAGCCGGTCTGTTCCGACTCCATTTGGCCCGCGCCGTAGCACGCATCGCCGAATTGACACCCCGCGCAAGCCGAACCTAGAATCCCGCCCTTTCATTCAGGTCCGCTGCCGGAAATCGTGATGTCACAAAACTTTGATGAGGCCGTCCACAAGGCCGATGTGTTGCTCGAAGCCCTGCCGTGGATTCGTCAGTTTCGAGATCGACACGTCGTCATCAAGCTCGGTGGCAGCGCGATGGAAGAGACGGCGGCGGTCAAAGCGTTCCTGACCGATGTCATCTTCATGTCATCAGTCGGGATGAGGCCGATCCTCGTCCACGGCGGCGGTAAGGCGATCAATGCGGCGATGACCAAGGCGGGGATTCAGCCTCGTTTTGTCCAAGGCCGCCGCTACACCGACGACGAAACATTGGAGATCGTCGCCCGAACCTTATGCGGCGAAATTTGTCAGGGTCTCGTCGATGAGATCACTCGTCAGGGAGGCGACGCTCGCGGCCTGCACTATCAAACGGTGAACTGCCTCCTCGGCAAACGCCTGATGCTGCCGGATGACAACGGCGAACCGATCGACTTGGGCCGAGTTGGCGAAGTGATCGACATCGACCGCGACCTGCTGCTAATGACCTGCCGCGAAGACCAGATTCCCGTCTTGCCCTCCGTCGCGCTCGATGAGGACGGCGGGAAGCTGAACGTCAACGCGGACACCGCCGCCGCCGCCGTCGCTCGCATCATCCAAGCAGAAAAACTCGTCTTCCTCAGCGACGTGCCCGGCATCTTCCTCGACCGAAAGGATCCGAGTACGTTGCAGTCGCACCTCAACGCCGCCCGATGTCGCGAGCTGATCAAAGAGGGCATCATCGACGCGGGCATGGTCCCCAAAGTTGAAGCGGCTCTGGAAGCGCTGGAAGCGGGCGTCAAAAAGGTTCACATCATTGATGCGCGAATCCCGCACTCGGTGTTACTGGAGATCTATTCAAACGAGGGCATTGGAACCGAAATCGTGAAGTAGCTGTTAGCGATAAGCTGTTAGCTCTAAGCCAGAGAAAGCGGAAGGCCGGCAAGAAAGGCAGAGGCGAAGAAAGGTGAGATATCAACGTGAAGAACTATCGAGAATTGTTCGTGTGGCAGAAGGCACATCGGTTGGTGCTGGATACTTACGCGGCAACTCGGACGTGGCCTTCCGACGAACGGTATGGGCTGACGAGTCAATCGCGGCGCTCGGCAGCATCGATTCCAACCAATCTGGCGGAAGAATGCGGTCGAAACGGCGATGCGGAACTTGCGAGGTTCTGTGACATTTCATCCGGCTCGGCCAGCGAACTCGACTACCAATTGCTCCTCGCTCACGACCTCGGTTATCTGTCCGACGAAATATACTCCAAACTCGAAAACCAACTCCGAGAAGTCCGCCGCATGCTGAGCGGCCTGATCACGACGTTGCGGAAGTAGCTAAGAAGCTGTTAGCGATTAGCCAGAAGAAAACCGTCTATCTGGATGTCCCCGAATCGTTGTAATACCACACCATTTCGTCCTCTCCTCTTCTGCCTTTAGCTAACCGCTAAAAGCTTACAGCTAAGAGCTACTCATGCACCCTGCCGCCACCCGCACCAGCCAGCAAACCATCGAGCAGTTCGGCAAGTACGTCATCCCGAACTACAAGCGTTATCCCGTCTGCATCGTTCACGGCGAAGGAACCGCCGTGTGGGACGCAGAAGGAAAGCGGTACCTCGACCTCTTTCCCGGTTGGGGCTGCAACATTCTGGGGCATTGTCCGCCGAAGGTCGTGAAGGCCGTGCAACAACAGGTCGCGCACCTGATCCACGTCCCGAACACGTGGTACACCGAAGCTCAAGGGAACTTCGCCGAGGCGATCTGTACCCGCTCGTTCGGCAAGGCGTTCTTCGCCAACAGCGGCACCGAGGCGAACGAGGGAGCGATCAAGCTGGCTCGACTGCACGCGAGCGGCTCGGGCGGGAAGCCGTCGAAGTATCGAGTCATCTCGTTCACGAACGGCTTTCACGGACGGACGTATGCTTCAGTGACGGCGACCGCTCAGCCGAAGTATCACGAGGGACTCGGCCCGCTGCTGCCGGGCTTTCGCTACGCGCCGTACAACGATCTCGCAGCCGTGCGCCAACTGGTCGATGACGAAACGTGCGCGATCCTGCTCGAACCGGTTCAGGGTGAAGGGGGCGTCAATATCGCCGACGATTCATTCCTGAAGGGCCTGCGCCAACTGTGCGATGAGCGCGGGATGCTCCTCATTTTCGACGAGGTGCAAACCGGCATGGGCCGCACCGGGCACTGGTTCGGCTATCAGCATTCGGGAGTCCAGCCCGACATCATGACACTGGCGAAGGGCCTCGCGGCGGGAGTCGCCTGCGGCGCGTTTGTCTGTCGCGATCACGTCGCCCCCAGCCTGCGACCGGGGATGCACGCCAGCACCTTTGGCGGCAATCCGCTCGCGATGGCAGCGGGCATTGCCACCATGCAGACCATCGAAGAGGAAGGGCTGCTCGCTCACTGTCAAAAGATGGCCGAACGCTTTCGAGGCCACTTCGCGAAGCTGAAAGAGGAACTCTCGATCATCAAGGATCTGCGTGTCCGAGGCATGATGATCGGCCTCGAACTCTCGATCCCCGCGACGCCCGCCGTCGGAAAGTGCATGGAGCACGGAGTCCTGATCAACGCCACACATGACACCGTCATCAGGCTCCTCCCGCCACTCAACATCACCGCCGAACAGGTTGACGAGGGATGCGCGGTGATCAGCACCGTCCTGCGAGAAATGGCCAACGAAGCGTGACGAGTCCTCTAATCCGTCGTCCTCCCGTAGTGCGTGCATCGAGTTCCATTTTTGAAGGAGTCCGTTCTTCGCATTGCCTTCCAAGTAGCCTTCATCGCTCCGCGTGAAGAAAGCCGAATGCAGGAACAACGTGGATCAAACGAATCACCCCGAACTCGCGCACGGCTGACTTCACGCGGAGCGATGAAGGCTACTTTGGTCCGAAGCAAAACTCAGCGTCCGCTACACCGAACTCCGAACAACAAGCAACCGACATGACACGCCACGATCTCAGACCACCGTCTAGGAGGGCCTTCCCGCAGCGAAGTCTTTTTGACTCTTCGCGCGGTGAGGGCCTTTGACGCGACCGCTTCCCCAGTCGCGTTCGGCGATGCTGTTTTCATTTCGTTCACAACTCGGGCTTTGTCATTCGGACTTCGTTACTCATGCGTCATCTCAATTCGTTACTCGAACTCAAACCGGCCGATGTTGAGGCCATCTTCAATCTGGCTCGCGAACTGAAGGCCCGCCTTGCGAAAGGAGACCGGCCGCAACTGTTGGCGGGGCGAGTCCTCACGGCCGTGTTCGAGAAGCCCTCACTACGCACGCGGCTCAGTTTTGATGCGGCGATGATGCAGCTTGGCGGCAGCAGTATTTTCCTCGAAGCGCGCGAGGCGGGCATCGGCGGGCGCGAGGCGGTCAAGGACGTGGCCCGCGTGATCGGCGGCTACAGCGACGTGATCGCCCTCCGCACGTTCTCGCAGAAGCTGATCGACAACTTCATCGAGTTCTCGGGCAAGCCGGTCATCAACGGTCTCTCGGACGAACGGCATCCGTGCCAGGCCCTGACCGATCTGTTCACGATGCAGGAAGTCTTCGGCGGCGTGCGCGGCAAGAAGATCGCGTTCATCGGCGACGGCAACAACGTGGCCAGTTCGCTGGCGATCGCCAGCGCGCACTGCGGCGTCTCGTTCGTCGTGTGCGCTCCCGACGGCTACCGGCTCGACGACAAGTTCATGCAGATTCTGAAGAAGCGCATCCCCACGGCCGACGTGACGCAGACCGACGATTTCAAGTCGGCCCTCAAAGACGCCTCGATCGTCTACACCGATGTCTGGACCAGCATGGGACAGGAGGCCGAGGACTCGGAGCGTCGCGCCGTCTTCCTGCCGTTCCAGGTCAACGCCAAACTGATGAAGCTCGCCCCGAAGTCGGCCCGCTTCATGCACTGCCTCCCCGCCAAACGAGGCCAGGAAGTGACCGACGAAATCATGGACGGCCCGCAGTGCATCGCCTTCCAACAAGCCGACAACCGCATGCACCTCGCCAAGGGACTGATCCTGTGGGTGTTGGACGTGGCGATTGGCTGAGACTGGTTAGCGCAAGAGTCGTACGTCGATAAGAGTACAGTGCCCACCGCGAACGGATGCGGATTAGCAGTAGGTGTCCACGCCACCTGATGGAGGATCTAATGTCGGAACCGGAAGGCACCCACTCGAATTGGCTCGTCATTGTGCCGACGGTCCAGTTAACCATCAGCAATGATTCGCCGATCGGTGGTCAATGGAAGGTTGGGAATGTGACCTTCATGTCCAAGGAGGCGATGGCAGAGTACCTGCACCAACCAAACCTGCCCATCGAGCCTAGCGACCATATTCGTCAGTGGGTCATGACGAACCCAATCATGGGCGAGAATCAGGGGTTCGCAGTCACGACCCGAACCGGGACACCGACGGAGATACGGAAGACTGTATTCCGCGATCTACGCGAGGCGGCTCATGTTCTGGTCTCGACGATCGCGATTTTTTCGAGAAGTAATATGCGAGGGTTCACCCTCCAAGGGTGGCCGGTAATCAGTGGCCGGCAGGATTGCTTCCTTGACCTAGTTGGTTCCAGCAGCCCGAGTTGTATCTGGTGCCAGCACGGGATGGTGGTGCCATTCGAGTTGGATGCCAATTGGCACAACGCCGTGACGGCATCTGGAATGATCAATCTGTTCGATCGGATCTCAGATCGGAGCCTAGATCCAAACTGGCAAAGGCAGATCCGGAGTGGTGCGGCAATGCTTGGGAAAAGCCTATTGGCCCTTGAGCGGGCGGACGCATTCTTGCTTGACGTGATGGGACTCGAAACGCTGCTGACGGTCCGTGGCGGGCGGAATGGGGACAAGCTCTCTAATAGGATCAAGGGGATGGTAGGATGGCACCTGCGAAAGACTCGGCCGGGGTATGAGGGCGAGATCAAGCTGATTCACAAAGTGCGCTGTGACATCGTCCACGACAGCGACTACTCAAACCTGACAACCGAGTTGCTCCTCCAAGCCGACATGTACTTAGTGAATAGTTTGATGAACATCGTCAACAGTCCGGCAATGTTTCCGGACAAAGACACGATGATCGCGATTACGGACGGATACGCCGAGAAAGAGAACTGGCCGACCGACGGTTCAGTTCAGTTCCGGTGGATCGGAAATCCGTACTTCAATCCGAAAGACTTAAACTTAACTCTGTGGTGACCTCGGCACTGGGGGTCCAGCGACGTACGACGTGTGGAGTCTTCGGAACAAACCGAGCAGTGGAATGCATTTCGCGAAATGGTGCGTTCCGAAAACTTCACACACTCGACTTGCAAGGCGATGGTGATGTCGTCAAGGCCCCGGAGAAATACGACATGACGCAAGAACAGTTGGAACGGAAGATGGCCGATCTGGAGCGTGAAGTTGCCGAATTGCGATGTGAAATCAAGCCGCTTCGTCCGCTTCGAAACGTGCCCGACACGTTTGGCATGTTTGCCGATGACCCCGACTTCGAGGATGTCGTTCGATTGGGGCGCGAGTACCGCGATCAGGCGAATCGCGATCAACCCAGCGCAGAGGCCCCCTGATGCTTGTCCTCGATACCGACCACGCACCCTACACGCTCTCAGGCAGATGGAAGGATTGAATATGCCAACGAAACAAGCTGCTTTGGAACTGCTGAACAAGCTCCCCGACGGATGCACCTGGGACGACGTCATGTCCGAGTTGTTCGTGCGTCAGAAAATCGAGGCCGGAATCGCGGATGCCGACGCGGGGCGAGTTGTC
>JAYSQC010000729.1:0-2329 GCA_043721755.1 Schlesneria sp.
CGGACGCTCAACCCCCGGCTAATGGCTGACATCCCTTCGGGATGAAAACGACGGACTTCATCACCCTCATTGGAATCCCCCCAAAACATCGGATGAACCTGAATTCCCTCTCCGGCTTGACGTGTCCGACTGAAGTCGAAATCGGCCGAACTGAGGCCGTAGTCTGGCCCCCTTGGTCCGGACGAGGCATGTAATCTCAGCGGATTCAGTGGCTCTCCTGCGCGAGGCCACGTCCGGACCAAGGGGTCCGGACTACGACTGAGACTTCTGTCGGAAACGTCCGCCTTACATATGTGTCAACGAAAAATTCGTGGCACGTTCCCAGGCCGTCAGCACGAGGCCGTGCATGCCGAGCGATGGCAGTCTCATGACGCCGGGAAAATGGGGGCTGAGGACGGGGCCGCCGCCGCCTGTCAGGACCAGCCACGGGGCGCGGGTGGCATCGAACGTCGGGGTGGCATGGTTTTGGTGACGGCAGAGTTGGTGAACCAGTTCTCGAATCGCGCCGACTTGGCCCCAGAGCAGTCCATTGCGAATGGCTTCGCGCGTGTTGCGACCGGGGGCGACTGGCTCGTCGCCACCGAGTTCATGGACGGGCAACAGCGGCAGCAATGCGGTGTAGTGATTGAGCGCCTTCGCGGACATCTCTAACCCCGGCAAGATGGCACCGCCGCAGAAGACACCTTCGGCCGAGATGTAGTTCACAGTCGTGGCCGTTCCCGAATCGATGACGATGGCGGCGCGATCGGCCGGTCGCAGTGCGTTGGCCGCGACGGCACTGAGCAACCGGTCGAGTCCCACCCGCTCAGGAAAATCGACATCCACCGCGACCGGGATCATCGAGCAATCTCGCACGAGAAACGGTGTGGGCCAGCCCTGCGTCTGCCATCCTTCGAGTAGTCGTTCGACCGCGCGCGGGTTCGTTCCCGAGATCGCGGCCCGACGCCCGGTCTGTTCGGTCCAGGCAGACAGCATGTTCCACGGGATCGCGTCCTCAACGGGCATGGCTTCAAATTGTTGGCACTCGGGCCAAGCCTGTTTGGACCGGGACGACGGCCCCGGCTCAAACAGCCCGAACTTCATGCGGCTGTTCCCGGCGTCGATGGCGAGGATTGAGGATGGCGAGACAGGGTTGTGCATCGTGATGTGCTTGAGGCAGAGAGACTCCACGCGGCCGAGGCGGACACTCACCCGATGTGTCAACGAGGACGCCACTCACATCCTCGCTGACGCTTCGGGTGAGTGTGTTGCGGTCGCAAACGTGTCAGCCTCGGCCGCGTGGCGTAGAGTTGTGGCCGAAACCAGCGGCAGGTAATAACGTAACCGTAGGAGGGGCACTCCCGCCCGTCCAGTCTTCAACACCAATCCGGGATGGGCCAGAGCGTTCGTCCTCCAGTGCCGCCATGAAAGGACATTGATGAACCTTGCCGATTTGACTTGGCTTGATGTTGAGAACCTGTCGCGAGACATCCCCGTCGTCGTACCCGTGGCGGCCTTGGAGCAACACGGGCAACACATGCCGCTCTTCACTGACAGCTTGCTGCTCGGCGAAGTCGGACGGCGTGTGAGTGCCGCGATGAAGGACCATGTGCTGTTCACGCCGTTGATGTGGCTCGGGAACTCGCACCATCACATGGACTTCCCCGGCACACTGTCGGCCAGCCCGCGTGTCTATCTCGACCTGCTCAACGATCTGACCGAGAACCTGATCGCGCACGGATTTCGTCGGATCGTGTTCTTGAACGGTCACGGCGGCAACTCGACACCGGGCAAACAGGCGCTGTTCGAGGTTCGTCAGCGACACCGCTCCCGCCACGACTTGCTGCTGTTGTTCGCCACTTACTGGGACAGCGCCAAGCCCAACGACGGTCGCTCCGATTTCGTGCAGTCTCAGATGGGACATGCCTGCGAGTGGGAGACATCAATGATTCTGAAGCTCGCCCCACACTTGGTGAAAGACATCTCCAAGCTGGAGACCGTTCCGTTCGGCTTCGCGTTTGAACCCGCCTATCGCGGCTGGACCACCAAGGACCGCACCGTTCCCGGCTACATCGGCTCGCCTCAAGCCGCCACGGCCGAGAAGGGCGAACACCTGTTCCAAGCATTCTCGAATGGCGTGTGCCAGTTCCTCGATCAAGTCATCGCGTGGGACGGCAAGAGTTGGGAGATGCCGTGATCGCATTCCCAAAGCTAGTGGTCGGACAACTTGAGATTGTGGGGTTGTTCAACAACTAGTGGTCCGCCAACTTGATCTTGAGGGGTTGACCTCGTTTAACCGCGTGGGCAACGCCCCGCGCGTGGATGGGGAACAGACTCGAACGTCGCTCGA
>JAYSQC010000730.1:0-2461 GCA_043721755.1 Schlesneria sp.
GCGCGAGCCGTCCGGTTGAAGCGAGAGCAAACTCGACAAAACCGGGCGGCTTGCGCCGCTCCGCTACTCGATCGGTTCTAAAGTAAGTGCCATTGGGCTTACGCCCCCGGACTCTTCACGACAGGAGTCTAGGGGCTTACGCCACCCGGCTCACCAAGAATGTTTCATCGACGACCGTGACAGGTATAACGCCACCCCGTTCGCCGTTTTGTCCGAGACGACGCAACTACATCCGCCAACCGTCGGGCAAGGTGGACTGTTTGGGAACGACGATGATCCCATCTTCCACCGCGACGGGTGAATCCGCCGTCGCCTTCAGTTCCGGAGTGGCCTGAATATGCACACCCTGTCCGATACGACAGTTCTTATCGACAATCACACCGTCGAGGTAGCTGTAGTCCCCGACTCCAATCGTGGGCAGTCCCGCCGCGCGGTCGTCAGCGATTTCAGAGTCGGTCTGATAGATGTCCGCTCCCATCAAGATGGAGTTCGCGATCGTGACGTTCCGCCCAATCTTGCACCTCAGTCCGATGACCGAGTTCTCGATGACCGAGCCTTCACCAATCACGCAGCCATCGGCGATCAGGCTTCTTGAAATGCGAACGCCATCGCACCGCGTGGGGGGCAGAAATCGAGCGTGCGTGTAAATCGGAGCCTGCTGATTTTCGAGCGTGAACGGCGCGTTGGGCAGCGTCAAATCGAGGTTGGCTTCGTAGAACGAGCGGATCGTTCCGATGTCCTCCCAGTAACCGTCGAACAGATGCGCGTGAACTTTGTGTGTCCGGATCGACATCGGAAAGACTTCCTTGCCGAAGTCTTGGTAGTCCGAGTGCGTCAGCAGATCGACGAGCGTGTCGCGGTTGAAGAGATAGATGCCCATGCTGGCGAGGCAGTCTCGCCCGTGACTCTTAATCCCCTGCGCGTCGATCCACGCCGGATCGGTTCGGACAAGCTGATCGATCTCAGCGTCGCTTTGAGGCTTTTCAAGGAAGCCCTCGACTCGACCTTCATCATTCACACGCATGATGCCGAACGCGCGAGCCGCCTCGCGCGTGACCGGCAACGCGGCGATGGAGACATCGGCCCCCGATTTTTGGTGCGTCGCCAGCATGTCCCGGTAGTCCATGCGGTAGAGCTGATCGCCAGAAAGGATCATGACGTAGTCCACGTCCTTCTGTTGCAGGTGCGCCAAATTCTTGCGAACCGCATCGGCGGTCCCCTGATACCAGTGCTCGCCCTCCATCGTCTGCTGAGCCGCCAAGATTTCGACGAATCCACCCTCAAACCGATCAAAGCGGTACGTCTGGCGGATGTGGCGATGCAGACTGACCGAATTGAACTGCGTCAGCAAATAGATGCGGTTCATCCCGCTGTTGAGGCAGTTTGAGATCGGGATGTCGATGATGCGGTACTTGCCCGCCAGCGGCACGGCCGGTTTCGATCGGTGCTGAGTGAGCGGGTACAGACGAGTCCCCTTACCACCGCCGAGAATGACCGACAAAACATTGTGCATCGACGAACTCCTTCCATGAATCCACGACTCTGGCTCGACGCAGTGACGAGCGTACATCCAGACACGAGCGACCAAACTCCTCGGCGAGCATTGGGACTCGCGGAGGCGGCGTCAGATTATCGTTCGGCGGAGAGATTTTGGAGTGACGGGACGAAACAAGATCGTCGCTCGTGTTCCAAGGGGCGGCTCAGCCATCGAACTCACTCGCAGGCGAGAGCCAAGCCGTGACGGAGCCAATCGGCGGGAAGGGGTTTCAAGGCACGAACGGGGCGTGCGACAGCCTTGAAAAGTGCAAGGCGAGCGGCAAAGGAGAGTAGACCAGTCACTCCGTGACCAGAATCTTCGAGTCACGGAGTGACTCGTCTACTTTGGGTCAGAGATTTGTCGTCGGCCACCTAATAGGCGTGATTCCTATTTTGCAGCCAACAAGAGATCTCCCGGCTCCTTGTGTTCACTCGGATCGGCGATCTCCATTCGACGGATGGCGACATCCGAGGGAGCTTCGATCCCAAGGCGGACTCGTCCACCTTTGACTTCCAGCACGGTCACAACAACCAACTGGTCGCCAATCACAATCTGCTGCTTCAAACCTCGCGTGAGAACTAACATGGTTTTCCTTCCGTAGAAACTGAGGTGCGTCTTGCCCATCGGCCGTGCCCGCAACTATCACACCCAAGGCAAGCCCGCTTCGGCGATTTTCGCCGCAACAGGTTGCAGTAAAAGCCTTTTAATTTTTCTGGACTCGAACTGGAATGGCGGTTGACACGTCAGATTGACCGGGTTGCTTCACTCCAGATGGCCAATTTGTGACCGGGCAAATTGCAGACAGCGAGTTCGTTCGTAGTAGAAACTAGTGGTCTGCCAATTTTAAGTTGATCGGTTCGATGACGGGATAGAGTCGTTTGAGCTTGACGCGGGCATCGGGAGTGGTGAATTGCCAGTTGATTC
>JAYSQC010000731.1:0-8013 GCA_043721755.1 Schlesneria sp.
GTGCCGCCCCTTCAGGGCTTGAGATTCACGGAAACTCGCCAACCCAGGGCGCTGCCCTGGGCTGACATAGAGTCGCCCCTTTGGGGCTGAAAACCCAAAGAGCGCAACTTCAAAACTCGCGCGTCGGGCTAGCTTTGAAATGCGGACTAATACTGGGGCAAGTTCTAAGCCCCTCGGTTCTTCCGAAGAGGGCTTACGCCCAAGAACCGGGGGGCTTACGCCGCCCCGCTCAGAGGTCTCATCACGGACCGCGCGAGGTATAAGCGGCATTTGTCATGCGACTCGGTGCGATCTGATCGATTGATGAGTTCTTGCCAATGGCTGATGTCTCACCGGAAGAAAAACAGTGACCGTCGTCACTTCATCCACACGACCCCAAGGTAGGGTGAACCCAAGTTTGCCGCATCCCGGCAAGGGCAATCTCGGCGATTGAGAACGGTCTTCCGATCTGACACACTCTTCGTCGATTGCAAACGAACGGCGGAGTGTCAGACATTCAACCGGCTGGTCCAAGGTCACTAGCCCGACGCGCAAGTGAGGGCAAACCGTCGTAAACAGTGAAGCCCTCGCTTGCGCGTCGGGCTAGTGATGAACCCGTTGTTCGACCACTCACAGGCACGAACCCTGTCGATGACGTTGACGTTCGCCAATGTGGAGTCGCTGTTCTTATTCGCGTGGTCATCTGGGAAGCTCAACTGATTGACGGCAATCCGTCCCGGAGTGACCAATACACTACGCTCCTACTCATCGCGCTCTCAGCTCAACCCTTCCATCCAAGAGGTACACCCTATGCTGACTCGTTTCTACCTGTTGTCGTTCTTGGTTGTTGCCGTTGCTGTCCCGGTTCCGGTTCGTGCCGTCGAACCCAAAATTCTGATCGGGCATACCGATCCGGCTTATGCGGCCGTTTATTCAGCCGATGGGACGAAGCTCGTCACCGCTTCGTTCGACAAGACGCTGCGGTTGTGGGACCTCAATTCGGCAACGACGTTGCGGACGATGAGCGGTCACACCGGGTTGGTCTTGTGTGCGGCGTTGTCGAAGGATGGGAGCCGCCTCGTCAGCGGGTCGCTTGATAATTCGATCCGCCTGTGGGACGTGCCGGTCGCGAAGCCGCTCCTTTCGCACCAGGCCAATGCAGGGACGACGAGTCTCGCGCTGAACGCTGATGGGACGCAGTGGCTGACCGGTGGCGCGGACAAAGTGCTGCGCATCTGGAACGCGGCCGATCGGGCCTTGGTGAAAGAGATCGGCGGGCTACCGCATCCGATCGTGAAGGTGGCGTTTCGTGCGGACAAACAGCAGATCGCAGCGGCCGATGCGGCCGGGTTCGTGCGGCTGTTCAATCCGGCCGACGGTGCCTCGCAGGGCGTCTTCGGAGCACACACGGTCGAGATCACGGGACTCGGCTATCCGCCCAACAACGCTTGGATCATGACATCGGGAGCCGATGGGTTGGTGAAGAGATTCCCGAACCAAGGGCCTCCGCAAAAGGTGGCCGCCGGTCACGCAGACATCATCCGCGCGCTGAAGGTCAATCCGAACAACTCGATGGTCGCGACCGGCTCGAACGACAAGACCTGCCGCCTGTGGAACAACGGCAATCAGCAGCCGCTGCGAAATCTGGACGGTCACACGGCGGCGGTCACGACGCTCTGCTTCCAGTTCGACGGCGGACGGATTGTCACCGGGTGTGACGACAAGATCGCGCGGCTCTTCGACGTGAACAACGGGATGCTCATCAAGGCGTATCCCGAGCAAGCCGCCGCGATCACGGCGGTCGCCATTCATCCGAACAATCAGGAAGTCGCCGTCGCCGACGCCAGCGGGGCGATCAAAATCTGGAAGGCCAACGAAGGGACCGAAGTCCGCACACTGGCCGGTCACGCGGGCGGGACTTTTTCATTGGCCTACGCGACCAACCAACAACATTTGGTGTCGGGTGGAGCTGATAAGAAAGTGCGCATCTGGAACGCGGCCGACGGCGCTCAGATTCGCGAACACGATTCGGTCGAGGTCGTGCGAGCCATCGCCGTCTCGTGGGACAACCAGCGTGTCGCGGCCGGATGTGACGACAAGAACATCCGCGTCTGGAACCTCGGCGACGGGAATCTGTTTGCGACATACACCGGTCACGCGGACAAGATTACGTCACTCGAATACTGCCGCGACAACGTAAAGCTGCTCTCGTCGAGTGCCGACGGAACCGTGCGCGGCTGGAACCTGACGCTCGGTCGTCAGACGCAGCACTTCGTCGCGGCGGGCGGCGGTGCGATCAACGGCATCGGCTGGTGGAATGACAACGTGAATCTTGTCTTCGCCGGAGCCGACAAGTCCGTCTATTGGGACAACCACGGCATTCAGCTCACGCATGTGGCCGATGAGAAACGAGTCCACGCGCTGCACGTCCATCTCAACTCGGCCCATCACTTCACGGCGGGTGAGGATGGCATCGTGAAGTGGTGGGACGCGGGCGGTGGCACGCTGGTGCGAGACTTCAAAGGCCACGTCGGCCCGGTGCGGTCGGTCGCGCTCCATCCGAACCAGCAGTACCTCGCGACGGGGGGCAGCGACAAGAAGCTGAAGCTGTGGAACGTCAACGATCCGTCGAAGCCGATCTACGACATCACGACTCCCGCCGAGGTCGTTCAAATCGCATTCAGTCCCGACCAGAAGAAGTTGATCGTCGCAGGGAGCGATCATCTCATTCGCGGCTACGATCCGACGCCGCCCAACCCCGTCCCACCGATGCCGCCGTCACAAGACCCGGCGCAAGTGACCGACGGCCACCCGGCCGCTGTCACGAGCCTCATCTTCACCCCAGACAACCGCACCGCCGTGAGTGCCGCCGCAGACGGTTCGGTTCGGACGTGGACCATCGCATCGGCCCAAGCGACGCTCGTGCTGAACGGCCACCAATCGCAAATCTACGGCGTCGCGTTCCATCCGACGCTGCCACTCATCGCGTCCGCCTCGAACGACAAGACGGTCAAAATCTGGGACTACGAGAAGAACGCCAACCTGAGAACTTTCGCCGCGCAAGGGGGAGCGATCTATTCGCTGGCGTTCACCCCCGACGGTAACTCGATCATCACCGCCGGTGGCGACAAGACCGTTCGCGTCTACAACCAAGCCGACGGAGCCGAGGTCCGCAAATTCAACGGCCCCAACGATTCGGTCTATTCGGTCAGCATCAGCCCCAACGGCCAACAGGTCGCGGCGGCGGGACTCGATCGCAAGGTCTTCGTCTGGAACTTCGGAGACCCCGCGCCCATCAAGACGCTCGCCGGACACAAGGACGACATCTACAAGGTCGAGTTCAACGCGACGGGCAACCGTCTGCTGACCGTTGGCTACGCAGGCAACATCCACATCTGGGATCCCAACCAGGAAAAGCCCCTCTTCAGCCAGAAGCTCCCGACCGTCGTCTACTCGGGCACCTACTCGCCATCAGGCAAACAAATCACGGTCCTCGCCAACGACGGCAAGGTTTATCTGTTAGACCTGCCGCCGGAAGCACAGTGATCCGCCCTCAGCAAGCAGACGCAATGACGGAGATGAGCGATGCCAGCCACTAGTGAAGACGAAGACTTGGAACTCCGACGATACCGGCGGAGATTCGTGCTGAAGATCGTCCTCACTGGAGTGATCGTCGTCGTGGCCATCGTAATGAGTTCAATGGTCGTCCTAACTTTGCGACCCATGATGGCCGCTCGCAGGGAACGAGCACAGCGTGCGAAATTCATTGAGAACGAGAAACTCAAAGAGAACTTGCGGCAAATTGGAATCGGACTCCACAACAACGAGCAGTTTCAACAGGAACAACAGCCATCCAAAACGACAGACGTTGCCACACCCGCCAAGGAATGAGGAACTGATGTCCCCTCGCCCCCGTCTTCGGGGGAGAGGGTTAGGGTGAGGGGGCTTCCACTCGACTGCATCCTGTGTTGAACAACCCAGTCAGGGAACAGAACATGACTACGATCACCATTCGCCTGCGTGACGACATCGCACGCTATGTGGAAGCCTCTGCAGAACGCGAACACAAATCGGTATCGGAGTGGGTCGAGGAGCGCATCGCTCCGCTCGACACTTCCGCGTCACAGCAAACAGCAAGTGAAAGTCACCACCCCGCGAGCGGCCATTCCCAAGCATGGCTCTCCTTGTTCGGGTCACTTGCCAACGAAGATTCGTTCGTCGCCCCCGCTCGATCCGTCAGTCGCCCAGTCAGTGACCTCAAATTGGATTAGCTGAGGCTGCACAATGGTTTTCCTGCTCGACACCAACATCATCGTCTTTTGCCTGCGAGGTAAATCGCCCGATGCCCAGCGACGATTGCTGGCCGTTGCGCCTGCCGACGTGCGTGTTCCACTTCAGGTCTACGCCGAACTGTTGGTCGGTGCAGCCAAGTCCGAAAAGCCATTGGCCAACCAGCAACGAGTATTGGCGTTTCTGGCTCCGTTCCAGATTGTGATGCCTGACCTCGTGATCGCTGAACATTACGCTGAGATTCGCACGGCACTCGAATCGTCAGGCACCCCGATCAGCGAGGCCGATCTCTGGATCGCCGCAACGGCTCTCTCCGTTGGCGGAACGCTCGTCACGAACAACACGCGCGAGTTCTCACGCGTTCCGAACCTCAACAGAGATGACTGGTCCAAGCCGTAGTGACAGCGCCGAAATCCTGATTGAGGGCGATTGGCAGAAGGACGAGGTGCATGATGGCGGTGGTACTGCGGGATTTCTCGTGGAAAAGGATGATCGAAGCTGTGGAAGCCGTGCGTGAGCGAGCTTGTCGAGCGACTGCCGCGTTGCAGCGTGCGGGGATTCCGTATGCCGTTGCCGGAGGGAATGCCGTCGCCGCTTGGGTGGCTCGTGTCGATCGCGCCGCCGTTCGCAATACGCAGGACGTGGACATCCTCGTCCGTCGCTCCGACTTCGATGCGGTGAAGGTGGCCTTGGAATCGGTCGGCTTCGTCTATCACCACATCTACGGCGTCGATTGCTTCATTGATGGTCCCAACGGTAGCCCGCGCGATGCGGTCCATCTGATCTTCGCAGGCGAGAAGGTTCGCCCAACGAATCCGCTCCCTGCGGCCGATGTCACTGACGCCGTCCCCGCCGAGGAGTACACCGTTCTCTCCTTGGAAGCCCTCGTGCGAATGAAGCTCAATTCGTTCCGAGACAAGGACCGAATGCACCTGCGTGACCTGCTCGACGTGGGCCTGCTCGACAACTCATGGCCTGCACGTCTGCCACCCGAGCACGCCACACGCTTGCAGCAACTCATCGACGATCCCGACGGCTGATCGGGGCAAATCGTTTGTGAAGTCTCTCACTCCCGTTTGAAGGACACTCCTCATGCAACGCCGCACGTTTTTGAACACGACTCTCGCAGCAGGTGGTCTCGCCACGATTCCCGCTGCCATTTCATCGGCTGCTGACGAGCAGGCCAAACCTGTGAGGCAGCTCCTGGAACTCCGGACGTATCTGTTGAAAGACGGCAAGCGGACGGCGTTCGATGCGTTTGCGAGCAAAGCGTTGATTCCGGCGCTCAACCGGTTGGGAGTGAAAGCGGTTGGGGTCTATCACGAATTGCTGACGCCTCCCGCCACAGACGCCAAGCCGCCCGAGACCAAGCCGGTTCCGGCCGCGTTCGTGGTGATTCCGTATGCCGACGGGAACCAGCTCACCACCGTGACGGCTGCGTTGGCGAACGACACCGTCTACCAACAGGCCGCCGCCGAGTACCTTTCCGTCCCCGCGACCGATCCCGTGTTCGACCGCATCGAAAGTTCCGTGTTCCTCGCCTTCGAGACGATGCCGAAGTTGGTAGCCCCCGCCAACAAGCCAACGCTCTTCAACCTGCGTGTCTACGAAAGTCACAACGAAGCGGCGAGCCAGAAGAAGATCGAGATGTTCAACAAGGGCGAGATCGCGATCTTCCGTCGAGTCGGTCTGACCCCGGTCTTCTTCGGCGAAGCTCTCGTCGGTGCGAGGCTGCCCAACCTCACGTACCTCCTCGCGTTTCCAGACGAAGCCGCCCGAGCAACCGCCTGGAACACCTTCCGCGCCGACCCCGAGTGGAAGACTCTGAAAGCCATGCCCGAATACGAAGACAAAAAGATCGTCTCGAAGATCACCAACAAGCTGCTCACGCCGGCGGATTACTCGCAGATTTGAGTGTTCTGGTTGGTTCGCACACATCAGTGCGATGATCTTCAAAACACATCACCACGGATGACCACGATGCCGCGTCTGCAACTGTTGCTGATTGCTGTTTTGATTCTGCTGCCCATCGCGCTGTTTGCCGGGGTCGGGGCGTGGGCGATTTGGCAATCGGGGCATTTGATTTGGTTGTCGTGGATGATGCCGGTCTGTTGGGGACTGGCGTGGGTGCTGCTCAGGAAATCGAAGCGGGTTGAGGTGACGTTGCCCGAGATCGGGTCGCGGATTCATTGGACTCCTCACGACAAGGCGGCCGGTGAGATCGTGGCGGCCGAGCAGAAGCGGATCGGTGACGAGGCGACCGCCGAGCAACTGACCGATCACACGTTCTTTCGCGATCGAACGCTCGATCTCGCGACGAAGTTGGCTCGCCACTATCACCCCAAGGTGGCCGATCCGCTCGATGCACTGTCGGTCGTGGAAGTGATGGCCGTCGTGAGGTTGGTCGCCGAGGACATGGAGGTCTGGTTCGACGAGAACGTCCCCGGCAGTCATCTCGTGTCGATCGGCCAGTGGCGGATGTTGGCGAAGGTCCCCGGTTGGTGGCGCGCGGTGAGCAATGCGGGCTGGATTGCCTCCGTCGTGATGAATCCGTTCGCGGGGATCGCACGCTATGCGGCGAGCAAGGTCTTCGTGGATCCGGTGACGAAGCTGGTCCAGAACAATGTCTTCGGCGCGTTCTTCATGCTCTACCTGCGACAGGTCGGGTTCTATCTGATCGAACTGAATAGCGGGCGACTGCGCGGCGGATCAGCGCGCTATCGCAGTGCGATGTCGCGACTGGATGGGAACAGAGGGCTTACGCCCAAGAGCCAGGGGGCTGACGCCGCCCCGCTCGGAAGGACGGAGGAACCCGTGACCGTGACGATCGCGATCATTGGGCAAGTGAAGGCGGGGAAGTCGAGCCTCGCAAACTGTTTGTTGGGTGAGCAACGGGCGGCGGTGGATGTGTTGCCGCTCACGCAGGACGTGGCGCGCTACGAGCTGCGGCTGGAGGAATCGCACGACCGGTTGGTGCTGCTCGACACGCCCGGTTACAGCGATGCCGGAGCGACGGCTGAGCAACTCAAAGCGACACGCGAAGCGGTGCGGCAAGCCGATTTGATCCTGCTCGTCATGGCCGCGACCTCACCCGCGAAACAGGCCGATGCGACGATGCTCTCCGAACTGTTCGGCTGGTTCCGAGAACAGCATCACCTCAAGCCGCCTCCGGTCGTCGGTGTCGTCTCGAAGATCGACGGACTCAGCCCGGTGATGGAGTGGTCGCCCCCGTATGACTGGTCGCAGCCGGTTCGCCCGAAAGAAGTCTCGATCCGCGAGGCGGTCAATTACGCGCGGCAGTCGGTCACCGCGGGGTTTGGCAGTGCCGGGCTAGGGAGCGCGGGACTGGGTGCGGGGGAAGGTCTCGCCAGCATCGTCCCCGTCTGTACCGATCGCGAGCGGCACCGCGTCTTCGGGGTCGAAGAGTGGCTGCTCCCCGTGATCGCGCTCCAGTTGGATGAGGCCCGTGCCTGCTCACTCGTCCGCTCGGTCCATCACGACCACGATCGCGTGAAGGCGTGGCGCGTCGTCTCGCAACTGATCGCGTCGGGACAGCGGATCAAGGACGCGGTCGAGGCGCTGCGCGATCACGTAGGGTAAGAACCTGTCCAAAATCAACTCCGTGTTTTGTGGAGTCGGAAAAAACTATACCTTGCACGGGCAAGACTGCTTCGTTTAACCGCGTGGGCAACGCCCCGCGCGAATGCGGCAAAACGGCTTCCAACGTCGCTCGACGCGCGGGGC
>JAYSQC010000732.1:0-4652 GCA_043721755.1 Schlesneria sp.
TGGGCCGTTCGGCATCGACCTCATGCCGTGGGGCTGGGCGATCCTGCCGTAACCACCTGTTGAAGAACGTAACTTGGACGCCCTCGTCCGAGCGATTTCGAGTTGAAAACGGACGGACGAGGGCGTCCATCCTACGATTTTCGACAGGCTGATAACCACGACGACGGCCAATTCCGACAGTCACTCGCAGCCCGGCTTCTCCCCAGAAGCCGGGCTGTTTCGTTGGCGGGGAAGCGTGACCCCGGCTTTCCTCACGATCCGTCGTCGCCGCGTTTCACCGCGTGCTGACGGCCAAATCGCCCAACCGTCTGAGTCACCGTCAGGTTGCCAAACCCTTGCAATCAGGGCAGTTGGAACCTGGCTGGTAAGCCTGTCGCGTTGTGCCGGTTGCAATCTGGCCACAAAGAATAGTGCAGTTTGACCACGGTCAAAACCCGGCCTATATTCACTTTCGACAACGCGGCTGTCGTCATCGGGCAACACCGGATGACGACTTGCCACAGGGATTCGGGGCCACATTGTCACGCCAGCGTTCACTTCGAGGGGGAGTGGGCGGGATCGGCGTACTTGTTTGGCTCAACGAATCCGAGGGGGCTTTTATGTCTTTCTCTGCGCTCTTGCGACGGTCAGTTGTCGCGCTGACAACCGCCGTCGCCGCCAGTGGCGTCGGTTCACCGCTGCAGGTGGCTTACGCGGGCAGTTCCTCAACCCAGGTGGTTGCCAACGATGAGCAACAGGCCCAGCGAGTTGGGAACGAATTTCGGACGGAACGCCGTTGGGCAGAAGCCATCGAGCACTACGACAAGTCGCTCAAGACGTGGCCCGACAACGAATCGTTTCAGTCGGGCTTGCGACAGTCCAAGCGACACTTCTCCATCGACCGCCGTTATGCGGACCACTCCTTCCAAGACCGACTCCTGCCGCTGTCGCAGCCCGAGTCGATGACGTACTTCGACGACATGCTCGAAAAGGTGCGACGTTACTACGTGGACACCGTCACTCCGACAAACGTCCTCGCCCACGGAACCGAAAGCCTGTACTTCGCGCTCGCCAACGAGAAGTTTCTGCATCGCAATCTGCCGAATGCGGAACCGGCACGGGTCTCGAAAGTGCGCCGGACGCTGCGAGAAACGTACTGGAACAAACAGGTTTCCAGTCACGATCAGGCGCGCCGCACGGTGGCCGAATTGTGTGATCTGACTCAACGTGAACTCGGACTGGCACCCGCCGCCGTCGTCATGGAGTTCGTCTTCGGTGGCTGCAACTCGCTCGACGATTACAGCAGCTATCTCACGCCCGGCAAACTCGACGATCTCTACAACAACATCGACGGTGAGTTCGTGGGGATCGGGATCGAGATGAAGGAAGAATCCGGCAAGGGCCTGCTGTTGATGAACGTGCTGTCCGACAGTCCCGCCGAAGAGGGGGGAGCCTTAGCCGGTGAGTTGATCGTCCAGATCAACGACAAAGACAGCCGCAAGCTGTCCACCGAGGAAGCCGCTCAATTGTTGCAAGGAAAAGAAGGCACTCGCCTCCGCCTGACGTTGCTTGATCCCGCCACGGGCAAAGAACGGGTGACAGCACTCGTACGACGCGCCGTCAAAGTGAAAAGCATCCCGATCGTGAAGATCATCGACCGCAGTAACGGCATCGGCTACATCCGCATGACCGGTTTTCAAAAGAACACGGTCGAGGAACTCGATGCCGCTCTGATGAAGCTCAACCGCGAGGGAATGAAGGCTTTGATTTGGGATGTGCGAGGTAATCCCGGCGGGCTGTTGAACTCGGCCGTGGAAGTGCTGGATCGGTTCATCGCCGACGGCGTGCTGGTCTCGACGAAGGGACGCACCACCGATCAGAACTCGATCTACGAAGCGAAAGCCAAAGGGACGTGGAACGTGCCGCTCGTCCTGCTGACCGATGGTGACAGTGCCAGTGCCAGCGAGATCGTCGCCGGGGCCGTGCGAGACCATCACCGAGCGACCATCGTGGGCCGCAAGACCTACGGCAAGTGGTCGGTGCAGAGCATCCTCCCCGGCCAGGCGGACTCCGGGTTCCGACTGACAACCGCCAAGTTTTACGCTCCCAACGGTGAAACCTTCGGCAAGGTCGGGATCAAACCCGACATCACGATCCCAGAAGACAAGACACAAGCTGCGGCCAAACGCGGTCGCCGCCAAGACGCGCTGGACGACGACCGTGATGTGGAAGCGGGGCTGGATGTCCTCCGCAAACAACTGGCCAAACGATGAATGCCATGTTTGACAGAAGACAAAGTAGTAGGCACATTCCATTTGCCGTTCACTGGATTCCACTGCGAATCGCGCTATCACGGACGGCACACGGAGTGTGCCTGCTACTTCTGTCGGAAACGTCATGAATGCCAAACGATGAATGACGGAGTGATCGACGACTGGGTTTACACCGGACGGGGCGTCTCACCGACGCTCCGTTGGTCGTTTACGGTCGATGCTCCGCTGATCGACATCCGACTGGGTCGCGAGACGGGCGAAGTCATCGCGGCCGATGCGGCCGGTGTGCTGTATTTGCTCGATCGTCGCGGCCACGTCCAATCGCAGTCGCGCACGCGGCATCAGTTTCAACGAGTCGCCTGGTCCGACAACGGCACCGCCGGCGCAGCGGCGTTCGACAACGTGATGGTCGGCTGGTTCGATCGCAAGTTGCAGTTCAGTTGGACGCGCGAGATGCCCGACGAGGTGACGGCCATCTCAGTTGATCCGCACGGCACGCATGTCGCCGTCGCCATGGCCAACGGCGTAAACATGGTCCTCTCCGCCGAGAACAAAAAGTACAGTCGGTTCGAGACCGTTCGTCCGCTGAGTCACCTTCAATTGCTCGCCACTGCGCGCGAGATGGTCGGTGCCGCCGATCATGGCTTGGTCGGACGATACGCTCTTTCGGGCAACTTGGTCTGGACCGAAAAGGTTTGGTCCAACGTCGGCGACATGGCCGCGACGGCCGACGGTCGCCACGTGTTCCTCGCCGGGTTCACTCACGGTGCGCAGCTCTTCGACGGCCAAGATGGCAAATCGCGAGGCAGCTTCGTCTCCGACGGCACCGTCAATCTGATCGCCTGCGGCTTCACAAAGAAACACCTCGTCGTCTCCACGCTGGAACGGCAGCTCTTTTTCATCAACGACGACGGCGGCCTCCTCTGGCATCTCTCTCCACCGGAAGACATCACCCGCGTCCTGATGTCGCCACTCGGCGACTGGATCATCTGCGGCTTCGCCTCCGGCCGCATCATCCGGCTGGACAACAGCCGGTAGACAACACGCGGCCATGAGTGAGACATTTGCGGCCGGCAACTTTCGTAGGGTCAGCCTCTGGCTTGCCCCTGTTTTTCGAGGGCAAATCGACGACGAGTAAGCACGGGCAAGCCAGAGGCTGACCCTACGAAAGGTCTCATCCACGGCCGCGCGGAACATAGACAACAGCCGGTAGACAACAGCCGGTGAGATGTTCCCACCGAATCTCTTGGGCGTCAGCCCTCTTCTGCCTCCCGAGCGGGGCGTTGCCCACGAGCGGTTAAACGACGTTTTCACTTCCACTCGTACCTCAAGCTTCCACTCCCCATGAACACCCATTCGTTCGATCAAGTTGCCGCCTGTGCCGACATCGTGCGGTCGAAGTGGGATTGCGTTCCGCGTGTTGGCGTGGTCCTTGGCACGGGGCTGGGCGGCTTCGTGGACGAGATGCAGATCGAAGCCACCTTCGAGCGCGGCGACCTGCCCCACTTCCCTCCCGCGACGGCGATGAGTCATCGTGGTCGCCTCGTCTGCGGGCGAATCGGTTCGCTGCCGATCGTGGTGATGGAGGGCCGCTTTCACGTTTATGAGGGACACCCGCTCGATCAAGTCACGCTCCCCGTGCGACTGATGCGCGCCCTCGGGATTGAGCTGCTGATCCTCTCCAACGCGAGCGGCGGACTGAACCCGGACTTCCACACGGGTGACATCGTGGTTCTCACCGACCACATCAATTTGATGGGCCTCAACCCGCTGATCGGCCCGAACGACGACCGCTTCGGCCCGCGTTTTCCCGATATCAGCGAGACGTACTCGCCGCACTGGCGCGAGATCGCGTTGATTGTCGCCACGAACGCCGGACTCACGCTGCAACAAGGCGTCTACGTCGCCGTGACCGGTCCCAACTACGAGACCAAGGCTGAGATTCGATTCTTCCGCATGGCCGGGGGAGACGTGATCGGCATGTCTACGGTTCCCGAAGCGCTGGTGGCCGCTCACGCCGGTCTGCCGGTCCTGGCGTTCTCCGTCGTCACCAACGAGTGCCTCGCGCCGATAACCGTTCCCGTGACGGGTGAGGATGTCGTTGCCGTCGCCAACGAAGCAGGCACTCGGTTGAGACGCCTGCTGCTCGGTGTCCTCGACGAGTTCGCGCGGGCTGCAATTGCACGAACGAAAGCCGATTCCTAGCATCCCGCCCGTAGGGTAAGCGTCTCGCTTGCCCGTGGTTGTAGTAGGAGGAAATAGGGCAAGCGAGACGCTTACCCTACGCTGCTCAACAGCCCGCTATACCTTGCACGGGCAAGACTGCTTCGTTTAACCGCGTGGGCAACGCCCCGCGCGAATGCGGCAAAACGGCTTCCAACGTCGCTCGACGCGCGGGGC
>JAYSQC010000733.1:0-2284 GCA_043721755.1 Schlesneria sp.
GCCCGACGCGCAAGCGAGGGCTTCACTTTCGACAACGGTTTGCCCTCGCTTGCGCGTCGGGCTCGTTGTTGAACAACCCCGCAATCTCAAGTTGTCCGAACACTAGGGCCAGCGCACACTCAGTCCTTTGTGCGTCGAGGACTTTGAGGAGCGTGTCGAAGTTCCAGCCGCAGCGTCGGCGTTGCAGGGCGAGGCTTTTGCCTGCGGAATGTGGTTTTAAAAGTGATAAGGAGCAGCGATTGAGCCACGCGAAGTTCTCGCGCAACCGGGCTGCGCGGATGCGAGACTCGTCTTCTCGATACGTGACATCGAGGCACCAGTGGCAGGTGTGTTCGAGACTCCAGTGACGGCGGACGGCAGGCGCGATGCGTTTCACATCCATCGCCAAGCTGCTGATAAAATAGCGCGTGGCGTCAGTCTCTTTTCCGTCGCGTTGAGACATCCGCATCACGAAGGCAATCGTTTTTAGACCCGACCAGCGTCCGAAGCCGGGTCGGGTCTGGGGGGCGGGCATTGGAATCACGATTCGCGGCTCTGGACGACCGTGACTTTTTTCGGCGACCACGAGCCGTTCGGCACCGCAGTCGGCGAAGTCAGTCCGCAGGTGTTGATCGACGTGCGCGACGACTGCTTGATCAAGACTCTTTGGGTTCCCTTTGAGAGCCAAGACATAGTCGGCCTCGCCCGCCACGATGTCTTGGGCGATGGCCGTTTGAGTCCCCCTCGCGTCGATCGTGAGGATCGCCCCTTTGATCTCGACCCGCTTCAATAGCTCGGGAATCGCCGTGCCCCGTTGTCGTGGAAGAGGGCATTCGATTTCTCGTCGGTCGCGACCTGCCCCAGCGTCAGTCCGAAGTCCGCCGCCTACAGGCTGACTGAGTGCAGCGCCCCAACCCTTTGGCCCGATCATGACTCCGACGCAGCGTCTTGCCATCCACCGCATAGACCGGTTGAGTGATGCCCGTGGCCGCCGCCGCACGCGCCTGCATGGCCTGCAACCCACTCGCGTCGTTCTATCTCGGGCAGACGCTCGTGTTGCTGGGGCAGTCGGACAAGGCGATCGAAGCGTTCGAGCGGGCCATCGCGCGACAACCGGCGCGAACCGATCTGCTGGAGATGTTTCAGACGCTGGGTCGCGTCCATCAGCGAACGGCTCACAACGACAAGGCCCTCGACGTTTGGAACCGGCTCAAACAGCAGTTCCCGAACGATGAGCGTGTGCAGGAACAGATCGCGACGACACTGCTCGAAGAAGAAGAAGAAGCGTTTGACGCCGCGCTGCCGCGCTTCGAGAAGCTGGCCCATTCCGTGAAGGACCGTGGGCGACAACTGGCCTTTCGGATGGCGGCGGCGGACATCCGCGTGCGGCTCGGCCAGACCGAGGCCGCGCTCAAGGAGTTCGAGACGCTGCTCGGTCAGCTCAATCCCGATCACTGGATTTACCGCGATGTCCGTCGGCGGATCGAGGCGATCCATCTGCGCACCGAGGACCGGGCGGGACTGGCCACGTACTACGAAGCGTGGCTCGTGAAGCATCCCGATGACTTGGATGCGATCGTGCGCGTGGCGAAGGTCTACACGGCGCTCGGTCGCGATGAGATCGCGAGCGAGTGGCTCGAACGCGGTGTGAAGCTGGCCGACGCCGCCCTCGCCGCCGCAAGCCAACAGTCCGACACGAAGTTCGCCGAAGCGATCACGGCGGAACGAGCGGAACTCGCCAAGGCCAAGGAGTGACGAACCCGAACAGGAGGACCGTCCGTAGTTCGGGCCAGTAGTGCGGATGATTCATGAGGAGCCACGAATCACCCAGCGCGGCACAGCCGCAACCGAAAGGAATAAGAAGAGGGTGGACAAGAAGATCGGAGCGGAAGCATCTGGACCTGGCTTTCCTCTTCTTGTCCACCATTTTCTGGTTGAGATCTTCTGACGGCCGTTCGAGGATGAAGTGGGCTAGTCACAAGCTTCTCCGACAGCGGGGATCACTGGGTGACAGTGCGGAAATCTGCGCGCCCGGCGAAGAAACAAAACTGGAGTAGCACGGCGCGGCTTCACTTCGTTCCGCCGCAACCCAAGTGTGATTCTTGGGCGTTAGCCCTCTGGTCAGAATCGGAGCGGGGTGGCGTCAGCCCCCCGGTTCTTGGAGTTCCAGGCCACGGAAGAAGAAGGGCTGACGCCCGAAGACCCAGGGGGCTGACGCCCAATGGCACTTACTTTACCCCAGTAACCCGCAGCGTAAGCGAGGGAAACAAAGGGAAACGCCTCTTGTCATCGCCCTCGCTTACGC
>JAYSQC010000734.1:0-1963 GCA_043721755.1 Schlesneria sp.
GCGTAAGCGAGGGCGATGACAAGAGGCGTTTCCCTTTGTTTCCCTCGCTTACGCTGCGGGTTACTGGGGTAAAGTAAGTGCCATTGGGCGTCAGCCCCCCGGTTTGGGGCGTAAGCCCTCTTTGGAAGAACCGGGGGGCTTACGCCACCTCGCTCGGAAACCTCTCACTTTGTGCCGCGTGAGGTATAGCCGTTTCGCACGAGGTCAGGGGGGCAGAGGTCCGGAAGAGGAGATTGCCGCCCCCTGCCCTCTGACTCCTGTGCAAACGGCATGAATCGTCCCGATTGGGGCCAAAGTCGGTGCGTTCCGAAGACTCCACGCACCCTACGGTGATTTGCGTCTCCAACATTGATTTGTCTCGTTCCCAACCTGAAGGATTTGCTGCGTGAATTACGATGTGTACGACAACCCGCTGATCGGTCGATATGCCTCAGCGGAGATGAGCCGACTGTGGTCGCCGCAGACCAAACATTCGACGTGGCGGAAGCTGTGGGTCGCATTGGCCGAGGCGGAGGCCGAGCTGGGCCTGAACATCACGAAGCAGCAGGTCGATGAACTGCGTGCGCATGTGGACGACATCGACTTCGCTGCGGCCGCGCGCTACGAGCTGCAACTGCGGCACGACGTGATGGCGCACGTTCACGCTTACGGCGATGTCTGTCCGACGGCGCGGCCGATCATTCATTTGGGGGCGACGAGTTGTTATGTCACCGACAACACCGACCTCATCCTGATGCGGCGCGGTTTGGAGATGCTGCGATCCAAGCTGGTCGCGACCATCGACCGGCTGGCGAAGTTCGCCGAGCAGTATCGCGCGTTGCCGTGCCTCGGATTCACGCACTTGCAACCGGCGCAGCCCGTGACGGTCGGCAAGCGAGCCACGCTGTGGTGCTACGACCTCGTGCTCGATCTGGAAGAGTTGGAGCATCGCATCGCAGCGATCAAGCTGCGCGGGGTGAAGGGAACGACCGGGACGCAGGCGACGTTCCTCTCGCTGTTCAACGGCGATCACGACAAGGTCGAAGAGTTGGATCGCGTCGTCTGTCACAAGCTCGGGTTCTCGGCGGCGTATGCCGTCACCGGGCAAACGTACTCGCGCAAAGTTGACTCGCAAGTGATCGACGTGCTGGGGGGACTGGCTCAATCGGCTCACAAGTCCGGCTCTGACTTGCGGCTGTTGCAAAGCCGCAAGGAAATCGAGGAGCCGTTTGAAAAGCATCAGATCGGTTCATCAGCGATGGCCTACAAGCGGAACCCGATGCGGTCGGAACGGATGTGCGGGCTGGCTCGATTTGTGATGAGCCTCACGTCCTCGGCCGCTCAAACCACGGCGACGCAGTGGATGGAACGGACCTTGGACGACAGCGCCAACCGCCGGTTGACGATCCCACAAGCGTTCCTCGCCACCGATGCCATCCTGATTCTCTACCGCAACGTCGTCGATGGCTTGGTCGTTTATCCCAAGGTCATTGCGAAGCATCTCGACGAAGAGTTGCCGTTCATGGCGACCGAAGAAATCTTGATGGCGGGCGTTCGAGCAGGAGGCGATCGCCAAGACTTGCACGAACGGATTCGCGTTCACAGTCAGGAAGCGGCTCGTCAGGTCAAGGAACAAGGCCGAGCGAACGATCTTCTCAGTCGCCTGCAATCTGATGCGGCTTTCACGACGGTCGATCTGACGGGAACACTCGATGCGAGCCGCTTCGTGGGCCGCGCTCCCGAACAGGTCGATGCGTTCCTCGAAAACATCATTGAACCGATCCGCAGTCGGTACGCGAGGGAACTCGAACAGACGGCGGATGACCTGCGGGTGTGAGATTAAGTTTCATCTTTCGGCCTCTCTGTCTGCCTAGTTTGGCTCAATCAGAAAAGGCAGACAGAAAGAGAGCGGCAGAAAAATTGGGCTCTCCGCCATTTGTGTTGGATGCTTGAGTGAGCGGCATGGGGGGGCGCCCCCGCGGGT
>JAYSQC010000735.1:0-1607 GCA_043721755.1 Schlesneria sp.
GTGCCATTGGGCGCTAGCCGCCGGTGTAGGCGAAAACGACCGGCGGCTAGCGCCATGCCGCTCACGGGACACCATTTTCAACAGGAATGGCGGAGAGCCCAAATTCGCTCAAGGTGAGTGCCATTGGGCTGACGCCGCCCCGCTCAGAAATATCTCGCTTTGTCCCGCCCGAGGTCTAACTTGGGCCGCAGCCTGTCTCGGCGGAATCGAGACTCCACGACTTCCTCGTGCGTCCCTCACCGGAACTCCTTCTCATGTCGAATCCACTCTCCGAGCCACTCAACATCGACGAGTACGCGCGCAGCGCCGCGACCTGTCTGCCTCAAATGGTCTACGACTACTACGCCGGGGGAGCCGAGGACGAAGTGAGCGTTCTCGAAAACCGCCGGGCTTGGCAGCGGATGGCACTCAAGCCGCGCGTCTTGGTCGATGTCCGGCAGCGAGACCTGACGACGACGGTCCTTGGCGAGCAGATTGCGTTTCCGATCCTCACCGCGCCGTGCGGCTTCAACGCACTGGCTCACCCGGATGGCGAGTTGGCCGTGGCGCGCGCGGCCACTGCGGCAGGAACGATCCAAGTCGTCAGCACGGCCGCGACGTACAGCCTCGAAGAAGTCGCGGCCGCTGCGCCGAGTGGGGTTCGCTGGTTCCAGCTCTATTGCTATCGCGATCGCGGCATCACGCGATCACTGGTCGAACGAGCCGCCGCCGCCGGGTATCGCGCCCTGTGTCTGACCGTCGATGCTCCGTTTGTCGGACGGCGTGAACGCGACATTCGCAATCGCTTCGGCCTGCCACCGGGACTCCGCTGGAAGAACCTGGAAGCACATGGCTTCGACAAGATGGAAGCGGGCGGCGATGGCTCGGCCCTCAAAAAATATATCGAGAACATTTGGGATGCCGGTCTGACCTGGGAGGCCGTCGAGTGGCTGCGCGATCTCAGCCCATTGCCACTCGTCTTGAAGGGCATTCTGACGGCCGAGGACGCGCGACTCGCGGTGACTCACGGAGCGCAAGGGATCGTGGTGTCGAATCACGGGGGCCGGCAACTGGACGGCGCAGTCTCCACCGCCAGCGTCCTGCGTGAGATCGTCGAAGCCGTTGCCGGTCAGGCCGAAGTCTACGTCGATGGCGGAATCCGCCGAGGGACCGATGTCATGAAGGCCCTCGCGCTGGGAGCACGCGCCGTGCTGATCGGCCGTCCGTATCTGTGGGGCCTCGCCGTGGATGGCGAAGCGGGCGTCGCGCGCGTCCTCGAATTGCTGCGCGCCGAACTCGACCTCAGCATGGGCCTCGCCGGAATGCCCAACCTCGCCAGCATCAGCCACAGCACCGTGACGGCGCACGGTTGAACCCCACGCGACCGGAAGTGAGATACCAGCTTCGTTTAACCGCGTGGGCAACGCCCCGCGCGTCGTGCGATATGCGCCAATAATATATCCATCCTCAAGTTCGGCGATTACTTCGATCCCAAATTTGCGAAGTTCTTCCGCATCAAAGTCCTGTGGATCGACCTTTAGAACTAATGGGACAGCTTTTGGTAAATCTGGCTTCTGCTCTTGTTGACGCTCGACTAATTGCTCTTGCCAGTCTGAAACAATTCCCGA
>JAYSQC010000736.1:0-4081 GCA_043721755.1 Schlesneria sp.
TGAGCGGCAAGGCGCTAGCCCAATGGCACTTACTTTACTAACCCGCAGCGTAAGCGAGGGCGATGACAAAAGGCGTTTCCCTTTGTTTCCCTCGCTTACGCTGCGGGTTACTGGGGTAAAGTAAGTGCCATTGGGCGCTAGCCGCCGGTGATTTCCAGCAGACCGGCGGCTAGCGCCTTGCCGCTCACCGGTGTTGTTCAACAGGAATGGCGGAGAGCCACGAACCATTGCGCATAAAAAAAGCCCCCATCCGTGGGGGCGTCAGCATCCGTGACAATGCCGCAAATTCAAAAAGAACCCCTGATAGACAGTGACCTCGCCTGTGTTTGGGTGTACTGGCGGTTGGGAACCGAAAGAGCAGAGTGGGTCGAACTACTCGGAAGGAGACCTTGGCAGTACACAGGCAGAAGTCTTGTTACTCTCCATCAGGGGTTCGGGCTGGGTGGTTCTTCGAGGTTGAAGACACTGAAAGCGACTTCAATCTCATGCGATGCGGTTGCCGTAAAGCACCCGTCGTGCCACTGAATCATTCGGCGCTGAAAAAACTAGAGTTGACGCGATCCTTCTGGAAATAAGCCCTTGTTTCCTTGTGGTTCACGGAAAATCTGAGCATCATTCCGCCTCAAACGAACTCGCGTCGAAGTGGGGCTTGTTCCTGATTCAGCGCCGACAAATCGTTGGTGTCGGCTGTCTCAACGATTTCGGCGCACAGTTCGGCGCTGAGCGGATTGGTTGTCTTGCGAGAAACACTCATGGAAGTGGCGACTCGATTTCCTCGTTGGCTGCTGGCACTTGTGGCGGGTTGCATCGTCACGTACTGCGTTGTCGTGTTGGCAGTCGTCGCCACAGCGCCCGATTTGCGTCTGAGGTTCCTGCTATCCGACGCCATTCCTGCAGACTCCGTACAGCCTCAGCTTGGAATTCTGATTCAGCAGACTCCTGACGCGGAGTTCAAAGGAACAGCTCCCAAGCCGGGTGATCGGCTGGTCAGTCTGGATCAACAGGAGGTCGCCAACTTTCTGGACTTCTCTCGTATCCAACTCTCACTACGGAATCGAGACATCGCAGAGAATGGCGTCCTCCCCACGGTCGTGGACCCGTTGCTGACGACGGGTTGGCCATCCATGGTTCAGACACAGGATGGAAAACGCTGGGTGAAGATGGAGTACGTGCCGCAAGGAACACGAGAACGTCAGACGTGTGCGGTTCAACTTCAGTCGATCCCGATCGGTGAAGTCGGACTGACGCTGGTTTGGTTCCTGTTGCAGCTTCTTATTTTTTCCGTGGGAGCGGTCGCGTTTTGGAACCGGCCGTTTGATGAATCGGCGCGTCGTTTCTTTGTGATGTGTACAGCAACTTTGGCGGCGTTCATTGGCGGGTTTCACTGGTCGATCGTCGCGGGAAGTTTCTGGCTGACGCTGCCGTTTGGCATCTGTGGAATTTTGCTGCCGGCATTCACGCTGCACTTCTTCTTGGTCTATCCGCGCCCGAAACCGCCACTCACACAATGGCCTGTCGCGGTGACACGATCCCTGTACGCCTTGCCGCTCGTGGCCACCGTCTGCTTTGTCTGGATCGAGAGCTTTCTGTGGAGCTTGATCGGATCGTCGGGCGGTTCATCGGGAACTGAGCTGCAGGTGTTGCGCTGGCTGAACAGCCTCACCTTTGGAATCTACGCCTACCTGAGCATCGCTGCAGCCTACTTTTTGATGACGTTGGCTTCGCTCAGTTACAGCGTGTACACGACGCGCAATCCCGTCGAACGCAGTCAGGTGCGCTGGATTTTCTGGGCGGGTTTTGGGGCGGCTTTTTGTATCGGTTACGCCCTGCTCTTGGCGGCGTTCTCCCGTGCGAACTTCGCGCTGGGAGGTGCTCGCGTGCCGATGTTTCTGGCCAGCCTCGTGTTCATGCTGGCGTATGCGGTCGGCATCGTCCGTTACAAGTTGATGCTGATCGACCAGATCATCAACCGGGGGATGTGGTACTACGTCCTGAGCTACGGCGCGACGGGAACCGTGGCTCTGGTGATTGCCTGCGGGAGTCTCGCCGTGGCGGTTCGCAAGACGCCGCTCATCGAGCAGCAGTCGTGGATCATCGCGGGGATTCTGATGCTGACGGTCGTGCTGCTGATCTGGTTGCGCGATGCGTGGCAGCGTCTGGTTGATCGACGGTTCTTTCGCGAGAAGTATCAGCTCGACAGAGCCTTGCAGCGGATGCACCGTGAAGTCGGGCGGCTGACCGACGTGCAGTTCCTGTCGGAACGCATGGCGCTTTCGTGTCGCGACGTGCTTCAGTCCGAGCGGGTTGCCCTCTATCTGCGAGACGGTCGCTCGAGCAGTTTCCGGTTGATGGCCGTCGAAGGCGTGGCGCTGGGGTTGCCGATGCAGTTGTCCGTCTCGGACGAGTTCGTGAAAGCGCTCGCCGGTGATTCGACGTTGCAGCGGGTCACACCCGGTTCGCGCGACACTGTGTCTCCCGTGCAAACCACGTTGCGACTGGTGCAGGCCGACTTGGTCCACGGCTTGGAAACGGACGGCGAATTGGCGGGACTGGTGGTCCTCGGTCCAAAGCAAAGCGGTGCGCTGTACTCGGCCGAAGACCTGACATTCCTCACGGCGCTCGGCCAGATCACGGGTGTCGCCTTGCACTGTGCGAAGGTGCATCAGGACATCACGAACTTGAACGAAGAGTTGCGTCTGCAAACCGAACAGATCGCGCAGCAGAAACAGCAGATCACCATCCTGCAGGCGGAAGTCGCCGCCAGTGTGCAGCCAGACTCCGCGACCGCTCCCACGCTTGAGTTCCGGCGCGACGCGATCATCGGACACAGCGCGGCTCTGCAAAGCATCCTCGACTCGGTTCGCAAAGTGGCAGTCAGTGAAACGAGTGTGCTCATCCGAGGGGAGAGCGGCACCGGCAAGGAGTTGCTGGCGAAAGCCATTCACGACAACAGCCCGCGCCGTGACGGGCCGCTCATCAGCGTGCATTGTGCGGCGCTGTCGGCAGGGTTGCTGGAAAGCGAACTGTTCGGCCATGTGAAGGGTGCCTTCACGGGGGCGACCGCTGACAAGCAGGGGCGGTTCGAGCTGGCGCACGGGGGCACGCTGTTTCTCGATGAAATCGGCGACATCTCTCCCGAGACGCAGATCAAGCTGCTGCGCGTGCTGCAACAGCGCGAGTTTGAACCGGTCGGCGGGACGAGTACGGTTCGCGTGGATGTCCGCTTGGTGGCGGCGACACACCAAAACTTGGAACGTCTGATCGCCGAGGGAAAATTTCGCGAAGACCTCTATTACCGTTTGAACGTCGTCAGTCTGACGCTGCCACCGCTGCGCGAGCGGCCCGATGACGTGCTGGAACTGGCCGTCTATTTCTTGAAGAAGACCGCCTCCCGAGCGGGCAAGAGGCTGACACGATTCGAGGACGACGCGCTCGATGCGCTGATGCGTTACTCGTGGCCGGGCAACATTCGCGAGCTGCAAAACGTGATCGAACGCGCGATCGTGATGGCCGAAGGGGACGTGATTTCGGTGGCCGACTTGCCGCCGGAAATTCAGAGCGGACAGCGGAGTCCCCGAGCGATCGCGGTGGATCGAACACGACGGGCACGGGGTGACACGTCCTCATCCGAGGAACCGCGCGGCGAGTGGATCGACGAGGACCCGGTGGTTGAACGTCAGGCGTTGGTCGCCGCGCTGCACAAGTGCGGCGGCAACAAGGCTCAAGCCGCGCGGCTGCTCGGTTTGCCTCGCAGCACGTACTTCAGCAAGCTCAAGAAGCACGGCATCCGCGACGGCGCGACGGAACTGGAAGCGATCAAACGGCTGCCGCGTTAAATCGGTGCCTCAAGAACTCAACGCCGACAACCCTCTCGAAGTCCGGCTAGCAAAGCGATACCTCGCGCGGCTGAGAGAGAGAGGTTTCTGAGCGGGGCGGCGTCAGCCCCCTGATTCTTGGGCGTAAGCCCGTTTTCAAAGAACCGGGGGGCTTACGCCCAATGGCACTTACTTTACCCCAGTAACCCGCAGCGTAAGCGAGGGAAACAAAGGGAAACGCCTCTTGTCATCGCCCTCGCTTACGC
>JAYSQC010000737.1:0-17493 GCA_043721755.1 Schlesneria sp.
GCGTAAGCGAGGGAAACAAAGGGAAACGCCTCTTGTCATCGCCCTCGCTTACGCTGCGGGTTAGTAAAGTAAGTGCCATTGGGCGCTAGCCGCCGGTGAGTTGGAACGACCGGCGGCTAGCGCCCAGCCTCACTTCTCGAAGATGCAGGCTGCCATCAGCCGCAGGGCGCTAGCCCCGGTTTGGACGACACAAACCGGGGCTAGCGCCCTGCGGCTGATCGGGAAGTTGTTGCGGCCCCGTTCCTTAGCGGCCTATACCTCACGCGGTCCAAAGTGAGGCATTTGCCAAATGCGTCATTGGTGAGCCGGGTGGCGTCAGCCCACTGGCACTCACTTTGACCAAGTAACCCGCAGCGTCAGCGAGGGAGTCAAAGGGAAACGCCTCTTGCGCAAGCCCTCGCTGACGCTGCGGGTTAGTAAGGTAAGTGCCAGTGGGCTGGCGCCACCTGGCTCACCAACGAATGATTTCACTCTGACCGCACGAGATTTAAGGCAACATCCGGTAAATGATTTACCCGCGTATCGAAGCCTGACTGGACCGATGCCACGCGAACAGATTGAGCCAGTCACTTCGTGTCTCGGGCGGCATCAACACGGGGCTGTTCTGTTAGACTGCTCGGCCTACCCACGAGTACGTTTGCGCCGTCACAATTGTTCGGCGAAAGCACTCACCAAACGGGCCGGAATAGCTTCAGAGTTCACTCATTTAGCGGGAGATGAAATGATGTCAACGCGACCGATTCACACTCAACAGCGGGTGTTGATTACGGTATTCATGAAGACCGCATTGGTGATCGGTGTCGCAGCGATCGGCTGTGCCCGAGCGAAGCCGATGCCCACGCTGCAAGCGACCGTGGAAGCACTCGACTCACCCGCCGCCCATTCCCTCGAAGGAGATGCAGAGATGTCCGCCACCGAATCGAACTCGACACCCGCCCGCGCCGAGTCCAACAAACTCACCGCGTACAACGAACTGACTGCCGTCGAAGCCCGCGTCATCGTGGACAAAGGAACCGAGCGCGCCTTCGTCGGCGAGTACACCGATCTGAAGGATCCGGGCACGTTTGTTTGTCGCCGCTGTAACGCGCCGCTCTACCAGTCGGCCGACAAGTTTGAGAGCCACTGCGGCTGGCCGAGCTTCGATGATGAAATCCCCGGAGCCGTGCGACGCATCCGCGACATTGATGGCTCGCGCACCGAGATCGTCTGCAAGAACTGCGACGGGCACCTCGGCCACGTTTTCCTCGGCGAACGCATGACCAACAAGAACACTCGCCACTGCGTGAACTCGCTGTCGATGAAGTTCTACGCGGAAGGCAAGACACCGCCCGCCGTCATCAAGCCCGAGTGACGTTCCGAGAATGAGTTGAGCGTCTGTGGGGCGGGCTGATATACCCAGCACGGGGCACGCATCGTTCAGGGGCCGCTCGGCTACTGTAGGCTTGTCGCTCCGCAGACAGGCGTCCCGCCGATAGAGCGACGGGACTATTGTAATCCGACGTTGCGTCAGTTTTGGCCGCGCGAGGTAGATACTCCGCGCGGCCGAAACTGACACTAACCCGAAGTGTAAACGAGGACGCAACTCGCATCCTCGCTTACGCTTCGGGTTAGTGTGCAGCGGTCGCGAATGTGTCAATTTCGGCCGCGCGAGGTAGAGCTAACGAAACATGAGTGACCTGCCGCCCGAAGAACTCCTCAATTCTACGCACCAGTTCCCCGGCAAGTTCGTGTTCAAGGCGATCGGCCACAGCGACGGAGATTTCGCCGCTTCCGTGATCGCCGCCGTGCGCGATTCGCTGTCACTCGACTTCGATCCGCCTCACGAACTGCGTCAGACACCGCAAGGTCGCCACGTCTCTGTCACTGTCGAGCCGTGGGTCGCCGATGCCGGGCAAGCGTTGAATGTCTATCAGCGGATCCGCGATTTGCCCGGACTCGTCATGCTCCTCTGAAGCGACAACGAGCGGCCACTCGCTCTACTTCGCCGCTTCCGGAGGCCCACCGTTTGTCGCTGGTGCGGCGGGAGTCGATTGCACACCGTTGGCCATCGATGCGAACTTGTTCCAGATCTCTTGGCGGAACAGGACGATTGCTCCCAGCCCGCCGAAGATGACCGTTAGCCACGCGATCAACGTGATCAGGCCGTAAGTTCCCGACGCGAGGTTCTTGAACCAACGCGTCCAGCCGCGGCGACCGTACTGGCGGTCAATGTCGGCGTAGATCGACTTCATGTCGCCCGCCTTCTTGTCCGCCTTGTCTTTGATCAGACGGCTTTCCACTTGCCGAGCGAACTCGGGAAAGTGCGCGATGGGCAAGAACTGATCGGCAGCGGACTTCTTGCACTTGGCCTTGGCGTCGAGTGTCCCCGATTTCAGCCCGGCCTGAATCTGTGTGGTCGTCAACTTGGAGATCGCGACTTTTCCCTGAGCGGTCTTGTACTGCACGATCCAAGTTTGAGCGGTCGCTATGGAACTCGGCGGACTCGATTTCGAGGCCGCATCTTCCGCCGAGGTCTTCGGCACACCGGAGTTCGCGGCGCGAGGCGTCTGCACCATCGACTGACCCGCACGAGTCGCACCAGCCGCTGTGCTCCCGGCCGCCGTTTGGACCACTTTGTCCGGCGCATCAATGAAGCTCAGCGAGGGGCTTTCCAGGCCGAGGCTGCTGAGCAGCTTGATGACTTCCGCACAGTCCTTGCAACGGATGTTCAAGTCCTTCGCAATCATCTTGTCGATGATCAGGTCCAGTTTCTCGGGGACTTCCGGCGTGATTCTCCGCGCCGCGACGAACTGGCCTTTCTCCTTGTTCATGATGACTTCGAGGGCCGAGTTCCCAGAGAACGGCAGCTTGCCCGTCAGGAAGTAATACAGTGTGATGCCGAGCGCGTAGATGTCGGTGCGTCCATCGACGTGCTTGGCGTTGCGAGCCTGCTCGGGAGCCATGTAGTACGGCGTGCCGAGTCCCGTGCCGCTTTGAGTCATCGACATGTCTTCGTCGGTCGCTTTGGCGAGACCGAAGTCGGCGACTTTGACCTTCCCTTTGGTCGTCATCATCACGTTGTCGGGCTTGATGTCGCGATGGACCATGTTTTGGTTGTGGGCGACTTGCAGAGCCTCGGCGCACCGCAGCGTCACATGCAGCGCATCGCCCACCGGCAGCTTGCCGAGCTTGTCCATCCAGCCCTGCATCGACTTGCCATCGACGAACTCCATCGCCACGTAATGCAGACCATCGTCCTGATCGACATCGTAAACACTGACCGCGTTGTCATGGTTCATCTTCGCCATCGAACGGGCTTCGCGGTAGAAGCGTTCGACGAAATCACCCTTTCCCGCCAGCGCTTTCGACAGCACCTTGATCGCCGCCTTGCGGCCAAGTTTGGTGTCTTCACCAAGATAGACCTCGCCCATGCCGCCTTGGCCCAGTTTCTTCACGATCTTGTACTTGCCAATTTGAGTCACCCCCGAATCGGTGGCTCCCGACACCGGAGCCGTGTCTCCGGATTTCTTCCCGTCGCCCTTCGCTGCTGCCTGATCCATGTTCTTTTCCTGAGCTGATTGAGGAGGAACAACCGCTGGTCACGAGATCACCCAGCGCGGCTTCACTTCGTTCAGCCGCAACCCAAGTGTGATTCTTGGGCGTTAGCAGCCTGTTGAATAACGTAGGGTGAGCGTCCCGCTTGCCCGTTTTGCAGTTAGAAAACGGGCAAGCCAGAGGCGTGCCCTACGTTTTTCAACAGGCTGTTAGCCCTCTGGTCTGTTTCTGAGCGGGGTGGCGTCAGCCCCCCGGTTCTGGAAGTTCCCTGCCACCCAAGAAGGGCTAACGCCCGAAGAACCGGGGGGCTGACGCCACCCCGCTCAGAGATTCCTCGGAAGTACGGACGCCCAAAAACCGCCACCACAAATCTGCGCGGCACGCGCAGAAACAAGACGTTAGTAGTACGGATCTCATCACGGGTTGTCAGCCTCCCTCAGTCTTGCGTCATTGATTGATGATCATCTCGCCACTGTTCAATGGCCGTTTCTACCGAGGCCATTATGAGCGAAGCCATTCCAACAAGTAAACGGACGCCGTTTCCAGTGGACAACTTCAACGGGTCACTTCTTGGAACGACAGCACCCGATTGACGGGGAAGACGACTCTGAAGCTCCTCACCTTTGTGCGAAGACCCTAAAGTAGCGGCCTGTTGTCGGCAGCTTGCTTGCTCCGTGCCGGAGCAGTTCCTCGCGAAATCCCTTCTTCACAGAAAGACCAGCATGACCTCGAACACTCCCGATGCGACTCCGGCGGCCACACCCACCGATCCCATGGTCGAACACGTTCTTGTTGTGCCGACGTTGCTGTTCCGCGAGCTGGGCTACTTCCAAGGCTTCAACGCCAATGTCGGGCGCTACCTCGACACGCTGCTCGATCCGTTGCACACCAGCTTCCAACCGCGGTCCAAGTGTGAGGAAGACCCGAGTTACAAACAGCTCATCCCATACTGTCTCTTTATGCACGACGGGCGGCTGTTTAACTACCGCCGTGGTAAGGCGGGGGGAGAAGGGCGACTGCACAGCAAGCGGTCGGTCGGGATCGGCGGACATATTTCTTCGACAGACAGAATGGGCGGAGACCGCCGGTATCAAGAGGCCATGCACCGCGAGATTTCTGAGGAAGTCTTTTTGCAGGCAGGGTTTCAGGATCGTTGCGTGGGTCTCATCAACGATGACGAAAGCCCCGTCGGGCAGGTCCATTTGGGGATCGTTCACATTTTTGATCTGGACTCGGCAAAAGTTCTACCACGGGAAGAGTCGATCTTAGAGACAGGATTCGCACAACCCGCAGAACTGCTACAGCAACTCGACCAGTTCGAGACATGGTCACAGATTTGCCTGAAGCACTTGTTTGGCGGGGGTTGAGATTTCGAGGACCGATCCGGCGCGATGTCGATGCATCGCGGCGTCCGGGGATGATCGGTCGCTCGTCGGCTGTGCGCGTCGCAAATCAAAAGGAGCCACAAGTGATGGACACACAATGGAGTCGGCGGGCGGTAATGAGTGCAGCGTTGGCGGCCGTGGCGGCACCCGTCGCGTTGAGTGTGGCCAGTGGGCAGGAGCGACCTGCGGCGGCGGCGACTCAGACGAAAGGGAAGCTGACCGATGCCACGCTCGGCACGTTGCTCAAGGCGATGGGCCTCGACGCGAAACTGAATGAACAGCGTTACGACTTCGCTTTCAAAGCGACGATCGAAGATGCCGAATGGGAACTCTCTCTGTCGGCTGTCTTGAGCCAAGACGGCACTTCCATTTGGATCATGGCTTGGCTGGATGAGCTTCCCAAATCGGCGGCCGATGTCCCGCGAACGGCACTGCTCCGTCTGTTGTCGGACAATGACAAGCTCGGCAAAGGGAAGTTCTTCGCGTACATCGCAGCCAATCGTCGGTTCGTGCTGCAACGCGTGATTCCCAACGAGAACATCAATGCCGCCGGGTTTCGCTCGGCTCTCGATGATCTCGGGCAGTCGGTCGTTTCGACTCATTCCCACTGGTCGGTCGCCAACTGGGCCTCGACCACGAGCGAAGAACCGGCCACCCCGGCCAAGGCTGGTCCTCCGGTGAAGGGAAGTGCCCCTCAAACCGTAGCCCCTGCAACCGCCGCTCGACCTACGACAGGAGCGACTCCCGGCCGCGCCCCGCAATCCGCCGTGAACGATTCCAAGTTCAATTCCTCGACCAAGCGGTGAGTTGATCGCGGTGGCGAGAACCTCTCGGCACTCGCCGTCCCTGGTTCACTAGATCAAAGAATGGGAAAGCCCGCGTACCAATTTGGTCGCGGGCTTTCTCGTTGTTGTTTCGGTGCGTGGCGTTGAGCCGCACGGGCTGTCCATGGCCCGCGTTTCACTTGGGCGTGTGAGCGAATCCTCGTTCACGGTCACGGCGAACCATTTCGTCGAGAACCACCGGATGCCAGTGTTCGTCGCGGTCTTGAACCGGGGCATAGTGGCGACGTGCCCAAGTTCTCATCCGCATTTCCTCGACGGGGTCCACTTCATACACGCCTGTCTGTTCCAACATGGAATACGCCTTCACGATCTCCTCCTTCATCTCACTTAATCCGACTGCCATGTGAAAGAGCCTGTGGGCGTCACCGGGGGGTGCGACCACGGCTCAGATGCTACCGCTGAAGGTCGGTTTCGCAAGAAGAATCTGCAAATCAGCCATATTTCTTCGAGAATTTGGGCCGCGCCCCCCAAAACCTGCTTGACCTTGGTGGGTGGAGAACATTAGGGGGCGAACTTTGAGTTTGCCGTCTTTCGTCGCTTGGACCGCTCGCCACGAGGCGATTTATTCAGCAGGCTTTTAGACGAGCGGAAAGAGTTGTCTGCCCCCCACCAACCCGAAGTGTGAACGAGGGAGTCGATCGACTTCGCCCTCGTTCACACTTCGGGTTGGTGTGTTCGGGTAAATCATGTCTTGCCGCTCGCCGTGTGGCCGATCATAAGTTCCGCCCAATCGACAGGCGAGCGGCCGACCAGCCCGTAGGATGGACGCCTCGTCCGTCCGAAGTCAGCCACTCGAAGTCCGGCTTTTCCGAAAGCCGGACTTCTGTCTACAAGACTTCAATCGCCGACTTCGGCCCACACCACGAGTTCCACCGCCGCGTTGATCGGCAGTTCGTTGGCTCCGACGGCGATGCGTGTATGTTTGCCCGCCTCGCCGAAGGCTTGAACCAGCAGCTCCGACGCCCCGTTGATGACGGCCGGTTGCTTCGTGAAGCCTTCGGCCGATTGGACGTAGCCTTCCACGCGCACGATCCGCGTCACTCGATCAAGGTTCCCGATGCACGACTTGATCTGAGCCAGTGCGTTCAGCGCGCAGAGTCGCGCGGCGTTGGCTCCCTCTTCCTCGTGCAGCTCGCGGCCGAGCTTCCCTTTGAACATCAGTTCCTTGCCGATCACCGGCAATTGCCCGCTCGTGATGACGAGGTTCCCGGTGCGAAGGACCGGGACGTAGAACCCGATCGCTTCGGGTGCGACGGGAATTTCGTGGCCGTGCTGTTTCAAACGTTGTTCGACGGTGCTGGTCATGGCTGGCTCCTGTGAGAAAAGAATGAACGGCTCTCAATCGCGCTGGCCTCGCTGTCGGCCTTCAAGCAAGCGAACCCCACCGGGCTGGCCCCGGTGGATTCAGGTCTTTGCACTACTTTTGCATTCACCCGCATCCGTGACGCGAGTAGTGCAAAAACCCGCGAGCCACCGGGGCCAGCCCGGTGGGGTCGCTTGTTTGAGGGCTGGCTTTTGTTACCCGACTCCCGACTTCAGTGGCAACCCGCCGAACTGACGGACGGCCTCATACGCGACAGCGCAAACGGTGTTGGCCAAGTTGAGGCTGCGGACTTCCGCGTGCATCGGGAACTGCACGGTGCGCGTTCGCAACTCTTCCACGATCTCGCTCGGCAGGCCGTTCGTCTCGCGACCGAATAACAAAATATCACCGGGAGTGAAATCGGCTTCCCACACCGTGCGCGCGGCCGGGTTCTCAATGCACCAGACGTTGCGACCGGGCAGTTTTCTCAAGACCTCGGGCCAGCTATCGACCAGCTCGTAGTCGAGGTGCGGCCAGTAATCCAATCCCGCGCGCCGAAGCTGTTGCTCGTCGAGGCTGAACCCCAGCGGGCGGATCAGCCACAGCTTGGCTCCGATGGCGACGCACGTCCGCCCGATGTTCCCCGTGTTGGGAGGAATCTCGGGCTGATAGAGAACGATGTGGAGTAGAGGTTCTGGCATCGGTGTTTAGAGCTAAGCCTCGCACGGCTGAGATTAACGCAGCGTCGTTTAACCGCGTGGGCAACGCCCCGCGCGTCTGGCGACATGGAATTGTGTTCGCCGCACGACGCGCGGGGCGTTGCCCGCGCGGTTAAACGAGTCGGTTCTGACCGCGCGAGGTATCAGTGGCAAGAGAACGAGACAAGAAAATAATGGCGAGACCAGAGTTCATTCTTCTCTCGTCCTCTCGTTGAAGACTTCCAACTGCGGATCGGGTATCGCGTGTAGCCTGCCGCCCCTCAACCCTCGACTCGCCAGCCGACTCGCCACCGCATAGTAAACGACTCCCGACGCGATCAGCACCAACACACTGAGCGTCTGCCACGGTTGATCGATCAGCAGGCTGACGAAGGCTCCCGCGTAGGCCAATAGCAACAGCGCCGGCGTCAGAGGATAGCCCCACGTTTTGTAGGGTCGCTCGACATCGGGTCGAGTCCGTCTCAGCACGTACACCGCTGAGACCGTCAAGCCGTAGAAGAGCAGTCCGGCACAGATCACGGAGTCGGTGAGGTTGTCGAACGCGCGTTTCATCTGCACCGAGTGTGGTTCCGAGAGTGTGTGGTTCACGGTACGAGCAACGTTCGTTGACGGAGTCGGCTGCGGTTCGCTGGGCTTCCACACAGAGAACAGCACGATCAGCAGCACGGTCCAGACCGCTTGAGCCACGATGGCATTGGCGGGTGTCTGATAGACCGGATGGATGCGATGGAGCCAGCGCGGGACGAGGCCGTCGCGCGCGGCGGCCAGATAGATGCGCGGGCCGGTGATCATGTTCGAGTTCGTCGCGCCGAACGTCGAACACATCACGCCGAGTGCCGCGATCTGTGCTCCGACGGGACCGAACAGCACTTGAAAGACATCGGCCGCGACCGTGCTGCTCTGCGAGAGATGGCTCATCGTCAGCGTGAGGTGATAGCTGACGTTCGCCCCCAGATAGACCAGGATCACGATCCCGAGACCGATCCCCAACCCGCGCGGCACGTTTCGTTGAGGCTCGCGAATGTCTTCAGCCACCGGGCCAAGGTTGATCCAGCCGTCGTAAGGCCACAGCACCGCGACCATCGCGATTCCGATCGCCTTCCAAAACGAAAGCAGTGACGGTTGTGCCTCGTTCCAACTCAGCAACGGCTGGAGATTGGCCGGGTCAATCCGGCGCAACACAAACGGCAGCACGATCAGTCCCGCCAAGAAAGAAACCTTCGCGACGGTGGCCGCTCCCTGCACACCGGCTCCCCACCGCGTGCTGAACAGATTGATGAGCGACAACCCGACAACAATCGCGATCGCCAACAGTGTCTGTCCCCACGGCGGCAACTCGACGAGTTGATGAAAATAGAGGACCGTCGCGCACGCGAGGGCACCGACCGATCCGGTTCGCACCACCCAGAACTCGGTCCACCCCCACAGGAACGCGGGCAGCCGACCGTAGGCTTCGCGCAAATACAGGTACGGCCCGCCCGCGTGAGGAAACATCGCCCCCAGTTCCGCCAAGGCCAGCGCTCCGCACAGCGTGACCAGCCCGACGAACAGCCAAATCCCCATGATCGCGAGAAAGCCATACGGCGCGAGGGCGCGATCAACGCTACTGACCTTCAGAAAAATCCCCGACCCGATGATCGAGCCGACCACGATGCACACCGCGTCGAATAACCCGAGCACACGCGGCAACGTCTGGTGAGCAACGGCCGGCGCGGCGACTTCGAGCGAGTCATTCATGCAAGTTCCAGTGCGAGACAGGAGGTCCATCGAATGGCTTGCAGACTGTAACGAGTCACTCCATCGCGATGAACCGCATGACGCAGCCGAAACCGAGACCAAGTATCGTCGTTCATTGGCGGTACCTCAACGAAACCTCGTGGGGCAAGCGCTTCTGAGCAGGTAGCCCTGTCGCTCCGCGACAGGAGGCGCGGTCAACAAGAGACATCAAACCGTCGAGTCATCTCGAACGGCAAACGCCAGTCGGACATTCGCGCTGCCTGTCGCGTAGCGACAGGGCTACCACCAGCGAACGACAGTATTCACCGGGCGCAGTTCTCAAAAGGTCCAGATGGCTTCGTCGCGCGAATTGCGGACGTGCAAATGGCGTTGCAGCCCCGACTCTTTCAGCGCACGGGCGACAGCGGGGGAGAGGCGGCAGAGGATGGCCGTGCCTCCGTGTTCTTCGATGCCGTCGTGAAACGACTGCAAGATTGCCAGGCCGAGATCGTCGATGTGTTTCAGGCGGACGAGATCGACCACAACACGACGTGGCTTGCGTGTGAGCAGCAATGCGTCGAGATCCTCAGCCACCGCCTCGAAGTTCTGTTCGTTGAGCGAGTCGATTGACAGGCTGATGACCGTGATGTTCCGGACCTGCTCCACGTCGAAATTGCGAACGGCTGAGGCAATCATGAGGGGTTCTCTTTCTGATTTCAGACTGTGGTGAAGTAGACACTCATTGTCTAAAGCCCATTTCAAAACTAGCCCGACGCGCAAGCGAGGGCTTCGCCGTCATTGAATGTCCAGCTCTCGCTTGCGCGTCGGGCTAGTTTCCAAGGCAAACAGATTTTGAAATGTGTTCCGGCCACCTCCTGCCGTAGGTGGCCGCCCGGTGCAACGGATTCGGTGGGCATCAAATTTATCCCTTGCACGGGCAAGACTGCTTCGTTTAACCGCGTGGGCAACGCCCCGCACGAATGCGGCAAAACGGCTTCCAACGTCGCTCGACGCGCGGGGCGTTGCCCACGCGGTTAAACGAAGCAAACCTCTCACTTTGGGCCGTGCAAGGTTCAGAACGACCACATCGCGTCGCCGCGTGTATTGCGGATGTCGAACACGGACGACAAGCCGGCTTCACGAATGGCGCTCGTCACGACGGGTGATAGGCGACAAAAGATCGTGGTCCCGCCCGCGTCGGCCAGGCTGTCATGCAAGGCGTGCAACATGGCCACACCCAACTCGTCGATCCGGCGGATCGGAGTCAGCTCCACCACGACTTGTGCCGGACCATTGGCCGTCACCAGCGTGACAAATTCGAGCAACTCTTCGGAGACCGCTTCATAGTTGTCTTCGTCGAGGCCATTGACCGTGAAGCAAATCACCGTCACATCACGGACCCGTTCGACATAAAAACTGCTGGCAGTTGCGACCGTCATCGTGTCACCTCACTCTCGTTCCTGGTTCCAACAGAAAGGTCGTTTGAGTGTGGCCATTGCCAGTCGCGGAACACCCTTCCGGGCCTCAATGAGGCGACCGGCAACAAATGGTTTCCCCGTAGACACCCACCCGAAGTGTGAACGAGGATGTCGATCGACTTCGCCCTCGTTCACACTTCGGGTTGGTGTGGGTCAGACAAGGCTTACCGGTCGCCTGAGGTCTCTTCCGCTCACCCAAACTGGACAGCAACCTATCTGCCAATTGTGAAGCCCTGCGGAAGTAACAGTGAAAAGATGGAGGAGTGAGGAGTTTTTTTCGTGAGCCAGCAACAGGCGCGATGCGCCCTGCGACATTGGGAATGATCCATTCCGTGACCAAAGTGTATTTTTGACGTTTCCGACAGAAATCGTAGTCTGGACCCCTTGGTCTGGACGAGACCTCGCGCAGGAGAGCAACGAAATACACCGAGATTGCAGGCACATCCGGGCCAAAGGGGCCGGACTACAGCGCAGGGCGACCCAGCGGGTTCCAGCAGGATGCGCTGTTGACGATTACGGCCGGGTGACGGTCACCGCATTTGATCCCGCTTCGTTGCCTGTCGTGGTGATGACGCAGACTTTGAACGAGGCCACGTCGTCGGAGGATGTCAGGCCCGCGTCCGTCAAGAATTCGCGCGGGTCCGTCGGTGTGAGGCTGGCGACCACGGTTTCGTTTTCGGTGGAGTAGATTGGGCCGGGCGACATGCGCAGCTCATAGTGATCCAGATTCTGCTCGGTGCTGGCCGTGAACATGATCTTCGCCTGCTGGGTCGGCACGTCCCAGACGCCGGTCGCGGTCACTGCGTCGGGCGTGCTGCCGGGGTCGGGAGTCAGCTTCGGCAGGCTGGCGACCAGAGCATCGAGCGGGTCGAACGTTCCAAGCACCGCCTTGCGATAATCGACCAGCGCCGTGTACGCCGTCATCTGGGTGCCGTTGCGACGTTCGCGTTCCAGCGTCACTTCCTGATCGGCCGCCTGAAACGTGATATAGGCGGTCTTGAGACCAGTCAGATCGGTCGAAAACGTGGCGACGGCATAGCTGTTCAAAAGCAGCAGCGGCCCGGTGAAGCCGGGGATCGTCGCCGCGTTGATCTTGCCCCACAAGGTGACCAGATCGTCGAGAGCCGCGAGGATCGTCCCCGGCCCCGAACTCGCCACCGGCACCAGCGGTAGCGCCGCCACAAACGCCGTGTGACTCAGAAACCCGCGCACCCTGCGATTGAATTCGGCGAGCCGGCTCAACAGCGCGAGCTTGCTCAACTCCATACCCTGCCGCCCAATCTCGACATCGTTCAATTTGCCAGCAATCGACAACGCGAAGGCTTGCAGTGAGTCCCGCAGGCCAGTGAGATCGGCAACCGCCACGGGACCGGGCAACACCAACGGCCCACCCGCCCCCAAAGCCACATTCGCCGCCGACCAGTGAGTCAAGAACCCGTTCATCGTCGGGACATAAGAACCGATGGTCGAGATGGGCATGACTTCGCCTTCCAGTAATGCAACAGTGCCAAGGATGGGTGAGACACGAACAGGCTTCAATCAAACGCTGCCAAGAACTGGCAGACCACGAACGGATGGAGCCAAAATACCGAGCCGGTGTCATCAAGTAAAATGAATTTCAGGCAAAAAATGTAATGGTAGACATCCAACATCTACACCCAGCGCCGCAACATTCACCTAGGACGCCAGAATACCCGGCTAAGGAGCCATCACAATGCGATAATGAGCCATCACAAGGCGATAATTAGCCGTCACAATGTGGTAAGGAGTTACCTCAAGCTAGTAAAGATCGACCACGAGTCGATAAGTAGTCTAAAATTGACAATAATTAGACGCACAAAGCTGGCAAGGAGCCACTACAAGAGGCTACGGAGCAATCCCAAGACGCCATTGACTCACTCCAAGTCACCAAGGACGCACTCCCAGCCGACAAGAGCCATAAAAACTGGAAGCCATTCCACGGCTGCGGAGCAGCCGTGCCGAGGGAGTGTCAATGTCCGATCCCGCTGCTTCTCCGAGGACTCCGCAGCAGTGGCACGCCTCAACTTCAAAAGCGGCCCGAGGCGAGCCACCCAGCCCCGATCTGCAATCAATCGGGAGACAGCTCCCCGCCCTCCTCAACGATGCGAATATCCTCGTCGGACAGGGCGTAGAGTTCGTAAACCGAGGCGTCGATCTGGCGACTTAGGGACGCTCGCTTGGCCTCATAGAAATTACGGTCCTTGTCTGTCTTGGCGGCAGCCAGCTTCGGATGGATGTCGATCATTTGTTCCACACAACGAACAATCTTGTCGCGACGCGCCTTGTCGGTGGTGTTCGTTGTGTCGATGGCGCGAATTGGGATCTGCTCGATGTACTGCGTGAAGAGGCGATAGCGGGACTCTCCCGCCCGCGTGCCAAACGGGATGCTGATTCGAGAAATCATGAACCACGCGAGTCGACTGTTCAGAAGACCGAGGAGATACGGATCGTCCGTTCCCAAGCAATAGGCCGTGTTTCGGATGTAAGTCCCCTGCGTGTCCAAGCAAAAGCGGGGCTGCTTGGCGATGTCCGGGTAGATGATCTTGGGCAGATTGAGCACGCCGTAATAATCACACGGCCTTAGCTCCCACCAGAATTCGCCCTGGTCTTGGCGTTTTTTGGCCGGTGCGGCGAAGGGGAGCAGATGCTCAGCCAGTGGCCCGTAATTCTCCGAGAACCACGCCCACGCCTCGCGCTCTGAGATCCTCTTTCCACTCTTGCGTTTGCCGCCGAACGACTTCTGGGTCCATCCGTTTGGAATGGCAATCAAATAGAGGTCCGTGTCGCGCACGACGTACCGGCGAATGTCCTGCCCACTGAGGAATCGGCGGATCAGCGGGACGCAGGCCGGGCAGTCGGCGATGAACTTTCGCCGCGTTTCCGCGTCGATCTCAAACGCCTCGTTGAGTCCAGTAATTACGCCCCGAAATATCCTGCTCTGGACAAACTGACCGAGAGCGGTTGTTCCAGTTTTCAGCTTGTCGAAAAGGCGTGAAACCCCTTCATCGTCAATACACCACGCATCTGCTGAAAACCGGCCAATCGGCACAGCATAGCTGTGTGATTCAACGAGCGACGGCAGATCGAGACCTTCCAACGACGCCACTTTCGTAATGCCGACGCAATCCGGCTGCGGCACTTTGCCAGCGAGCGGAATGCAAACGTAGGTGTCCTTGGCTGCGGCGAAGACGGCAAGCCCTCCGAAATCGACGATCTGAAGCAAGGCGGCTGTTTCTCGGACAAACTGGCGGAGTGGCAAACCAAAGTTTGTGCGCAGGAAACTGCTCGACACAATGAAACTGAAGAGGCCGCCCTGCCGCAGCAGAGAGATTGCCCGTTCCACGAAGTAGATATACAAGTCAGCCGTACTCTCAAACGACTGATAGTGATCCTTCAAATATGCCTTGATCTCCTTGAGTGATTCTTGGCGAACATACGGCGGATTCCCGACGACGGCATCGAAGCCTCCCTGCCTCATCACCTTTGGGAAGGCATCCTCGAAATTCATTGGATTCACGTCTTTTTCTGCTTCGTCGTCATCGAGCTTATTCAACAGATTCTTTTCCTTCTCCTCCCTGCCGATGAGCGAGTTGCCACGGACGATGTTCTTGTTGAGCGACGGCAGGATGGCGGCGTGCATTCGGAGCTGGTAGCCGCGCGCCGAAGCGATGGTTTCTTCGTCCAGCAGCTTGAGGTAGAGCGACAGTTGCGTAACCTCAACGGCTTGCTGGTCGATGTCCACGCCAAAGATGTTGTTGAGCAGGATTTCCCGCTTCTTCTCCAGCGACAGGTGGAGCACACCATCTTTCGTGATGCAGTCGCCTTTCTTCGCCTTGCGCGGGGACTCGTTGTAAAACTTGGTGTGGTACTCCATCAGCAGATCGTAGACACCGAGCAGAAACGAGCCGCTTCCACAGGCGATGTCTGCAAAGTGCATTTCGGCGATTTGGTCGGGCGACCTGCCTTCGATCAGCCTGCCTACCGTACTCGCGACGATGTATCGGACGATGTACTCGGGGGTGTAGTAGACGCCACCCGCCTTGCGCACCTCTGGCTTCTGCTCGACGCGCACCCGCTTGTCCGTGGCGACGATGATATTGCCGAGAAACCGCTCGTAGATCGAGCCGAGAATGTGGATCGGAATGGCGTTGAAATCGTAGGGCGAGTTCTTGTGAGAGAGCTTCTCGCAAATCCTGGCGAAGGCCGCGTCGTCGATCTGAAAATCATCCGCATCGAGAATCGAGTGCTGCTTGAAAACGATCCCGTTGTAGGTGCCATCCAGCCGACGCGATACCGTCACAAAATCTTGCCATGCTGTTCCTCGCTCGCCGAAGTTCGCCACAAAATTCGATGGCTCGATCAGCTTGTCTTCCAGAAATCGCATGAAGACCAATCGGTCCAGCGTGCGCTGCGTGACCTCGGTGAGTGTTTCGCTGTCGAGTTCAGGGTTTCGGCTCTTGAAGGCGCGGGCCAGCGTGTTGCGGTAGTCGTCGAGGTCTTCGAGAAAAGACTCGTCCACACTCTGATAGCCACCGGCGAAGAGCGTACGCTGCTTGGCTCCACCGCGCGGTTTCGGCAGCGTCGCCGCAAACTTCTCCAATGACCCGGCAGCAACCGCCTCACGGGAGACCAGCCAGTAGATTTCGCTGAACTTGTCGCGATCCAAGTAATCGTCAATCCCGTACCGCTTCTCACAGCGGTGAATCGCTTTGTCGATGTCGGGCTTGTAGCGACAGTCGAGCAAATGCAGTTGGGCAAAGTTGGTCAGCCCGGCAATTGGGTTGCCCTTGCTCCAGCCGTATCGAATGGTCTGAAAGTAGTTATCGGCCGTGGCCAATTCTACGCTCGGCTTCTTAGCCTCCACTATCATTCGTGGATCGCGGAAGTCGGGGCTGATGTGGAACGAGTAGTCGGCCCTGCGCTGCGACCCGCCGGTCGCTACCGGAGGCTCGACCTTCACCTCTTGCTCGAACGGGTTCGATTGAACCTCGTGGTTCACGTCCCATCCCAGCGCGATGAAGAACTTGTCAATGAAGCCCTTGCGAACCTCCGCCTCTTGATAGGCCCGCGAGAGGTAGTGATCCGAATGCTTCCGGAAGTCATTGGCGAGTTGCCCGATTAACTCGAAGGCTTTGTCGAGTCCTTGATCTGCCATGCAAGTCGCCCCGGTGCGGTTCTATTTCTGTGTCGATTTTCCACCAGACGACCAAGTAGACCAGATCGCGCACACGACACCAAGCCGGGGTGGCCCGACTTCTTCTGGACCCCACAACAATGGGTGAACGTGCCACTACTGCGGAGTCCTCGGGAAGCAGTGCCGGTGGGGGATGACCTCACAAACAGGTGCAGTACGACGACCACGATGAGCCACACTTTCTCACCCGGATGATTCGGTCGACTGACCCCGGCGCGGAATGGGGAGTGGGGTGCGCGATCAGTCTCGCAGATGGGCGGCTTGCATCAGTGTGGCGGTGGCGGCGTAAGCTTCGGCAACCCAGGCTTCGATTTGGTCGGGTTGCGGACTGTATTCGAGTTCAATCGAGACGGCTCCGTCGATTTCGAGCGCGGCGATCTCGCGCAGGTAGGGCTCGAAATTCACGACGCCTCGACCGGGGGGGAGGTCGCCGTGCACGAGGCCGTCGCAGTCGGAGATGTGGACGTGGATCGCCTTGCCCTTCAATCGTCGGACTTCTTCGGGAGCGACGCCGGCGAGACACAGATGCGACACGTCGATGTTCGCCTTTACGGCCGGGTGATTCACGTCGTCGATGAAGCGGACCATGTTGTCGATGTTGTTGAGCAACGACAGCGGGAACGGCTCCAGTTCGAGCGCGATTTGGACTCCTAACTCCGCCGCGTAGTTGCCGAGCCGTTTGCAATGTTCGACCGCGAACGCCCATTGATCGGCGGGACGGATGACTTCCCGGTTCCAGATGTACTCGCCCAAGACAAGCAGGACGTTCTTGGCGGAGAACTCGCACGCGAGGTCCAAGTACTGAGTGACTCGATCGACGTGAAACCGCTGCACGCTGGGATTGAAGTCGATCAGCCCCGTCGCGACGCAGCAGAGCGAGACGATCGGCAACCCGACTCGATCGCATTCGCGGCGGATCAGCAGGCGCTCCTGCACGCTGATGTCGAGCGGATCGGCGAAGATGTCGATCGTGTCAAACCCCAATTCCTTCGTCTGGCGAATCCCCCACGTGGTGTCTCGCCCCGCCTGTGCCCACGCCGAGTTGATGAGTCCGAGCTGCATGCTGGTGCCCTGTATTAGTTGTTGGTGACATGGTCAGAATTGCCGTGTCCGCCCCTCAAAGCCTGACGCGCAAGCGAAGGACGCCCGGCAACAGTTCCTTCGCTTGCGCGTCAGGCTTTGAGGGGCGAGTTGGACTTAGAACCTGTCCAAGTATTAGTCCGCATTTCAAAACTAGCCCGACGCGCGAGCGAGGGCTGGACGTTCGATCAGTACGAAGCCCTCGCTCGCGCGTCGGG
>JAYSQC010000738.1:0-9503 GCA_043721755.1 Schlesneria sp.
TGGGCGTTAGCCCTCTTGTCTGTGTCTGAGCGGGGTGGCGTCAGCCCCCCCGGTTCTGGAAGTTCCCAGCCACCGAAGAAGGGCTCACGCCCGAAGAACCGAGGGGCTGACGCCACCCCGCTCAGAGATTCCTCAGAAGTACGGACGCCCAAGCATCGCCACCACAAATCTTCGCGCCGCGCGAAGCAACGAAACGTGAGTCGTACACGGTGAACCAAGAGTTTTGAAAAGGTAGCCCTGTCGCTCCGCGACAGGAGGCGCGATGAACCAAGAACGTCGATCCGTCGAATCACCTCTCAAACCGAACATCTACGCCTACAAGCGATCTCGCTTCCTGTCGCGGAGCGACAGGGCTACCACCAATTGGCGACTGCACCCTGGAATTGGCCGACAACGACACCCATTTGCAGGCCAAACCCACATCGGCTAATTGTGAACGGCCTGCTTACGTCCCCAGGAACCAACAAGGAGCTTTCGCCATGATCCCGTCAACGAATTACTCTCGACGCCAATTCCTTCAGGCCACAGCGGTGGCCGCAGCAGCCGTGGCGGTGGCCCCCGGTTTGGGGCAAGCCAACCCGTCGGTGCCAGATGCCTTGGCGGGGCGACTCTACAAAACACTGAAGATCGGCATGATCAAAGGGAGCAGCTTGGTCGAGCGATTTAAGATCGCGAAAGAGGCGGGGTTCAAAGGGGTGGAGATGAACTTCCCCGGCGATGACGTTGAGGCGACGAAGAAGGCCATCGCGGAGACGGGACTTGTCGTGGACGGCAGCGTGTGCGGAGATCACTGGTCGGTTCGGCACACCAGCGCCGATGCAGGGACGCGGGCGAAAGCGCTGGCCAGTCTCATGCAGGCCCTGCGAGACACTCGCGCGGTCGGCGGGCACAGCGTGTTGTTGGTGGTCGGCAAGGGAGAGGACGGACCGGAAGCAGACATTTGGAAACGCTCGGTCGAGAACATCGCTCAGGCCGTTCCGCTGGCGGCCGAGTTGGGAGTGCAGATCGTCATCGAGAACGTTTGGAATCAGTTCCTCTACAACCACGACGGGGATGCGAACCAGACGGCCGACAAGTTTGTGAAGTATGTCGATGAGTTCCGTTCGCCGTGGGTGGGGATGCAGTTCGACATCGGCAATCACTGGAAATACGGCAGCATGGGAGGCTGGATTCGCCAGCTCGGTCCGCGCGTCCTGAAACTCGACGTGAAAGGCTTCTCCCGGGCGCAGAACAAATTCACCCCCATCGGTGAAGGAGACATCGACTACGCCGACGTTCGCAAGGCGCTCAAGGAAATCAACTTTCACGGCTGGCTCGCGGCCGAAGTCAACGGTGGTGGCCTCGAAGAACTCAAGAGCATCTCCACCCAAATGGACGCGGCCTTCGGACTGTGATGAGCAGGGCTGACAACGCGGGTGCGTTGCGGACTCATTGAATATCCGTGGCGCGCCACTCAACGAGAACTCGCGCGCAGGTGTGACACTCACGACAAAAACGTGTGGTCGCTGAAGAACGACTTTCTGCCACCGTTCGACCACGCGCCGCGCAAGCAGGCACAACGATGGGATCGTGTTCTCGTTGCGCAGGCGGTGAAATGCTCGCTCGGGCTAGTGGTCCGCCAACTTGATCTTGAGGGGTTGACCTTGTTTAACCGCGTGGGCAACGCCCCGCGCGTTGATGGGGAACAGACTCGAACGTCGCTCGACACGCGGGGCGTTGCCCACGCGGTTAAACAACGCAACCGAACAACTTAAAATTGGCGAACCACTAGCAGCCTGTTGAAAGCCGTAGGATGGACGCCTCGTCCGTCCGATTCCAATTGGTTTTCGCTCGGACGAGGCGTCCAAGCGACGTTTTTCAACGGCCAGCTACTTCGACTGTTTGAGTTGTCCAGGTGTAGGGTGGGCTGTGCCCACCATTCCGCAACCGATTGTGGTGGGCACAGCCCACCCTACGAGAAGTCAGACAGTCAAATTACTTTGTCTCGCGGCCGTCATCTTGCGGGTAAAGCAAGAGCCGGTCGTGAATGAGCAACAGCAAGTCGGGCAGTCCGTCGCCGGTGACATCCGCGATCTGAGCCTCGCGCGGTTCGGCGTCTCCACCCGCTTCATCCTCGTTGCGGAAGGACTTCTGCTCGAAGACGCGGAAGTACAGCGCGTGCTTCAATCCGGAGTCGGCTCGGTACTGAAGAACTTCGATGAAATGGCTGCGCGTGTCGGTCAGGACGAGATCGGTCTTCCCGTCGCCGTTCACGTCTCCGGCGAGGACATCGGTGGGGTAAATCTTTTCAAGCTGGCTCTCGAACGAGGCGAGTTCCTTCAGCGCCGGAGCCGCCGCGCCCGCGTACAGCACTGCGAACTTGTCGGCTCCGAACAGCAGCAAGTCGTCCCGTTTGTCGCCGTTGAAGTCGGCCACCTTCAGAGCCTTGAACGGGAAGTCGCCGATGTCGATTTCTTTCCATTGCGAGTAGCCCGTCTCGCCACCTCGCAGGACTCGCAACTTTTTGACACCCGCATCGACGAGCGCGATCTCCGCACCGGGTTGGCCGTCGAGTTCGAGGGTTGTCGCACCGACGATCTTCGAGTTCGATTCGCCCGCGTTGAACTGTTCGACCACTTGCCAGCGCCGGTTGTCACCGAGAACCATGAACCGCGCGAAGTTGTCTTGTGCGACGAGGACTCCTTTTTTGTCGCCGAGCGTCGCGAACGAGATCGCTCCCGGTGAGACGGCACCCAATCCGAGGTTGCCGCTGACAACGATCTCTGTCGGAACGCCTTCGTTGCTCAGTCCGAACAACTGCGGCGGCTTCGATGTTCCTTGAAAGACCAGAAACTCTGACCGCTCGTCACCGGTAAAGTCACCCTGCACGAGCTTCTCGGGAGTTCCCTTCAGTTCGAGCGGAATGGCCGTCTTGCCACCGAACGAATGCGGTTGCCATTCCCCGTTCGCGGCACGCTTCAACGCCTGCAAGGAGTACTCGGAACCTCGATCTTTCTTGGTCTTCGCGAGGAACACGATTTCGGGGCGTCGATCGCCATCGAGGTCGGTGAGTTCGAGTCCGATGGAGTCCGCTTCGATGGGAAGCGACTCGGGAAACGTGAGCCTGCCGTCGTCGAGGCGGCTCAGCCCGAGCGTCTTCTCGGGACCGCTGTGAATCACGACTTCCGCCTTGCCGTTACCGTCGAAGTCGGCCGCGCGAATCTGATCCACACCGCTGAGGCCGGGAAATGGCGAGCCCAGATCGAGGCCGCTGCCCGCACGCTGGCGGAAGATCAACACGCGCGAGGCATCGGGATCGGTGACGGCGAGGTCAATGAGTCCGTCTCCATCGAGATCGGCAGCCGTCAGATCGCGGTCTCGGCCCGAACCTTGCTTGCCGAAGCCGAACTGAATGAGTCGTTCGGGCAGATCGTTTTCAGCGGGCTTCCTGCGTTCGACGTTCAACAACTTGATCCGTCCCGTGCGCGAGTCGATCGCCAGAATCTCGTGCCCCGGCTTGCCATCGATGTCACGCAGCGACACGGCTCGCGGACGTTCGAGATCGAAGATGTACTCGGGACCGAGCTGCCCGTCGGCCAACTGCAATCGTGTGCCGAGCGAGCGCGTCAGCCCTTCACCGGCGAGGTAACACAGATCGTTGCGGCCATCGCCATCGAGGTCCGCGATCTGAGCCAACCCGAGTTTGTCAGAGGTGTTCATCAGCTTCTTCGGTTCAGCCAGCACGCCCTTCGCGGTCTGCATGAACAGGATCGTTTCGTGTTTTCCCAAGATGGCCAAGTCATCCAGGCCGTTGCTGTCGAGATCGCCCGCCGCCATGAACCATTGCGACGGCGCGGCGTCGGGAACGCGCTGTTGCTTCTTTTGCGTCCACGTTCCCGCTTCGGGCTGAAAGCGGATGACGAGTTGATCGGGGCTGCCGAAGTAGACGATGTCAGTGCGACCGTCGCCGTTGAAGTCGCCCAGCGCGACGGCGGAAACCTCCTGATCGACCGCCAACTTGAGGTGTTCAAACCGCCAGTGATCTTCCACGACGTTCACGTCGGTCGCTCCCGCTTTCCGCTCGCGCGTCGCGGGGGCGACCTTTCGCTGGATCAACAGATCGAGCCGACTCTTGCTGTTATCGACGAGCAGCACGTCGGTCAGCCCATCGTGATTCAAGTCTCCCGTCAGCAGATTGGCCGAGCGCTGCGAAAGCTTGAACGCCTCGATCGGCTTGAAGCCGTATTGCTCGGCGAGCGGCGAGTCGTCAGCGGCGAAGGAGACGCTCAGGCACAGCGCCGCGATGGCGGCAAGACAACTCAGTCGGACAGAATGTTTGAACGACATGCGACAGCCCTCGGTATTCGACTTCTGGAGAATGGTACTAATCCTCAAACAAGCGAACCCCACCGGGCTTGTCCCGGTGGAAATAGGTTTTTGCACCTACTTGCTCATTCACTCGAATTGCTCATTCACTCGAAGCGGCGCGACGAGTAGTGCAAAAACCCGATTCCACCGGGACAAGCCCGGTGGGGTGAGTTTCAAAACAGTGCTTGAGGGCGGGCGTTCTCATTCGTCACGTAGGATCACTGAGCGAATCAGGCGATGACGGGTTGGAGTTGGGACGCGATCCCTCATTGCGAGGACCGTCCGGATGCGATTGCTCCGGGCGAGCAGGCCGATCGCCGCGCGGGCGATCATCACGGGGTCGGTCTTCACGACGCTGCGGCTCCGGCACGACTCCGGCCTCGCCCCCGTCTCGCTTGTCGGCGGGGGGCTGATTGGGCTTTGTGGATTTCGTGCTGACCACGGTCAGGATGTCCCGCTCGTCGGTCATGATGTGGCGCTGGCCTTCGTAGGCGATCATCAACTTCCGCGCGAGCAACTCCTGTCCGACGATCTTGCCGGTTCCCTGTTTCGTGACGACGGTCGCTCCGACGGGTGGAAGTTCCTTGCGACTCTCTTCGTAGGTGTCGTACTCGTACCGCAGGCAGCACTTCAGCCGGCCGCAGCGACCGGAGATTTTTGACGGATCGAGCGTCGCCTTTTGCAGCTTGGCCATCTTCATCGAGACGGGCGGCATCTCTCGCAGAAACGTGTTGCAGCAGACAGGCTGTCCGCAGTCGCCGTAGTCGGCGAGTAACTTGGCCTCATCGCGGATGCCGATCTGGCGCATCTCGATCCGCGTTTGAAACACTTTGGCGAGCGACTTCACGAGGTCTCGGAAATCAATCCGCTGCTCGGCGACGTAGTAATAGACAAGCCGCTCGCCACCGATGACCTGTTCGACATCCACCAACTGCATTTGCAGATTGCGTTCGCGGATTTGAGCGAGGCATCCGGCAAAGGCTTCCTTCTCGAAGGTGATCGCTTTGTCGCGATTGGCTTCGTCTTCGTCGTTGGCCCGTCGAATGATGCGGCCGTGTTCGTCGGAAGCACCGAGATAGGTTCGCGTTTGCTGCGAAGCGGTACTCAGAACGGTTCCCCATTCGTGACCGCGTTCGCCACGAACGATGACGGACGCTCCGCGCGGCAGCGGCGCGAGGCCCCGTGCCGAGAACTCGCCCAAAATGCGCGTCGTTCCATATCGAACGACATAAGACTGATCGATGACAGGTGTATCCATTTGGCCTTCTGTGCTGAGGCGTTAACCGGGGGAGAGGACATCCGTGCCAAGCTCCTCGATGCGCGAGACGCACCGAACGGGGACTCATGCCGCATCGACTGATACGGGGTTGGCGCAAGGCGGGCGGAGTATACACGCCCGTGCGCTCCAGACGCCAAGCCGCTCAGGGAAGCCGTCAGGGCAATCTCTTTTTTCATTGTAGGGTGGGACAAGCTCAGTTCGAGCGACGGCCCACCCTCGTGAAACGACGAGAAATCTTGGTGGGCCGGCGCGGCGAAACGCCACTGGTCCCACTCTACATTCGGCCCAGCTTCAAACAGGCATTGGCCTTGGGGAAATCGTGGCACAGATGGCCCGCCTGTGCCCTGATTGTGCGTGACCGGTACGGGCAAGCGAGACGCTTACCCTACGTTTTCTAACAGACGGTCAAGCGAGAGGATTTGGCAATTCGAGGTCATCCAATCCATCGACCTCGTCCGGCTCGTCACCATTGAGTGCCAAGCCCTCGTCGCAGGAAAAGCTCTTCGTCATCAACTCCAGCACGGGGCGAGTCAGCTTCGATTCAAAATCGGTGGCTTGAGAGACGATCAGCACCGTGCGCCGGTTGGTTCGGAAGGCGATGAGCACGGCCCAGTTCACCGCGTCGAGACAGACGAAGTCGATCTCGCGCCCGGCGACAGGAACGGGTAACAGTTCCGGCGGCTCCGACTCGTCGAGGTCCATGTACTCGTCCCGATAGGCCGTGAGCGCCGTCTCCAGAATGTCGGCCGGATCGGGAGCATCTTCAAACAGGGTCAGTGTCCAGAACGACGTGCCGTGGCTTTGAATGGAGATGGTGAGTTCATCCGGCCCCGTCTCTTCGGTCACGGTCCAGTCACCGGGATGACAGAATCGAATCCCGTGATTGCGATAAATCTCATCGCCCCCGAAGGGAATTTCGGCGGTGGAATGGTCTTCATGGTCGTGGTCATGATCGTGGGAACAGTCTTCGTTATGCCTCACTCGCCGGTCCTTTTCGTCAATTCAGTAATTCGACTGCCTGACTTCTCGTAGGGTGGGCTGTGCCCACCACAATCGGTTGCGGAATGGTGGGCACAGCCCACCCTACATCTGCGCAACTCAGACAGTTGAAGTGACTTGTTTCTGGCTTCGCTTCACATCGGAGATGACCACCAACGGCAAGCCGGTCGTGGTTTCAGTGGGTTGTCGCAGATAGCCTCGTCGAGTAGCCTACACGCAACTTCCAAAGAACTGTACGGCGGCGGGAGCGTGGGGCGAAAACTCACGTTGTTTGCCGCTCTTTTTTTCCAAGTATGCCGAACAATCCACGCAGGTTGAGGCCGATGACTCTTCATCGTGCTGACCGAGTGAGGGTGCGAGGCGAAGACGCAGGAGAACTCAATGGCATCCGTTCGCGCAGAGAATGTGGCTGAGGTGGTTTGGGAACTGAAGCGAGTCGACAAGTACGCCACGTACACCGAAGTCGCCACACGGGCGGGCTTCAAGCCCGGTGTCGCTGGCAAGACGCTTCAGACGGTGCTGGCCAACGTCCAGCGAGATTGGCCGCACTTACAGTGGTGGCGGACGATCCCCGACGACGGGATGATCATGGAAGGCTCGCCACTCGCCAAGAAACTGGCAGAGACCGGTGTCGAACTGAAGCCTAGCGACAAGAAGGGCTTCGTGACTCTTACCAACATTGATTCCAAGCTCTTCACTTGGGATCACGCGGCAGCGGCGACGGCTACCACCATAGCCTGATGTTCGGGTATCGACTCACACGTCCAATAAACAACAGTCCGATCGACAGTTCGATCGGGCTGTTTCGTTTGGCGGAGTGACGCAACTGATACCTCTGGGCGGGGGCATCTGACATTCTACCGCACGCAGTTGAAGCTGACACTAACCCGAAGCGTAAGCGAGGAGGCAACACCAGTCCTCGCTTACGCTTTTTGAAGTTGCGCTATTCGTCGAAGAATCTCCTCAAACTCAAGTTTGTACCTGACCTCGCGGTCAGAAGGGCATTGTGCCATTCGCTGTCTCTCTTCATTCGCTGTCGATCTTGAAAAGTAGGAGTCCTTCGACAGCGAATGAAGAGAGGCCGCGAATCACGACCGTCCTTGCCCGACGTTTCCCCCGAATCCCCTTGGGGAAAGGCGGAGAACGACGCCCACAAAATCAAAAGTGTGCAACTTCAAAACGCGCGAGCGAGGGCTGGGCATTCGATGACCCCGAATCGCGCGCGTCGGGCGAGTACCTTGTCATGACTCGGTTTGGGAGTTGGTAGTTACGCTTCCAAGAACTGTCGGTCTTGGAGGCGGCAGCCGGTCTGGATCGCCTTGTGGAATTCTTCGATCAGCCAGCGGCGCTCGTAGTACTCGACGGGACCGCTTGTCGGCGGAGCGACAGGGCTACCGCAAAAGCAGGTGCGTTCCGAAGTCTCCACGTACCCGACGTGTGCCAGGACTCTCAAGAACTCTCGGACAGAGCGGATGCACAGCCCCTTGGAGATGGACTGTCGTCGGGGTGATATACCGCGCACGGATGAGGATGGCACATTTCACACTAACCCGAAGCGTAAGCGAGAACGTGTGTTGCATCCTCGCTTACGCTTCGGGTTAGTGTCAGCGTGTACCGCGTGAGGTAGAGCGTCTTCACGAAACAAAAAAACGGGGCAGGTTTGCCACCTGCCCCGTCTCGATATTCGTCGAATCAGGGCCGATTCAAGCCACCCCGGTGCTTCGTACCTCAGCGTGTCAGTTGACGGTCTGCTCCAGCATCTGCTCGAGTAGTTTCGCGTACTGATGCAGCGTTCGCCCGTTGCCTTGGATGACGGCCGCTCCAGAATTGAAGGCGTCGTCCCAGTTGCGTTGCCCCTGTGCGAGCGACGCGAGCGTCTCCACGTTCAGTCGGCACGTTGCCAGACGGTCTTCGTGCAGTCCGGTTTCCACGCCGACGATCTCTTCGCCACGGACGATGACCTGCCATTGACCGCCGCCGTGGCCGCAGACATCCAAGCCGAGCAACCGTTCGTCGGACGACTTGGGTGGATGCACGTCCGTCTGCTCCAGCAACGGAGTCAACAGCGAGACCACATCGAACTCGGGAACCACCGGGCGTTTGCTCGGTTCTGGGAATCCGTCATCAATGACGATGCGCGACAGCTTTGTCAGCAGGTCTCGACTGACATGCGGACAGGCCAGATGAGGCGCGGCGGCTTCGGTGTTGGTCCGATCGAAGATCGGGTCCATCTTCCAATACGAGTTGTAAATGCGGATGTGCTCGTAGAAGAGTCGCTCCGCTTCGGTGGGATCACCCGGTTGCTGGTTCGGGCCGACGAGAGTTGACCCGTAAGTGCCGGTCGTCTGTTCGAGGACATCGCGGATGAGCCGGGTCGTGACCGGGTGCTTTGGCGTGAGATGGTACGTCTGGCCATGCAGTCTCGGGTGAGTCAGCACGTGAGCCATGAACGCGGAAACCCAATCCACAGGGACCAAGTGCTTGGTTTCAGTGCCGTTCAGTGTCAGTCGCACTGGCTGGTCGCCGACCAACCCCGTGAGGTCTTTCGGGAACGCTTGAATGATGGTGTGAGTCAACTTGAGCGCGGCGTAAAAGCCGTGGTAAGTTGTGGTCCGTCCGGTCATCGAATCACCGATGATGATCGCCGGACGGAAGATCGTGGGCGTGTCGATGAAGTCGCAGTTGCGAACCATTGTCTCCGACTCCAGCTTGCTCCGCTCGTAGTCGTTTGAGAATTCCTGTCCGACGTTCAGTTCGGACTCCAGCACGCGGCCCTGACGCAGCCCAGCCACGTACGCGGTAGAGACGTGATGAAATTGGCGGAGGCCCGTTGTGCGGCAGAAGTCCAGCACGTTGCGAGTTCCGCCGACGTTCGACC
>JAYSQC010000739.1:0-1328 GCA_043721755.1 Schlesneria sp.
GGAAAGCGGCTTGTCGTCAATTGTTGAGTCGACGAGTGGTCCGACGTTGTCGAACCTGCTGATCCTGTGCGACGGAGGCGGCAGCAACGCCTCGAACCGGCACGTCTTCAAGGAGCAACTGCAACGTCTGGCGGATCGGCTCGGCCTGGAACTCCGGGTGGCGCACTTTCCGCCGTACTGCTCCAAGTACAACCCCCTCGAACATCGTGTCTTCCCGCACGTAACTCGCGCCTGCCAGGGAGTCGTGTTCGAGTCCGTGGAACTGGTGCGCGACCTGATCTCACGCACCCGAACACAAACCGGGTTGCGCGTGACGACATCGATCCTGAACCAAGTCTTCGAGACAGGTCGCAAAGTCGCAGCCAACTTCCAGAAAACCTGCCGCATCCTCCGCGACGAACTCCTCCCCAAATGGAACGACCGAGCACTCCCCACACCACAAACCTAACTTCGGGAAGTAATCACGGCCCCGTTCCTTAGCCTGATGAATTCCAATCGAGCGGCGGAATCCGTTCCGTTGCTGGAAGAAGGACTTGCAGTCTCACGACAGCTGCACGGCGTGGAACATAAGGACACGTTGATCATGACTTTGAACCTTGGTTGGGCCTATCTTGGTGCCGCACAATTCATGGATGGCGCAGACCTTTTTGAAAAACTGTTGCAAACTCAGACTCGCCTGCTCGGCCCCGACCATCCCTCCACGCTCACCTGCATGAACAACCTCGCCTTCGTGTATCGGGCGGCCGGGAAGCTGGATCTGGCTCTGCCGCTCTTCGAGGAGTCGCTGGAGCTCTTCAAAGCCAAGCTCGGCCCCGACCATCCCTCCACGCTCATCTGCATGAACAACCGCGCCTTGGCGTATCAGGCTGCCGAGAAGCTGGAGCTGGCCCTGCCGCTCTTCGAGGAGACGCTGAAGCTCTTCAAAGCCAAGCTCGGCCCCGACCATCCCTCCACGCTCGCCAGCATGAACGACCTCGCCAAGGCGTATAACGACGCCAACCAGGGTGAGCAAGCGGCGGCCACGCTCAAGGAATTCGCCGCTGGCATCCGAAAGGGACCGAAACGAGACGGTCCTCAATTCGCGGGACAGTTGGCCAGTGCCTCGCTCGAGTTATTGCGATGTGGCCAGCACGTTATCGCCGAGGACCTCCTCCGCGAGTGCCTGGCCATCCGCGAGAAGCAGGAGCCCGACGCATGGACGACGTTCAACACGAAGTCGATGCTCGGCGCGGCCCTGCTCGGTCAGAAGAAGACCACCGAGGCGAAGCTGATCTTGCGATCCGGCTACGAGGGGATGAAGGCCAGGGCGGACAAGATCCCGCCGCAAG